>JADJXL010000016.1:127500-427500 GCA_016715885.1 Polyangiaceae bacterium
GTTGTGGGATCTTGCAGGGAGAATGGCACTTCTCCCGACGAGTTACAAAGAGTCGAGCTAGTAGAACGGCATGGAAAGGCCGGCCATAGAGGGTGACAGCCCCGTATGCGAAAGCGAGACTCCCCGTGCAGGACACCCGAGTACCGCAGGACACGAGCAATCCGGCGGGAATCTGGGAGGACCATCTTCCAAGGCTAAGTACTCCTGATCGACCGATAGTGAACTAGTACCGCGAGGGAAAGGTGAAAAGAACCTCGGTTAGAGGAGTGAAATAGTACCTGAAACCGTGTGCCTACAAGCAGTGGGAGCACTATGGCCGCAAGGCAATGTGTGACCACGTACCTTTTGCATAATGGGCCTGCGAGTTACGCTACGTGGCGAGGTTAAGCCGCAAGGTGGAGCCGAAGCGAAAGCGAGTCCTAACAGGGCGACGAGTCGCGTGGCGTAGACCCGAAACCTTAGCGATCTATCCATGTCCAGGTTGAAGAGCGGGTAACACCGCTTGGAGGACCGAACTCACCACAGTTGAAAATGTGGGGGATGAGGTGTGGATAGGAGTGAAAGGCTAATCAAACTCGGTGATAGCTGGTTTTCTCCGAAATATATTTAGGTATAGCCTCGCGAGTTGACTGACGGAGGTAGAGCACTGTTTGGGCTAGGGGTCCCACCGGATTACCAAACCCAACCAAACTCCGAATGCCGGCGACAACTATCCGGGAGTCAGGCTGCGGGAGATAAGTTCCGTAGCCGAGAGGGAAAGAGCCCAGATCGACAGCTAAGGTCCCCAAATCCATGCTAAGTGGCAAAGGATGTGGGAACGCTCTGACAGCCAGGAGGTTGGCTTAGAAGCAGCCATCCTTTAAAGAAAGCGTAATAGCTCACTGGTCAAGCGAGCCTGCGCCGAAAATATAACGGGGCTAAGTCTGGTACCGAAGCTTCGGGTTCTCGTAAGAGAGCGGTAGGGGAGTATTCTCGAGGAGATACACGGCGGACGGTGACGACCGATAACGGCCTGAGAAGAGCTTATGCAGGCATGAGTAGCGATAACGTAGAATGGATTGCCAGGACCCGGTAGGGACAAACGGCAGTCCGCGTATTCGAGAGGTGATGAGGTCGGAGCTTGCTCCGGATACTCGGTAATCCCAGGCTTCCAAGAAAAGCCGCGTACAGAGCCCCTTTGGTGTCCGTACCGCAAACCGACTCAGGTGGGCGGGGTGAGTATCCCAAGGCGCGTGAGAGAACCCTGGTTAAGGAACTCGGCAAAATGACACCGTAACTTCGGGAGAAGGTGTGCCGGTCTGCGTGAATGGACTTGCTCCAAGAGCGTGGTTGGGTTGCAGTGAAATGGGGGTTGCGACTGTTTACTAAAAACACAGGACTCTGCGAAGTCGTAAGACGACGTATAGGGTCTGACGCCTGCCCGGTGCTGGAAGGTTAAGGGGAGTTGTCAGCGCAAGCGAAGCGACGAACCGAAGCCCCAGTAAACGGCGGCCGTAACTATAACGGTCCTAAGGTAGCGAAATTCCTTGTCGGGTAAGTTCCGACCTGCACGAATGGCATAACAACATCCCCGCTGTCTCGACCAGGGACTCAGCGAAATTGTATTGGGGGTGAAGATACCCTCTACCCGCGGCAAGACGGAAAGACCCCATGAACCTTTACTGCAACTTGGCAGTGATTTTCGGGACAATCTGCGTAGGATAGGTGGGAGGCTTTGAAGTCGGGGTTCCGGCCTCGATGGAGCCAACGTTGAAATACCACCCTGATTGTTCTGGACTTCTAACCCAGGCCCCTGATCTGGGTCAGGGACACTGCCTGGTGGGCAGTTTGACTGGGGCGGTCGCCTCCCAAAAAGTAACGGAGGCGTGCGAAGGTTCCCTCAGCCTGATTGGAAACCAGGCGTAGAGTGCAAACGCACAAGGGAGCTTAACTGTGAGACCGACAGGTCGAACAGGTGCGAAAGCAGGCGTTAGTGATCCGGTGGTTCTGCATGGAAGGGCCATCGCTCATCGGATAAAAGGTACTCTGGGGATAACAGGCTGATCGCGCCTGAGAGTTCACATCGGCGGCGCGGTTTGGCACCTCGATGTCGGCCCATCGCATCCTGGGGCTGGAGCAGGTCCCAAGGGTTCGGCTGTTCGCCGATTAAAGCGGTACGCGAGCTGGGTTTAGAACGTCGTGAGACAGTTCGGTCCCTATCTGCTGTGGGCGGAGGATACTTGAGAGGAGCTAATCATAGTACGAGAGGACCTGATTGGACGCACCTCTGGTGCTCCGGTTGTCCTGCCAAGGGCATAGCCGGGTAGCCATGTGCGGAACGGATAACCGCTGAAAGCATCTAAGCGGGAAGCCGGCCTCAAGACTAGGTGTCCCGAGTCGCAAGACTCCTAAAGACCCCTCGTAGACCACGAGGTTGATAGGCCGGGTGTGGAAGCCGAGCAATCGGAGGAGCTAACCGGTACTAATAGGTCGTGCGGCTTGACCATACTTCTAAGGCAAACGTCGATTCCTCGCACGCAGAGTTCGGGTGACGAACCTGCGTAGCGCTCAATGCTACTGCGGACGCAAATTCACGAAACGTATCTCGACTCTGGATCGGGTGATCGAGATACCAACGCGAAACACCTTCGATTCGCTCGAATGGTGCACCCACAAATTCCGGTGGTGAAATCGAGGAGGCCACACCCGATCCCATCCCGAACTCGGAAGTTAAGCTCCTCGGAGCCGATGGTACTGCTGGGGAAGCCTAGTGGGAGAGTAGGACGCCGCCGGGTCCTTTTCTAAAGCCTGCAAGATAATCTCTTGCAGGCTTTTTCTTTTCCATCCACCGAATTTTTCTCTGCGCGCCCGCAATTCGCTTTCCAGCATTCCCGTTCTCACCACCCAATCATCTACATTCGCCTCGTCAGCCCGTGCTCGACAGCCTCGAGCGCGCGCCCTGCGCCCCCGTCGCTTTTGCTGTTTTATTTGCCTGAGCCCGGGCGTTGCTACCCTAGACCAGCGTGGCTTCTGCTCACTTGAAAGTCGCTCTCGCAGCCGGCGGCGTAATCGCAGTCGCCACTGCCTTGTCCTTCGGGCCTCTCGTCCGCCATCAGGCCGCGCGAACCGCCGCACGCTACGGCGCCAGCATCACCATCGACGAGGTTCGTCCCTCCTGGCATGGCGTGAAGCTCCATGGCGTCGACGTAGCGGTCGCCGATATTCCGAGCTCCGTCGTCCACTTCGAGAGCATCGATATTGCCGTCGGTTGGAGTGGAAAAAAGGTTGCACTCCAAGGCGGTACGGTTTCAGCCGTCGGATCGCGCGAAGTCGTACTGCATGAAGTCGAGCAGTGGCAAACGCGGTATCTCCGCACGGCATCCAGCAAGTCGGAGCCATCGACGCGAAGTCATACGGAAGCCGAGATCGTAGGGCTCCGTTTGTCCTGGCAAAACACTCGCGACAACCCCACGGAAGCCGTGAACGCCGTCGACGTGAACTTCGCACGTCAGGACGGAAAGGTGGGCTTGTCGGCCAAAGAGGCGACGATCACCGTCGGCCCGCTGTCCGTCTCGGCGGAAGGCGGACACATCACGCTCGTCAAGCATGCAGAGGGCGGATATCGCGTCGCAGCGCTGTCTGCACGTGCGCTCGATGCAGCGCTGACCCTTCCGGGACCGCTCGATGACGCGCGCCTGCCTGCGCATGCCCCGGCGTCTACCGAGCCCGCCGAACATGTTCCTCGCGCGTGGACGACTGCGCGTGCAAC
Source organism: Polyangiaceae bacterium (assembly GCA_016715885.1). Lineage (NCBI taxonomy): Bacteria > Pseudomonadati > Myxococcota > Polyangiales > Polyangiaceae > Polyangiaceae bacterium. The sequence goes on from JADJXL010000016.1 coordinate 131,249, forward strand.
GCTCGTGCGCGGCGCGCATGTGCTCGATGCAGCACTCGAACAAGGCGCAAACATCAAGCTCGACAGTCTGCACGCGAAGGTATCGCGCGGCCGCGAGTCGCTGAACTTGGGCCCTGGTTCGCTCGCCGTTCGTCGCGACTCGGGGCGGATGCTGATCGAGCTTTCGCCTCACGCGCGCGACAAGGATGATGCACAGGCGCTCACGTTCAGCTTGAGCGTGCCGCTCACGGATGCTGCGGCGGAGATCGTCGCCGACGTCCAAGGTGGGCCGATCTTCTTGTCTGCACTCGGCATTCGTGAGGGTGACTTTGGTCTCATCGATGTCACGAAGACGTCGCTGACCACGCGATCACACGTCGTCCTGTCGGCAGATGGAAAGGAGTTGCGCATCGACGGTCAGGGCCGTGCGCAAAATCTATCCTTTCAAAGTCGCAGCTTGTCCGACGATCCCATCACGGGACTCGATGTTGCCTTTCGCTTGAAGGGCCAAATGATGCTCGACGGGTCGTCTTTGCGCGTCGACGACGGTGAAGTCGATGTTGGCGCAACGCGGTTGTCCGTGCGCGGAACCTATCAACGTTCAGCATCGGGCGGCGGGCATCGAGTGCGCGCTGAATTCGAGGTACCGCTGACGGCTTGTCAGAGCATGCTCGAAGCCGCGCCGAAAGCGCTCGTGCCGCATCTCGTTGGCATGCGCATGGCCGGATCGTTTGCACTCAAAGGGCACGCTCGTTTCGATACGGCGCGTATCGATCACGACTACGACGTTGCGTGGGATCTCTCGAACACATGTCGCATCGCGGAAGCTCCAGCCGGCATCGACGCTGCGCGCTTCCGTAAGCCGTTTCGTCGATGGGTCGTTGGCCCAGCCGGCGAGCGTGTCGAAGTCGAAAGCGGGCCGGGCACGGCGGGCTGGGTCCCGTTCGGCGCCATCTCGCCATTCATGCAGACCGCCGTTCTCACGACGGAAGACAGCAGCTTCAGGCACCACGGCGGCTTCGACATGGAGGCCATTCGCAACTCCATTCGCGACAATTTGCGCAAAGGAAAGTTCGTACGAGGTGCCAGCACGCTCAGCATGCAGCTCGCGAAAAACCTCTACCTCGACCGCGGAAAAACCGTTTCGCGCAAGCTTCAAGAAGTCGTGCTGACGACCTACCTCGAACAGGAGCTCACCAAGGATCAGATCCTCGAGCTCTATCTGAACGTCGTCGAGTTCGGCCCGATGATCTACGGCATCGGTCCTGCAGCTCGGTACTACTTCAACACATCGGCCAGTGATCTTTCACTCGGCCAAGCGCTCTACATCTCGTCCATCCTTCCCAATCCGAAACAACAGCACTTCGGCGTTGGTGGTGAAGTGACGCCGGGCTGGATGAACTTCATACGCAAGCTCATGCAGACGGCGCACAAGCGGCAATGGATCACCGACGAAGAGCTCGAAACGGGCCTTCGTGAAACCGTCGTGCGCGGGCAACCAGCGCCCAAACGTGCCGATGCGCCTCCGCCGGAAGAAACCAATGCGGCTCCTCCAGAAGGAGATCTCGAACGTCCCGGGGATTTCTGACGGGTGTCAGCCAGCTGGTAAGTCGTTTGTCGGGACGATGGGTTCGTCCGGGATTGGTTGGTCCAAAACAACCTTCGGCTTGCGTCGTGCCGCGAAAAAGGCTCGGAGGAGATTGGCGCATTCGTCGCTCAGCACATCTCCTTGGACCTCAAAACGATGGTTGAGCCGTCCGTCGCGGCCGATGGCGAAAAGGGTATCGACGGCGCCGGCTTTGGGATCCTTGCAGCCGTACACGACGCGAGCGACGCGCGCGTTCACCAAAGCGCCCGCGCACATCGGGCATGGTTCGAGCGTCACGTAGACGGTGGTGTCGAGCAACCGCCATGCGCCGCGGTTTCTCGCAGCGTCGCGAATCGCCTCGATTTCCGCGTGAGCCGTCGGATCTTGCCCGACTTCACGCCGATTTCGTCCGCGCCCGATGACGTTGCCAGTTGCATCGACCACGACCGCACCCACGGGCACGTCGCCATCGACTGCTGCGAGGCTCGCCTCTTCGATGGCGACACGCATGAACGTTTCGTCCTGCGCGACGTTCACCCGAGTGGTTGAATCGGGCGGAATGCTCATGTGAGGCTTCCTTGCGTCATCGCAAGGCTGAGGTTCGGTGCTTGGCGCGCCCAGGAAGATTCGAACTTCCGACCCCCGGCTTCGTAGGCCGATGCTCTATCCAGCTGAGCTATGGGCGCAATGCAGACTACAGGTGTTTCGAGTCACGCTCCGCGTGGTAGCGCGACGTGAGTGGGGGCGTTTAGGCGGCTTGTGGTCGTCTGTCAAGAAGAAATCCGACACGAGCGCTCCGGGCGATTCTTTTTTCGGCCCGTCACTTTTCTCAGACCACAAAAAGCTACACGCGGCGACCCCGAGGGAGCCACCGCGTGTTTTTACGCTCGTTCAGTTGAAGCGAATGCGACCGACGCAAGTAACCAAAGACAAGAGCCAGAGACCCGAAGACGGCAAAGACAACCAAGCCAAGCAAGATTCGCCGGGCTACCCATAGCCCGACGAAGAAAAGTCGATGGTCCGAGCCGAAACACGGCCCATCAAGTCAAGGCAAGCCAATCAAAAACGAAGCAAAGAGACCGGCTGCGGCTCATCGACGCGTCCGGCTGCCTTCGCCTAGAGCAGCAGCCGTGCCATCCGATCAGTTTCGACGCTCAGACTCAGCGGCAGTTCGGAATGACCGAGCAACCTCGGTGGTTCATTTCTTACGCAGTACCCGCAGGTCAGGCATCGCTGTCGCGGTTGCCCTCGAGTTATGCAATTTTTGCGTAGCTTGGGTTCAGCGTGGGCGACCAAAGACGTGGTCGTGCGGCGCTTCGGCATGGCAGCGACCACACAGCGTCAGGCTTCCTCGTTTTTCGACCATGCCGGAGCTCGAAACGACCAAGTACTCCCACGCACTGCCCGTCGCTGAAGGCTGTCTGACCATCGCAAAGTAGGTCGCCACTTCCGGACGTCCCGGCGCGTAAAGCGCTTCGACGAGCACCGAGCCCACCGGAAGCTGGCGAAGCGGTCCGAGCGCCGGGTAGGTCGCGGCTTTGTCGTTCGCGAGCACTTCCGCGTCGTACTCGCCGTCGAGATGCTGCGAGCGAGCGCGCGGAGCTGCTTTGCGGAACGTGCTCAGCCCATCGGCATGCTCCCACCGCGTGGGTTTGTCCGGTGTCGCAGACGTCGCCTTCGAACGCGCTTCGGCGTCCGATTCGTTGCTGCTCCAAGAAGATGGATTCGTCGCCGACGACGATTGCGACTCGGTCGCAGGCGTGCACGCTGTCGCAAGGGCGAACAGCAGCACGACCCAGCGTGGAGGAGCGAAGCTCCGCATGGCCCGCATGCTAGCCTCGAATTGCTCGAGCCGTTTCAAATCAGGGGCTTGGAGGTTTTTTGCTACGAGTTCTCGACGAGTTTCTCTGGGTGCTCCGTCGCGACGGCCTGCCCGTGTCGACCGCGCAAGCGATCGATGCTGCACGCGTGTGTGCGCTCGTGGGTTTTTCCGACAGGCAAATGCTTCGCGATGGTTTGTCCACCGTGCTTGCGACGAACAAGCGCGAGCTCGCGTTGTTCGGTGATTGTTTCGACCGATTTTTCTCCAGCGCCCGATCGCATCCAGGCAACCTTTGGAGCCGCCTCGCTGCCCGCGGATTTCGTGACGCAGAGCTCGCCGTGCTTCGCGAAGTTCTCGATGCCGCGGCGCAACGATCCTCGGGCGACGCTGCCGGCATGCTCGCGTTCGCTGGTGACGCGAGCGAGCTCGATCAACTGCTGTCCGCTGCAGGGATAGCGCGCGTCCTCGCTCCCATGAGTAGCTCGCTTCAAGTTGGCTACTTTGCGCAAGAGGCGAACAAGCGTCTCGGTCTCAGCGCCCTTGGTTCTGCTCTGGTGCGTATGCGCGACGTGCTTCGCGAGGCGCTTGGCGATGAACGTGGAGCAGAGCTCGCTGCGGCGCTGCGTGAAGAGCTCGACGCCATGAAGCGACGTGTGCGCACACATGTCGCACAGGTTCTCGAGCGACGTCTTGGAGATGAGGGCGCGGCTGCGTCACGTGCGGTGGATCGACCGTTTGCATCGCTTTCGCCCGACGAAATCGATGAAGTGCGACGCGCAGTGCGACGTTTGTCCGAGCGGCTTCGTGGGGCTGAACGTGTCCGTCAGAAGCGGCGTGCGCATGGTCGAATCGATGTGCGGCGCACGCTTCGACGGAGTCTGTCCACGGGTGGAGTGCCTTTCCGGCCAGCGCGTCGAGCACGCCGTCGAGACAAACCCGTTCTCGTTCTTCTTTGCGATGTCTCGGATTCCGTGCGTCTTGCCTCGCGGTTTCTCCTCGAGTTCGTCGCGGTATCGCAAGAGCTCTTCGGCGGCACACGCTCGTTCGTCTTCGTCAGCGACACCGTCGAAACCACGGGACTTTTTGAGCGCAAACCATCCGCCGTTGCGCTTGGCCTCATCGAACAAGGCACCATCGTCGACCGCACCCGCAATTCGAACTACGGACGCGCCCTCGTCATGTTCGAAGAGCTGCTCGGACAAACCATCGATCGCCGCGTCACCGTCGTCATCCTTGGCGATGGTCGGACGAACTTTCTCGGTGACGAAGTTTCGGTCGTCGAACGGCTTCGTCGTCGTGCAGGGAGCGTGCTTTGGATTTGTCCCGAATCTCCGGCGAGCTGGGGCACGGGAGACAACGCGATGCCCCGGTATGCGGCGGTCGTCGATCGCGTGCTCGTCGCGAGAAATGCGCGTGAGCTAGAGGTTGCAGCAAGAGAGCTTTTGGCGCGGCGCAAGTAGCGCTATGCCGCCATCGCCATGTCCCTCGACGACCGAAAACTGCAAGACCTCCGTGCACGCGTGGAGCAAGGGGGCGCACCCAAGTACCACGAGAAAAACCTCGAGCAGGGGAAACTCTTCGCTCGAAAACGTATCGACCTTTTGCTCGACGAAAACAGCTTCGTCGAAGACGCGTTACTCGCCAACGCGGTCGACCCCGAGCTTCCTGCCGATGGTGTGATCACGGGGACGGGCACCATCGACGGCCGCATCGTTGCCGTCATGGCGAATGATTCGACGGTCAAAGCCGGTTCGTGGGGACGTCGCACGGTCGAGAAGATCCTGCGCATCCAGGAGACTGCGGCTCGTTTGCGCTGTCCGCTGTTTTACTTGGTCGACTCGGCCGGTGCGCGCATCACGGACCAGATCGAAATGTTCCCGGGCCGTCGCGGTGCGGGGCGCATCTTCTACAACCAAGTTCAGTTGAGTGGACAGATCCCGCAAATCTGTTTGCTCTTCGGGCCCTCTGCAGCAGGCGGCGCGTACATCCCCGCGTTCTGCGACGTCATCGTCATGGTCGACAAGAACGCGAGCATGTACCTCGGTTCGCCACGCATGGCCGAGATGGTCATTGGCGAAAAGGTAACGCTCGAAGAGCTCGGCGGTGCACGCATGCACTGTTCCGAATCGGGTTGCGGTGACGTGCTGGTCAAGACCGAGCAAGACGCAATTGCTTGGGCCAAACGCTACATCGCCCTCATGCCGCAGAATCACGAATCATCGCCGTCGATCATCGAGGCGCGTCCAGCAAAGGCCGCATCGAAGCCGCTCGAGGAGATCATTCCCGCGGACGAGAACAAGCCGTTCGACATGATGGCGGTCATCGATGCCGTGATCGACGAAGGATCGTTCGTCGAAATCAAGAAGCTCTGGGCGAAGGAAGTTCTCACGGGGTTTGCCCGCATCGAGGGGCGTGTCGTCGGCATCGTCGCCAATCAGCCCAAGTACAAGGGTGGCGTGCTCTTCGTCGACTCGGCTGACAAAGCCGCGCGCTTCATTTGGCTCTGCGACTCCTTCAACATCCCGCTGCTCTATCTCGCAGACGTTCCCGGCTTCATGATCGGAACGCTCGTCGAAAAGCAGGGAATCATTCGAGCAGGTGCGAAGATGATCGCGGCCGTCAGTGAAGCGACCGTTCCGAAGATCTCCGTCATCGTGCGCAAAGCGTACGGGGCAGGTCTCTACGCGATGTGTGGTCCGGCGTTCGAGCCCGATGCGTGCATCGCGCTTCCGTGTGCGTCGATCGCCGTGATGGGTCCAAACGCCGCGGTGAATGCGGTCTTTTACAACAAAATCCAGGCGGTTCCCGCGGGACCCGAACGCGACGCGATGGTGCAGAAGCTCCGCGACGAGTACCGCGAAGATGTGGATCTCGTGAAGATTGCGAGTGAGCTCGTCGTCGACGCGATCGTTCCGACAAACGCACTACGCGCCGAAATATCGCGACGTTTTGCGCGCTACGCTGCCAAATCAGAACCGCGACCAGCCAAGAAGCACATCGTGCCGCCCGTGTGATCCATGCTGTACGATGGGTGAGTGCTTGCCCGCCCATCGTTGGTCTTCTCCTCCCTCGCCATTCTCCTTCTCGCCTCGCAGGTTCACGCCGACCACGCTCCGGCGCGATCGCTCGTGCGACTGCTCGATGCTCCGAACAAGCGTCATCCACTTGCGGACACGTCGGGACGCATCGCCGTCAGTGTGCACTTGCCGCCAGGTGTCGATGCCCGATCGCTAGGACTGCTCCCCGTCGCGCCTGGCGTTGCAACCATTCGCCTCGCGCCTTCTGAAGTGGAAGAGTTTGGAAAGACGCACCCTGATTTTGCGCTCACGGTATCGCCTCCACTCAAGCCACTGCTCGACGTGTCCGGCACGTGGACCAAGGTCGGAGCGTTTCGTCAGGCAACCGGTTTGGGTACTGGCAAGGGCGTCGTCGTAGGCATCGTCGATACGGGCATCGACGTCACCCACGCCGACTTTCGCGACATCGAGGGCCGGAGTCGTATCGCGTGGTTACTCCAAGGCGGGCGTAAACCGGCCGGGCTTCATCCCGAGCTCGAAAAGAAGTTCGGTTGTACGGATCCAAAGCAAGTCGCGTGCGCAGTGTTCTCGGGCGAGGACCTCGACAAGATCATGAGCGGTCAGTTGGCGCTCGAGCTTCCTGGTGACTCGTTTGGCCACGGCACGCACGTCACATCGATTGCGGCAGGCAATGGCGGGCTCATGGGAGGACAAACCCCAACCTACGTGGGGCTTGCTCCCGAAGCGACGCTCGTGATCTCCAGTCCGTCGTCCGACGCGGGTTTTCAAGACGTCGACGTGCTCATCGGTGCGCAGTTCATCGACGAGCGGGCGACGGCGATGGGCATGCCTGCCGTCATCAATCTCAGCCTCGGTGGTGACTTTGGTCCGCACGATGGCTCGAGCGTCCTCGAGCAAGGTTTGGCGGCACTTGCGGGGGACCACAAGCCTGGTCGTGCCATCGTCGCTGCGGCGGGCAACAGCGGCACGATGTATCAAATCAAGGAACGCGGCCCGTTCGGTATCCACACGGAAGTACGCGTCACTGCTGGTACCGAAACACGTGTACCGATTGCGACTCCCAAGTCCAAAGATGGAAATGGTTTCGTTTGGATTACGTTTCGCCCTGGCGACGAAGTCAGCGTTGGTCTCGACGCACCCGGTGGACAACAATGGGTTCGTCTCGTAGAACCCGGAGACGAAGCTGGTTATGACGGCGCAGGTGGAACGACGGCTGCCGTCGTCAATCGCCTCGTGAATGGCAAAACCCCCCTCACTGACAACACCAACAGCGCGGTCGTTGCGTGGAGCGGTGCGTGGGAAGAAGGAACCTTCGACATCGTACTATCTGGTCACGGAGACGCTCAGCTCTGGGTCACCGGACTCGGTGACGTCTCGACGAGCAGCTCGCTCGGGTTGCTCTTCGAGAAGGCCGTTCGACAAGGAACGATCGCAATTCCGGCGAGCCACCCGAACATTCTTGCCGTTGGGTGCACGCTGAATCGTGTCACGTGGGATCCGCTCACGACCGAAGCGCTCGAGCTGGCATCCGTCGGTGGCGAGCTCAATCCGCTCCCCGACAGCATGTGTTACTTCAGCGCGGCGGGTCCGACGCCGTTTGGCGTGGCCAAGCCTGAAATCAGCGCGCCCGGTGGGTTTGTCGCTGCGGCCATGAGCGACGCCGCAGATCCGCGCAAAGGCCCGGGTGGTCTCTTCGATGGCGCAGGTTGTCCAGACGGACAGCCTTGTTATCTCGTCGATGAAACGCACGCGATCACGTCCGGTTCATCCATGTCATCGCCGCATGTGGCCGGCGCCATCGCGCTGCTCTTCGAGCTCGACAAAACGCTTACGCAACAGCGTGTGACGAACGTTCTTCAAGCAGGCGCTCGTTACCCCGTTGGCACCGTTCGGCATGAAACGCAGCTCGGCGTCGGAGCGCTCGACCTCGAAGGTGCACGTCGCATGCTCACGGATGAACAAGGCACCGTGCAGCAGCCTTCGATCGAGAAAAGTTGGTGGGTGCTTTCGAGCGCTTACGCCAGACCCGATCCGACGTGGCCCGTGTGGGGAACGGTCGAGCTACGTAACGAGCAAGGTGAAGTTTCTACGGGCATTGCTGGCACCGACCTCGAAGTGATCGTCTCTGGAGGCATCGTCGTATCGCCGCTCGTAAAGGTTCGTCATGGCCTCTTCCGCTTTGCCGTCGCGGGTGAACGCGGTACCGGTGGGAAAACCATGACGGTGGACGTGCGTTTTGCGGGACAATCCATCGAAACGCCACGCGAGCTCGAGATCGGTGAAGACGTTTGGCGCGCGACCGGCAAGGTCGACGCGACGTCCGGCGGTTGCGCGTGGCCCACGAGCGACAAGACCGCGAGCCGACGATCGGGACCGCTCGGCATGGCGTTTGGCGTCGCGATGGCAGGTGTTGGACTTTTGCGCAGGCGATCACGCAAGGAGCGCGATGCAAGCCGCTGATCTTTCTCTTCCAGTTCTTTGTGGTCAAATCATCGTCGGTGGCTTCGACGGCACGGCGCTTCCTGATCGATTCGCCAAGTCCCTTCGTGAGGGGCTACGCGGAGGCGCCATCTTGTTCAAGCGTAACGTGCTCGATCTGCCGTCGACACACGCGCTCTGCTCGGCGATTCGTGAGGTTTGTCCCAGCGAACTACCGCCCTTCATCGCCGTCGATCAGGAGGGCGGGCGCGTAGCTCGCCTCCGTGGCTGGTTTCCCGCGCTGCCCCCGATGCGCCTCGTCGGAAGAACCGAAGATTTCCATTTGGCGTCGCGCGTCGGCAAACACCTCGGTCGAGCGCTTGCGGCGCTTGGCTTCAACCTCGACTTTGCTCCCGTCCTCGACGTCGATTCGAATCCTGACAATCCCATCATCGGTGATCGATCGTTTGCGACGCGCGCGGATCTCGTCGCATCGCTTGCCGTTGCGTTTGCGCTCGGTCTCGAGGAAAGCGGAGTGCTTTCATGTGGCAAGCACTTCCCCGGACATGGCGATACCTCCGTCGACAGTCATGTCGGGCTCCCCATCGTGCACCATGAGCGCTCGCGTCTCGCCGAGGTCGAGCTCGTCCCATTTCGAGCGTATGCGCAGGCGGGCCTCGGAACGCTCATGACCGCGCATGTCGTGGTCACATCGCTCGATGCAAAGGTGCCAGCCACTTTGTCACCGTCCGTGTGCACGGATCTGCTCCGTCGCGACGTTGGTTTCCGTGGCGTTCTTTTTTCCGACGACCTCGAAATGGCCGCGGTGGCCGCGACGTACGCCATCGAGGATTCGGCTGTCCTGTCGATTCGGGCCGGATGTGACGCGCTACTCGTCTGCTCGAACGAGGACTTTCAGGATCGAGCGCATGCAGCGCTCGTGCGCGAGTGCGAGCGCGACGCGACGTTCCGAGCAAGGTGCATCGAAGCGGTCGATCGTTCGCTCGTTGCGCGTCGCAAGAGGCCCCCGCGGCCGGCGCCATCGGCGGCAGATGCGCGAGACATCATTGTCGATGTCGAGTCGCTGGGGCTACTCGGCGAGATTGAACGCCGTGCTGCAATGCCGGATCGTTTGACATGACACGCAATTGGTTGGCGTTTCGGTGACGATGTAGAATTGCCGAATAACGAAACGCCATTGAGAGGGCGCGTGCCTGCACATCAAGTGCAACGGTGACGACTTGCGCAATGCGCCATTTGCGCAAATCGTGAATCCGAACGGTGCCGTATCCGCCGAAAGCAATCATTTCGGCTTTTCCAGGTTTGGCACGGAGCATGCAATGAGCGTCGTTTACGGTGCGCGAGGCGTTTTTCCCGCGCTGCCGAAGGACGCCATGCCCCAGATCCGTTGCACCCTCGCCAAAACCCAGCGTCGTATCGACGACGCATTGCGGATTCGTTTCGAGGTGTTCGCCCGGGAGCTCGGGTATCTCGAAACGGCTGTTGGAACCATTCCGCGTGAATTCGAACCATTCGACACGCTCGCCACGACGCTGCACATCGTTGCATACGATGGGCGCAAAGCCGTCGGTGCCGTGAGGCTGCTTTTGCCCAATCGAGAAATCGCCCTGGCCAATGGCACGTTGTTTGGCCTCTCGATCGAGTCGCATTACGACCTCGCTGCATTGGCCAAAGCCGGCCTTCGGCCAGCGGAGACTACGCGGTTTTGCGTATTGTCTGCGTACCGAGGGTCGCCTGTAGCATCGCTGCTTCATGCAGCGGCTCTTCGGTTGAGCTCGAGGTTTGGTGTGACCCATTGGATTGCAGGGGCCAACATGGAGACGGATGCGCTCGACGATGCGCTCATCATTCAACGAGCTCTCGTATTGCAAGGATTCGTCCGGGACGACCTGGTTCTCGAACGACGCAATGCCCTTGTCGCGCCGCTTTTTCCGCGCCGACCATTTTACGACGAACGGGTGCGTTCGCGCGCGCTTGCAGGTGACGCGAACGTCCCTTTGCCACGCACCATCGATTCTTACGCCCGCCGAATGCACGCTCGGTTCGTCGGACCACCCATGTTCGACCCGCGCTTTCGCATGTGCGCATTGCCGTTCATTGCAGCGGTGGCCGATCAATGCCCATTTCACGAGCGACAACCCATGGCAGCTTGATGCCGGAAAGGAAACCGTCATGAATTTTCTGGTACAAAGACTCGATTCCGTCGTTTCCGACTTGCTCGATTCGCTCGATGTACATCCTGCAGCCCGGCGCTTTTTGGCAGGTGACGTGGATACCGATGAATATGCGGCATTTCTCGAGCAAACCTATCTCTATGTTCGGCATACGCGCCCGCTTTTGCGCCGAGCTGGCGAGCGGCTTGGAATGCTGCGTCGAGCGCCCACGTTGGCGCGGCTTTTTTTGCAAAAGGCCGACGAAGAAGACGGCCATGAAAAATGGTTGGTCGCGGACCTCGAAGCCATCGACCGTCCCATTGATGAACGTATGCCGCCGGATCCCTCGCATGCGGTCGCGGCCTACGTCGCTTGGAATCAGTTCCAAGTGGAAGCGGGCTCTCCGCTCGGTTTTCTGGGCACGGCCTACGTGCTCGAATCGCTTTCGCAAGCGCGAGCTGGTTTGACGGCAGAAAACCTCGTCAAGAAAAACCGCATCCATGGCATCGACCAGGGCGTGTCGTTTTTGAAAGGGCATGCCGACGCCGATGAACACCATATCGATCTGCTTCGCCGCGTGCTCGGCGTGGTCTCGCTCCCCGCCGACCGGGATTCCATTGCACTTTCCGCGGCGGTGACGACAGCGCTCTACTTGGGAATGTTCTCGGTCATCGAGAGCGTCGAAGAAAGTCGCCAAGCGGCATGAATCAGTGCCCCACGGCTCGAAACACCCAGTTTGTCGAAGGATCGATAAAGGTGTTTTTTGACCGTCTGATCCGATATCCCCAAATCCGAAGCGATGAGCGCATTGTCCCAACAGACGCGCTCGACCACCCTGAGTTCTGCTGTCGATAAGGCATTTTTCCACGCCTGCGGCATCGGAACGAGTTGCGGCACTTCCTCCACGTGAATCGCAAATGCTCCATTTGCGCGTGGCAAAGGTGCGATCGACACCCGAAGCTCCAAATGCGACAGGGTAGGCGAAATGGTTTTGCCACTTCGCCACCACGGTCTTGGAGGTGGCGACGAACGTAATGATTTACCAAGCTCGACCCATTCTTGTGCCATGAACCGAGGCAACCCGCCGGGCCCGAGCTCTGCGACGCGAAACCATTTCGAAAGGAGCGCCGAAATGCCCGTCGTACGGGCGATTTCCGTACCATCGGCGCCGAAGACGATGCCCTCGAAGCTGCGCGTGGAAAGCAGCGTATCGATGAGCGAGCTTCGTCGTTCTAGTTCGCCAAACCGTTTGCAATTGCGGACGGCCGACGTGAAATATTTCGACAAATGCTGCAATATCGACTTTTCCCTGTCGGAAAAAGCCACGCGCCTGTCCCGGTACAAAACCAGCCCTCCGTGCCAGGACGAACCTCTCTCGGCCAGCATCACCGCCATGACGTGTTCGACGTTCATGCCGATGGTGCGACAATATCGATACAAAAAGCTATGCTCGATTTCTTCGCGCGGAAGCATCTCCTCGTCGCGTAAAACCAGATTGGGCCGTTCGGCGACGGCGGTGCGCACGAAATCATGCGGCACCATCGAAGCATATTCCGCAAAAAATACTTCCGGCATTTCGGCCACGATCCAGTCGTACGCAGCGAGCCCCTCCGGGCGGCTCACGCAAAGCGCTCCATGATCGACCGGCACGAGCTGCGACAAGGCGCCATGCGCTTTGCCAAGCACTTCCGTAAGCTCAAGCGATCCGAAGAGAGCCTCGAGAAGCTCATCCTTGACGTCTTGCTCGCGCGCGGAAAGCTCAACGGCCGTCGCCATGTTATCGAGTATATCCGAGATTCCTCATTCATAGCAACGACGAAAATGCCGCGAAGCTCGAAAACATGCACGAAATCTTGCGTCACGGTCGTGTTTGTCGAAGTCGTCAGCCTTCCCTTTACGTCCGCTTCTTACTCGTGCATTCTCTCCCCACCTTGTCCTGATGACGACACGCGCCCCGGCCCTCACGCGCCTTCTAGAACGCCCCGCGTCAGAGCGAAAAATCGGCCCGTTTTTGCTGGTCGAAGAGCGCGGTGAAGGGGGGTATGCCCCCGTCTGGCTCGCCCGCGAGATGTACGGGCGAACCGAAGTGCGCCTTGCCGCCGTGAAACTCTTTGCTCTCGACGAGTTCGGTGCCGACAAGGAAGACATCATCGAAGAAGCCCGCGCGCTCGGGCGCGTCGAACATCCACACGTGGCGCGCTTTTACGCGCTCGCCATCGACGAATCCATCGGCGTCATGGGGCTCGCGATGGAGCTACTCGGAGGCCGATCGCTCGAAGATCGGCTTCGAGCCGATCGCACCCTGAGCGTCGAAGAAACGCTTGCCGTCGGCATCGCGATCGCTTCGGCCCTCGCCGCCGTGCATGAAGCAGGCATCATTCATCGCGACATCAAGCCCAGCAACATCGTCGAAGATGCTCGCGGAACCTACAAGCTCATCGACTTTGGAATCGCAGCGTCGAGCGACGATGGACTTGGTGAAGTGGTCGCCGCGAGTTTGTCCGATGTTCTGTCGGGACAAACTTTCGCGGATGAAACCGCGCCCGTGACGGGCATGGCGACCGGCACGCAAGGGTACATCGATCCCGCGTGCGCGGGCAGGCGCGTAGCGCCTTCGGCAGCCAGCGATTTGTATGCGCTCGGAGCAACTTTGTATCGCTGTTTGTCCGGGCTATTGCCCGCGCACATCGGCACGAGCGCCAAGGGCGCCGTGATACTCGATTCACGCGTCACTTCCGGAGAAATCCCGCCGGAACCACTTGCATCGCGCACGCGGGCCATTCCGCCCGCGTTCGCTGCTTTGGTCGATCGGTTGCTTTCGCCGCGTCCAGAACATCGGCCGCGTGGAGCATTGCAGGTGGAGCACGAGCTCGAACGAATTCGTCTGGAGCTCGGCGGGCGAAAACGGGACCTTCCTCCCGAAAACGAAGGGCCTTTTCGCGGTTTGCGCAGGTTCGAAGCGCGCGATCGCGATGTATTCTTTGGTCGGCGCAATGAAATGACCAAAGCCCTCGAATTGCTTCGCAAAAAGGGGCTCGTCGCGCTCGTGGGGCCATCGGGCAGTGGAAAATCGAGTTTGGCACGGGCAGCGCTCTTGCCTGCTCTCGTCGGACGAGAATTGTCCAAATGGCCGAAAGCGTGGGACGTTGTTATCGTCGAACCAGGTCGAGATCCACTCGCCGCCATTTACACAGCAATCGCAGCATTCGTGCCGGAAGCACCCCTCCTCGACGAAGAGCAGCTCGTGGCGGCTTTGGCCGAACGAGCCAATGTGGAAGAACGTGGCGTCGTCTTGTTCGTCGATCAACTCGAAGAATTGGTGACGACGTCGATCCCGGAAAGTCGCGATGCCGCGGCCAAAGTGCTCGTGCACATGGGCGAGCGTGCGATTCCTGGTGTGCGCGCGGTCGTTGCAGCGCGTAGCGATTTGCTCGACCCACTCCTCAACCTGGGTCCGCTCGGAAGAACGATTGCCAATGCTTTGTGTCTCGTCGAGCCGCTTCGTCCCATGGATTGGCGGGACAGTGTGCTCGGCGCTTTGGAAGCATACGGTTATCGATTGGAAGACGCCGAGCTGGAAAAGGAATTGTTTCATGCAATCGATCGAGCCGTCGATGCCATGCCGCTCGTCGAATTCGCTTTGGCGGAAATGTGGAATGCGCGGGATCAGGAAAACAAGCGATTGACGCGCGCGGCTTTTGAAAAAATCGGGGGCATTGAAGGGGCGCTCGAAAGGCACGCCGAAGCGACCATTTCGGCCATGGTGGAGGCGGATCCCGAATCCATGGACGTCGTCCGCTCCGTTTTGCTTGCATTGACCACGCCCGAAGGCACTCGCCGGGCGCAAAGCGAAGACGAGCTCGTACAGATTGCGGGAGAAGCGGCGCGGGACGTCATCACGGCGCTGGGGAAGGCGCGTCTTTTGGTGCCCTCGAAAGATGGCGTCACGGTGGCGCACGAGGCACTGCTCACGCGCTGGGAGCGGCTCCGTTATTGGATTGCCGAGGCACGCGGCGATAGGATGCTCGCCGAAGAAATCGAGCGTGACGGAGCACGATGGAAAAAGGATCCGGAGAGTGTTGGGTTATGGACGGGGAGGCGGCTCGCGTTTGCTCGTGAGCTTGTCCGGAAAAACGAAGTGCGATTGTCGACCGATGCGGCGGCATTCGTCCGCGCGAGCGTGCGAGCAAGTCAGCGGCGACGTGTGGTGATTGTCGTACTTGGAGCCGTCATTGTTGCAATCTTGGGCATGATGGGCACGATGTATGTTCAGGCGGAACGCAAAAGCGCACGCAGAGACCGCGAGCGAGCGGCTGCCCAGGAAGAAATATTGAAGGTGGAGCGCGCCTATATTACGCAATTCGAGTCTGCGCTTCGCGAGAACAAAGACAAGGACGAAAAGCTCGCAGAGCTCGAGAGGTTGTCATCCGAGCGCAACAAACAGATCACGTCATCGCGATCCAAAGAAGATATCACACCGGCGACGACGGCGGTGTCGACACAAACCAAGTTGCCCGGCGTTGCGCGCAATACCATGTTGATGAGTTCGCCACGACCAACCGCATCCATTCAATTAGCGTCCACTTCATCCGCAGCCGCGTCGCAATCCTCCGAAGCGCCTGCAAAGCAACCCGAAACGTCACCGCCTGCAGCTACACGTCAAACAGTTATCAGACTTCGATGAACACTCGAGCTCGTTTCCGCTCATATGACGAAATTGTGCACCAGCGCGGCCGTGCTTGTTTGGTCGTGCTCGCAACGATAATCATTCTTTCATCCAATGCGTGGGCGACATGTCCGCCGGAAGCATTTTCATCGGAGACCGCACCGGAATCATTGAAAGCACCTGCGCAGCTATTGTATGACGAGGCTGACGCGCTTCTCGCCAAGGAGCCCAAGGACTACGCAAAGGCGTTCGAGCTATTCATGAAGTCGAGGGCAGTCTATCCGAGCCCGGATAACTCATTGATGGCCGCGTTGTGCTTGCGGGAGCTCGGGCGGTATCCCGAAGCCCTTGCGCTGTATGAAGAAATATTGATTCGATTCGACGAAAAACTCGATCCCAAGGAGCGCGTTGAATTCAAACACTATATTGACCAATTGAGGCAAGAGGTCGTCATTGCATATGTCGACGAGCGAGAAGGCTCGTTTTCAATTGATGACGATGCTTGCGGCTCGTTGCCCCGTTCGAAGCCCATATATCTGATGCCCGGTACACACTTGCTTCGAGTATTGCTCCCGGGCAAGCCCGAATCGACCGTGCGCTTCTCCGGCCAAGGCGGCGATACGCTCACATTGCAAATCCCCGTGCCTCCTCCGCCTCCACCGCCATCCGGCAAATGGTTTGTCCAAGCAACCGTAGGCCCCGCCATCGGATGGAGCGGAATCGATCTCGGTTCAGTGGGCTTACTCTCGCCATTGTCGGGAGTCCTGGCTCAATCACGCGGTGGTTATCGCTTGCCGAGCGACGTTTCGTTGGGTCTGGCCATGGGATTATTGTACGCGTGGACGCCGGGCATTCCGAACGGCTTTTTCAATACCGGAATCACGCTCTATCATAGTGTGCCCCTTTTCGCGCCTTTCATGGGTATATCGATCGCTTGGGAACCATCCATTGACAATCGGTTGAACGCATTCGTGCGAGCGGGCAGTGGGCTCATGGGGGCACAATCAAAAAATGAAGTCAATGCGCGGCACTTGGGTGCCTTCGGGCCGATTGACGATTTTGGATTGGCGGCTTCGGGGCGCGAGATCGAGCGCTCCGTTCCTGCCTATGCGACTTTCGATATCGGAGCCTCATTGCGTGTGGGGCCGGCCACCATCGGTCTGTCGATGGGTGCCCTCTTTCTCTTGGCTGAGGGACCTCTATTGCCGGAAATGTCGGTGCGGATTGTGAAGGATCCATTATTTACGAAGCCGCTCGAACGTACATCCGCTTATCGACCAAGTTTTCTTTTCATTCCCCAAGTCGTGTTCGGGTTCGACCCCTAGCAATGCACGCAAGAGCGAATGCAAGAAGTACTATTTCGCGGCCGCCCATCGCCTTCGACGAACCGGCGCTGCACGAAAAATCCTCCTCCTCATTGACGGCGGCCGCCGGACAACACAAGCCAAATTCCGTCGCGTCTTTCGCAAATGTGCATAGCAGGGGTTGTCCGCAGTCTGCCCCCATGATGCACGCGCGTGTGCACTCCGGACGCTCGTCCAGGCGTTTGCAAGTCCCCTCGACGCATGCACCAAACGTACCGCAATCGGCATTTTGCATACAGAGGCATCGGTATTGAGATGTGTTGCATCCAAGCATCTCATTGGCACAATCGCCATCTTTTTGGCAATAGATGGGCTCGCGGCAACCGCTGTCGGTGCATGCTTGAGGCGCTGAGCACGCAAAGCCCCCATTCATGCACGTTGCCTGCGCATGGCTGTTCCGAGATACCGACGCTGCCATGATCACGATGGCAATGGCCATTAGCAAAGCACGCATTCTCATTTTTTCCTCGGCCTCCGTATCCTGTACTTCTCCAGCCGCGAGACCAAGGTGCGTCGCGAGATCTCCAGCTCCTTCGCCGCCGCCGTCTGATTACCCGCGTTGCGGTCGAGCGCTTCCATGATCTGTTGATACTCCGCCTGCTCCTCCGCGCTCAATGGCAATTCCGTCTCCGCAATCGGTTGCGTCGCGTTCGGCGCACGCGATGCCAAAGAGCGCGCTTCCGGCGAGCTGCCCTTGGCCGGCGGAATCTGCGGCGCACGACCCGATATCCGCGGCGGCAAATGCTCCGGCAATACCTCTTCCTCCGTGCAAAATACACTCGCACGCTGCATCGCATTGCGTAATTCTCGCACGTTGCCCGGCCACGCATATTCCTCGAGCAATCGGATGGCCTCCGCCGATATGTCGGGCGCCTCCACCCGATCGAGCTTGCGACACTCTTGATCCAAAAAAAGCCGCGCCAAAGGAATGATCTCCATTACGCGCTCATAGAGCGGCGGCACCGTGAGCGACACCCCTTCGAGCCGGAAAAACAAATCTCGCCGAAATTTGCCCTGCTCGATTTCCGTCTCCAAATCGCGATTCGTCGCCGCAATGAATCGGACATCGATTTTTCGAGGCGTTTGTTCTCCCACGCGCGTAATCGTGCCCTCCTCGAGCGCCCTCAAGAGCTTCGTTTGCACCGCCGTCGGAAGCTCGCCAATTTCATCCAAAAACACCGTCCCGCCATGCGCCGCCTCGAAGAGCCCCGGTTTGTCTTCCGTTGCGCCCGTAAACGATCCCTTCCTGTGCCCAAAGAGCTCGCTCTCGAGCAAACTTTCGTTGAGCGCCGCGCAATGAACCGCCAAAAATGGCCCCTTCGTTCGCGGTGATGCCTTGTGTATTTCGCGCGCCAACACTTCCTTGCCCACCCCCGTCTCGCCAAGGATCAGCACGCGCATGTCCGATCGCGCAATACGCCGGGCATTCTCATAAAGCTCTCGCATCACAGGAGCCTGCACGACCACACGATCGGACGGCGGCGGAGGCGCTGGATCGGACCCTCGCGATGAGCGTAGCCTCCGAATCGTGGCCACGGTCGTGCCGATGAGGATGCATTCGCCAACGTCGACGGTGAACGTAAGACCCGGTTTTCGATAGACTTTCCGCGTATTGTCTGCAGAGCCCGAACGCTCTCCGCGACGGCGCACGTCGGTTCCGTTGGAGCTCCCAAGATCTTCGATACGCATCGCCGCATCGAGATGCAGTGCGGCATGACGACGCGATACCGACGCATCATCGATGCGAATGTCGACGTCTTCGGCTCGGCCAATGATGAGCTTTCCCGACGCGGGAAGTGCGTAAACGAGGGCTTCATCGCCTGCAGCGAAGACCACGAGTTCTAGCTTGTGGTGGGCGTCGCGGTCGCGTGTGATCATGGGCGAAGAGGGTGCTCCTCGACAGAGATTACGGGCTCAGTGACCGATTGCCAAGAATTTCCACGCGGCGCGGTTTGCCCTGGAAAGCAAGTAGATTGATAGCAGGAAGGCCGATAGGGTTGAAAATTACGTGTAGAAGCCGATCAGGAAGGCCATTCGGTCTTCCTCGACCGTTTCCACCTCGATCGAGCACCCCGAAAGGCTTATGGCAAGCGTTTCCATACCGATCGCCCAAGCCAGTCGGCCTACCTCGGGCACTTCGAAGTCGATCGGTGAGACCCCGGGGCCTCCCAGAACCGTTTGGAAACGGTTTCGAAGGCCATTCGGCTTTGGGGATTACGTATTGGCGCCTTCAATTGCACCGTCAACGCACGTGGCTCGTTGGATTCAGTACATTCCGGTTCCTTGGACGGTGACGCGGTAAAGCGAAGTGCGTGCGGTGATGAACAATGTTTTTCGATCGGCGCCGCCGAATGCGCAATTCGATGGTTGTTCGGGGACTTGAATGGTGCCCCAGAGTTTACCGTCGGGCGCATAGACTTCGACGCCGACGCTGGTCGTCACGAAAATATTGCCTTGGTCGTCGATGGCCATTCCGTCCGGATTCGGGCTGGTCGTGACGAGTTTGTTCATGGCGCCTGGCAAGCCGTTATCGCCGAGCGCGTAGGTGCGTAGTTCGCCGGACGCGGTGTCGTTGACATACAATGTTTTTTGGTCGGGGGAGAGGGCGATGCCATTGGGCCGTGACATGTCGTTCGCAATGAGCTCGACGCTATTGACGGGCGTCACGCGAAAGATACCTTGATAACCGAGCTCGCCGGGGTCGCCCTGGGGCAGACCATAGGGAGGGTCAGTGAAGTAAATATTGCCGTCATCGCGGATGATGATGTCGTTGGGGCTATTGAATTTTTTGCCCTGGTAATTGTCGACGATGCTGGTCACCGTTTTATCGGGTTCGATGCGTGAGATGCGCCTGCCGCTGTGTTCGCAGGCATAGAGCCCGCCCTTTTTGTCGACCGCGAGCCCATTGGCATTGCTGCTCGGTTCGACGTACGTGGCGAACATCATGGGTGGAGCATGTTCGATGATCTTGTTTGCGGGAATGTCGGTGAAAAGGAGCGTGCTTTTGCTTTGGATCCATTGCGGTCCTTCGGTGAACTGGAAGTTGCCTTGGACTTTTTCGACGGTTCCAATGCCTTCGAGCGGGTCCTTGCTCGACATGGCGCCGCCCGTGCCGCCCGTGCCGCCATTGCCGCCGCCTGCGGTGCCACCTGCGCCGCCCGCGCCGCCGCCGCCGTCGCCGCCCATGCCTGCGGATCCGCCGGCAGCGGTGGATGACGAGCTGCCGGTGGGGTTGGTATTGGTGCTGGTGTCGTCGCACGCTGCGACGAGGCAAGCTGTTGCAATCAAGCTGATGGAAAGGATGGGTTTGAGCATGGGGGCATGGTAGCTTGGGTAGGGTTGCAATGGCAAGCTTGCCGCGAGCAAAGGAGCTCGTTGCCGTCGGACGAACCGCGGCCGACGTAGGTGCTTTTCCTGTAGCACGTGAACGATGTTGCTGTATAAGGTGAGCGCGTTTCGTAACTCCAAGCGGACGCGCAGGTGAGGCTGTGTCAAACGCGAGACTTCTGTCCATCACGCTCGAACGATTCAAGAGCTATGACAAGGCGACAACGATTCCTTTGTCGCCGCTCACGGTGGTCTTGGGCAAGAACAATAGCGGAAAGAGCAGCATTATTCAGGCGCTCCTGTTGTTGAAGCAAACATTGGCGCTTCCGCGACCGGAGGTGCCATTGCATCTTCAAGGGGCACTTTTCGACGCGTTATCACTACGCGAAGTTACTTATGGTTGGCCGGCGCCGGCCGATTATGTGGAAGGGCCGCGGATCGTCATTCGCTGGTCCTCCACTATCGATACTCGCGTGGCATGGGAACGCGCAGGATGGCCCGATAAGGCCACGTTTATGAAGAACACCGGGCTCGAATGGATGCGCGGCATCATATCACAACTGATGGCACTACAATGTCGGGTCACCGAGCTGGAGCTTGCTTATGCTGAGGTGGAGGGGCGCACGGTACTGTATGAGGTGAGGCTTCGTTCATTTGCCAAGGCCGAGGACCGAGAGCCGGAGTGTCGGTTTACCTTCAAGCGAGAAAAACATCTTGGGCTTTATTCATGTTGGTTCAATGGGCAAGACGCGAGCAAGCTGTATGTTGGTATGGATCACTTTTTGCCCAACGTCTCTCTTGATCGGTCGGATTTGGGGCCACGCAGCAAGCAGCGAACGTGGTTCAATGCTTTCCTCCTGCTATTTTCACAACCAATCAATGACCTCAAAGCAATCTTATCGGGTTTCGGGTACCTCGGCGCGATGCGCACGCCGCCGGCAACACTCTATCGGCCGGATCCGGTTCCACCTGAGGAAATCGGTGTAAATGCAGAATATGCGGCGCAGATGCTCCATGCTCGGAGGAGCGATCGCGTGCATTATCTTCCTCCATTGCGGATCGAAGGCGGAGAAATCAAGGTCCCGTCGAAGGTACGAGCGAAGAACCTCGAAGACGCAATAAATGAAGTACTCCTCGAGCTCGGCGTAGATGTTCGGCTCAAAGTGGATGAGGTCAAGGACGTCGGCTTCCGCCTCTTCTTTGGGCAGGCCAGCTTGCAGCATGTCGGACGAGGTCTCAGCTATTTGCTGCCGGTCATCCAACTTGGCCTCGTGGCCGATCCGCTCCGTTTCGATCCCATTCTCGGAGATTCTCACCAGAACGAATATGATGCTGCATGCCGCAGCTATTCACACATTGCAACCGAAGAAGGCGACGCGCATTTACACCCGAAAGTTCAGTCACGCCTTGCCCATTGGCTCGTCGCCCTTGCAATGGCACGTCGACAGCTCATCGTGGAGACGCACAGCGACCATCTCGTTCGGCGCCTTCGCGGGCTCGCAGCACGTGCCAAACCCGGAAGCGATCTCGAAAAATGGCTTCTCGAGAATGTGAACATCGTCAAGGTCGAACAGCATGAAGGCATGTCAACCGCAGAGACTGTTCGGCTGACTCCGCAAGGTAGCCTCGAAGATTGGCCTGCCGAATTTATGGATGAAGCAACGGACGAAGAGCGCGCGATCTATGATGCTTCCCTTGACAAGCCCGCTGGGGAACAGGGAATGATGCCCGAACTTGGCACAATCGAACACGATGTCGGCGACGAGCCGGATCTCGGCCCATGATTGTCATGATAGACCCGGCGTTGTTTCTGTCTCAGAATGCGCGAGGTCCCTTATTGCCGGAAGAGGAGCGGGACCTTGGCATGGCGCTCGATGATTTGCATCGGATATGTAAAGATCGTCAAGCCGTCATTCCCAATGCGCAATGGTATTGGAATGAACTGCAACGCGACCTCATTGGACCATTATTCGCTCGGGCAAAGCCAGGGTCCAGGCTGCGGAATGGGCTAGACCGCTTGCGAGATCATGCTCGTGCAGTGCCGCTCCTCGACAAGCCAATCCAGGGCACGACGAAAATATGGGGTGTGAAACCTCTTTTCGATTGGCCGCGATTGCCGACAAAATGGCTTGAAATCATGGAACGTCTCGTCATTGGATGCGCACAGCAACGCGATGAAGCTATTTTGGTTACTCGATTATTTGCTGGGCGAAATCTGAACATGCATGTCGTCGGAAGGTGTACGCTCGCGGAAAAAACGAGGTGGCAGATTCAAGTACATGTTCCCGGGCATACGCCTCGACGTATTCGTTGCGTACGCAGCCTCAGAAACGTGACAATCGCTTGGACGACGCGCTTGGATGAAAAACTCCCAGATACCGGCCATTTTCCATTCTGTCCGCCGGCGAATTGGTGGCGCCGGGATACTCAAGCGTGCCGCACGTTCGAATCAAAGCCGGCTTGGATCGATCGCTTCGGTAGCGGATGGAGTCAGCCGGCGACGGGTGGGTATTACCATTGGGATGTCTTCTTGGACGAGCCCAACCTTCAGCAATCCGTTGGGTTGAATCAGCTCAACATCGTTGCTTGGGGAACGGCTGAACCCGGAATGGTTCCTGGAGAAATTCACCATGTGCCCAAAGAGAAGAAGGCCCACCTGCGTGAGGGGGCGGGATGGGCATGTCCCAAGGGAGTATAATGCATGCTGACCCAGTGGACGGTATTTGTCTGAGTGATCCTATTCATGTGCAGGAGAAATCCGCGATGGTGCAACACGGCATCGAAAAAGGGGTTCATTGCTACGCGTCGCGTATCGTTCGACCTTCCATGCGGCCGGTGTGCGCTCTCTTCATGATTTGCGTGCTGCTATCGACATCCGGGTGTGGATCGGTAGGAAAAACCATCGGAATGGGTATGATGGCGACGGGAGGCATTGCATCTGCGACGACGGGATTCTTGGCGGTAGGATGTACCACGCCAAACCCGAACGATCCGCAGCTCGAAGAACGCGGGCCATGCATGCCGCCCGCGACGTACGAAGAGGGCAAGGTGGCGATTTGGACGACGTTCGTCCTGGGAATCATTCTGCTGGCTGCGGGCGTGGCGACGTATGCGACCGCGGACGAATTGGCGGGCAAGTCCGATCCAGGGACGAAGAAGCCGCCGCCGAAGGACCCGCTCGAAGAAGAATCCTGCAAAGATTCCAAGTATTGCTATTGATTGCGCCTAGAGCGCTGATCAGTTCGAATACGGACCAGGATTTGTACGCTCGCTTCGCGCGCGTGAGACGCGCGCTGCGCGAGGCTTGGTTCACGTTGGGGGGGCCGAGGCTCGCCTCCCGGTGCTTTTGCGCTTCGCACAAAAGCACGGCGAGGCTCGGCCCCCCCAAACCCCCCAAATTTTCCTTATTTCAAATTGAACTGCGATCCACCCAAGCCGCCATAGCCATCGCGCTACATTACGTAGCGATTCTTTGGTGCTGCTGAAACGCAAATATGCGTCCTGGCACGGCGTTCGCACGAATGCATGGCAGGCGGGCGTGCCGAGCATGACGAATGTGCTACACGAGCAATTGGCACTTGGGGGGCATTCATGAAAAGCATTATTGTCGCATTGGTACCGGTTTTTCTCGTTGCGTGTGCGCCAGGGGAAGAGCCGCTTCTTTTGGGCGCAAAAAGTGCTGGAATCGTGCCGCTTGCAGCGCCCATGCCGGGGCAGGGAATTCAGCTTGGAATGACCAAGACGATCGCGCCGGGTGAAGAATCTTATGGTTGCCGGCTTTTTCAAGTGCCCGATGACGGCATGTTCGTGCACGAGCAAACCGTATATTTCGGTCCCGGTGGTCACCACGTGCTCCTTTACAAGACGCCCTATGGAGCGATTCCCGAAATGGCCGAGACCGGTGCGCTCATCGACGCCGCGGAAGTTCACGATTGCTCGGAAGGCGTCACGGCGCTCTGGAAAGTCGACTCCGTGCTGGGCGGCAGTGAAATCATGGATCATCCCGGCATGCTCCGCGGGCTACCCGAAGGGGTAGCGGTCCATCTTCCTGGAAAAACCGTCGTCGTCATGAGCGTACATTATCTCAATGCTTCATCCGAACCGTCAGTCGTGGACGCACGCATGAATTTGAATTCCATACCGGCGCAAGATGTGAAAATGGAGGCGGGGCTGCTTTATCTCGACAATCAGCTCCTGCACGTGCCGCCGATGGGCACTTCGCGCGCGCGTATGCGATGTCCCGTTCCGAGCGACGTGTTCATCGTGAATCTGCAATCTCACATGCATGCTCGCGGTCTGTCCTTTTCGGCCGAAGCGTTCGATTCGGGCGGCATGTCATCGGGCATCATGTACGAAACACAGAAATGGCTCGAACCTCCAGTGCAAAGCTACAAGCCGTTCATGGAGCTCTCCGCAGGGCAAACGATCGAGATGCAGTGCAATTATGCCAGCAGCGAGGCTCGAACGATTGGCTACGGGCCGCAAGCGTCCGATGAAATGTGCCAGCTCATCGGTCCCTACTTTCCTCGCGACGAACGATTCGAAGCGTGCGCGAATGCTGGTGGCGTGTTTGCTGCCGAATGGATCGGTCATGGGTCGTCCAGCGGAAAAAAGACGCGCGAGTGTCTCGAATGCGGGATTGACAGTCCCGACTATGTCGGGTGCATTTACGATGCCTGCCCGGCAATCGCCGCCCGCGTTTCGGCTGCGGTACGTTGCGAGCTTGCTCGAGGGGCCAGGGCATGCGCCGCCGAAATGAACGCGCTCGCGCAAGCGACGTGCAGCAAATGAGTTCGTCGTGCAGCCGCAAGGCGCGTCGCATGGACTGACGTCATTCTTGGCCTCGATATTTTGTAAAGTTGTGTAGGGCCCGTTCACGTGCGACGAGTTCGTGGTATCGTGCGCCAAAATGGTGTCGTCGCGCTTGGGGATGGTTAGGCATTTTGCGAGCCTTTCACTTGCATTTGCCGCAGCTTTGGGATCTGGCGCATCGTATGGTGCAGATCCTCCAAAAGCGTCGCCCCAAGCTCCGGCGCCCGCGCCAGCACCGAAGCTCGTTCCGCCGCGGCCGCTGGTGGCGCTCGAAGCGGGATATCCTGACGGTTTGCCCGCGAACGAGCAGCAAGAAACCGACGTCGTACTCGAGATTACGGTAACGGTGGAAGGAGGTGTGAAGGAAGCGCGGGTGGTGAAGGGGGACGAGCCTTATGCGGGTCAAGCGACGCGCGCGGCAGCTCAATGGCGTTTCGATCCGGCGACGCGAGATGGGAAGCCGATATCGGCGAGAATTCGGGTGCTCGTGCATTTCGTTCCGCCGAAGGTAGAGGAAGTCCCTCCGGAGGCCGAACAAGGGCCAGCGGGCGCGCAAAACGCGGGTCAGAATGCACCGGCCAAGCCGAAAGCGGTGGTGGCGCCGATTGAAGTGATTGCCATTGGGGAGAAAAAGGCGCCGGGCACGGTGACGCTCGGGCGCGCGGAGGTGCGCGTATTGCCGGGAGCTTTTGGGGATCCTTTTCGAGCGATCGAGGCATTGCCGGGGGTGACGCCGATTTTATCGGGCGTGCCATTCTTTTACATTCGCGGAGCGCCGCCGGGCAATGTGGGGTATTTCCTGGACAACATCCGCGTGCCGTATTTGTACCATCTTGCCTTGGGGCCATCGGTCGTCAATCCGGCGCTGGTGGATCGGGTGGATTTGTATCCTGGAGGTTATCCAGCTCAATATGGGCGGTTTGCCGGTGGTATCGTCGCGGGGGAAACGACGAAGCCGAAGGCCGAATTTCGGGGCGAGGGGAATCTGCGGACGTTCGATGTCGGAGCCTTGGTCGAGGCGCCGCTCGGGAGCCGCGGGTCGGTGTTGGCGGGCGGGCGTTATTCGTATACTGCGGCCATGCTTTCGCTGTTCGCGCCCGGAACGACGCTCGATTACTGGGATTACCAGGCGCGCGTTTCGTATGACATCACGCCATCGCAACACTTGACGTTATTTGCGTTTGGCGGGTACGACTACTTGGGTCAAGAAGACGATAATGGGGTCGAACAGACGGTGTTCAATGCGCAGTTTCATCGCGTGGATCTACGTTACGACGTGGAGGTTGGGTCGCGAACGCGGTTGCGGCAAGCAGTGACGTTCGGCTACGATCGCACGGCATTGGGCGGTCAAGGTGGCGTGTATGCGCGAAATTTTCTCTTCGCGGCACGAAGCCAGATTCTACATCGGGTCAATGAATCGGTGCTGATTCGAGCGGGCGTCGATGCAAACTTGGATTCGTACGACATTTTCGCGCCCGACGACGAGAATGCGCAAAATTTGTTCGATGTGCTGTTTCCGCCGCGGCAGGACATTGCGGCGGGCGTTTATGCAGATGCCGTGATCGAGACGGGACGCGGGGTCGAATTTACGCCAGGAGCGCGTGTGGATTGGTTTGGTTCGCGCGGAGCAACGGCAATGAGCGCCGATGTGCGTCTGGGTATGCGCGTGCCCGTGACGAAGAAGGTGCGGCTGCTCTCTGCAATGGGTTTGGCGCATCAGCCACCGTCATTCGTATTGCCCGTGCCAGGGCTCGCGATTGGTGAGCTTTCGGGTGGATTGCAAACGGCTGCGCAATCGAGCACGGGGGTCGAGGTGGATTTGCCGCTCGGGTTCAAAGCGAGTGGGACGTTTTTCCTGAATGGCTTTTTCAATATGAATGATACCCTCGGGACGGCCGATCGCGATGGCCCTCCTCAGAATCCGGGAGGACCACCGGGAATGGGGCCTGGGCCGGGAGGACCGCCGGGGATGGGGCCTGGAATGGATGAGCCTCGGCCAAACGAACCGGGTCCTGCGGTGCTGAATGAGCGGGCTCTGGGAAATGCAATTGGGCTCGAGATTTACATTCGCCGCAAGTTGACGGAGCGTCTTGGTGGGTTCGTCTCGTACACATTGTCTCGATCGACGAGAAAAATTGGGAATCGAACCACGGTGGCTTCGTTCGATCGAACGCATGTGCTAAATGGTGCGATCTCATTCGATGCGGGGCGCGGATGGCGGCTTGGGACGCGTGTCGTGTTTTATACGGGATTGCCGGTCGAGGAGGATGTCCAAGAGCAATGGGGAAGCGATCGGCTGGATCCGTTTTTCCGCATCGACGCGCGCGTGGAAAAGCGCTGGAAGATGAAGAACAAGCGGTGGCTGTCGCTGGTCGCCGAAATGCTCAATGTGACGCTGAACGAAGAGCCTACGGGCTTGGGTTGCACGCCCGACGGATGCAAGCAGAGTTATATAGGACCGGTTTCGGTGCCAAGTATTGGGCTAGAGGGGGGATTTTAGAATTTGGGCGGTCGTTCGGCATTGGCCGCCCTGAGAGATGTACGATTTCTCGGCGGTCGTTCGGCATTGGCCACCCCGAGAGATGTACGA
Source organism: Polyangiaceae bacterium (assembly GCA_016715885.1). Lineage (NCBI taxonomy): Bacteria > Pseudomonadati > Myxococcota > Polyangiales > Polyangiaceae > Polyangiaceae bacterium. The sequence goes on from JADJXL010000016.1 coordinate 159,027, forward strand.
TTTCTCGGCGGTCGTTCGGCATTGGCCGCCCCGAGAGATGTACGATTTCTCGGCGGTCGTTCGGCACTGGCCGCCCCAAGAGATGTACGATTTCTCGGCGCCCGCGGTGCCCCCCAAACTCGCCTGCTTCGCAGGCTCGAACAGTGGGACCCCCCGCGAGCGCCGAGAAATCGTGCATCTCTCAGGGCTTGTCGTTCATCCAATCATTCGGTTGGATCCGACGAGAAGACGTCGTCGTCGAGCACCAGTTCGCCATTGACGATTTTGCCGGTCTTCGTAAAAAGGCTGGTTTTCCCATCGCCGTCGAGGTCGCCTTCGGCGGAGACTTCAAAACCGTCTTTGCCCGGGTCGGGGCCGCCGCGCTTGGGGCCCTTGTAGCCACTGCCCTGAATGTATTGATATTGGTAGCGGAGCGTTTCCGTCGTGAAGTACCCCAGGCATTTCCAGCCGGTGGTAGCGTCACCGGAATCCCAATCGCTCCCTGCTCCCATGGTTGGCGTGTGTGTGGTGCCCTTGGGAATGGTTGCAGGGACAGGGACGGATGACTTGCAGAGGTTGTTCGGTGTGCCTTTGCCCTCGTGGTAGGCGCGCCGGGCGGAGCTCGCCATGAAGTACAGCGTCGATTTGGCTTCGGCCGCTTTGCTCTTTGCAAGGTAGGACTTCATTCCCGAAACGGCGAGCGCTGCGCCAGTTCCAATGAGGCCCATTGCGCCACCACCACCAAGAGCCAATTCGAGGCCACGATCCGTGGGGCCGAGCGTGAGAGACAAGAATGCAGGGCCCAGTGCCCCAGCCGATGTTTTGTCGCCTTTTGCTTCGACGAGGGCTTGCAAGGTCGCTCCATCCAAGTATCCGAGCACGTGCGTGGCGGGCTTTTCCTTTGCTCGCGCATCGGCAAATGCAGCGGTGGATGCGAGCGTTTCTTTGGCCTTGCCAAACTTGGCGAGCGCTTCTTTCACGATGGCTTTGTCGCCCGTGCCGATGACGACGACGCCCTTGCGCGACTCGATGCGAACGAATTCCTTTTTCTTCTTTTGGGGGTTTTCGACCGATTCAATGACGTTGCCGCGGACGGAAGCCTCTTTCGGCTTCTTTTTCACCATCGTCGTGACCACATTCCAGATTTTTTTGTGGGCAGCTTCGTCTTTGGTTGCAATTGCAAAAACCACCGCCATGTGTGCGAGACCATCGCTCTTATCGAAATCGAATTTTTTCTTTGGATCGCGATAGACACCCACCGCAAAGTCGTCACCGAGCGCGCCGTCGATATCGGCTAAATCGAGGCCGAGCTCGGCGGCGCCTTCTTTGGCTACCCTGAGCTTGTTGGTGTCGAGTGCCTTGTCGTACATCGTAATGATACTCACCAGGTCTTTACCGGCCGCACGTTTCAATGAAACGCCGAGTGCGCCAATCGTGCCTTTGGGCATTTGTCCGATGACGTCCTGGGACGCGGGCGCAATGACCGAACCTACGGGCGGATAGGACGAACCATAAAGGTTCAATCGGAGATCGAGCCCGAGGCTTTGACCCGGTGTCGTGAGCGATGCGAATAGGTCCGAACCTTTTTCGACGGAATCTCCGAGGATTGGGTGCATGTCGACCGAGACGAATACATCATTGGCGCGTTCGGCGACGTATCGGCGCGACGACGTATACGACGGGAGCGCGCCCGTCGCGACCGAAAGGCTTTGCGCGAGAGCTTCGCGGGTGGCGCATCCGAGCAAAACGCCGGAATCGGCGAGCCATACGCCGTGGGCGGGGGGGTTGTCCGCATCCTTTTCGTTGGTAATGGTAAATCGAGCCCCATCGCGTTCGACTGCCTTGGCGGACAGGGCCAATTCGACGGGGCGTGGATCGCGGAATCGAGCGGCCAAACAGGCGGCGTCTTCCGCGGCTTTCTTGGCTCCTGCGTCTTTCTTCTTGGGATCGGCGAAGATCACCGCGCCATCGAAGCTTTCGATGAGGCTTTTCGCAACGGCGGCTTCGAATCGCGATTCTTTTCCGATCTTGTCGAGGAGCTCTTTGGTGATGGCTTCGCGCGTTTCGGCATCGAGCGCAGCAACGACTTTATCGAGGCGCGGGACATTGACGATGACGGGCGTGTCTGCGCCGATGAATTGGAAAAGCGAGGTGACCTTGGTGGGCAATGCCGGCTCGGGCTGCGCGACCGGGGCAGCGACGACCATGTCCGCTTTATTGCTGGGCGCTTGCTCGGCTCGAGGCTTTGCTGGGGCGGCTGGGTTGACCACGGGGGTTGTCGTGGTGCCTCCACAGCCAGCGATGCCGAGCAAACTGAAGAGAAAGAACGAGCTGCGGAACTGCCGCGTTGTCATGGATGCGTCCTCCGAAAACGGGGGCATCAGAGCACAGATTGGCCGGAGAGAGAAGGTGCACCTCACCCCCCAACCCCCTCTCCCCCTCGCTACGCTCGGCGGAGAGGGGGAGCCAGAAGGCGTTTTCATAACAGGGGGTTAGGGGGTGAGGCGCGTCGCGTCAAATTCGTTTGACGCCAAATTGTTTGACGTCAAACTGTCGCGAACGCTTCGTTCGGAATATCGAGCGCCGAACGATCCTCACGACCGAGCACATCGGCGTGAGAACGCACTTCTGGCAAAACGTGCGTGGCAAAGTACGCCGCTGCGTGGTGTTTGCCCTGGTAGAACGCTCGCTCCGCCGAGTCCTTCGGAAGAGCCTGCTCCTTTTCGGCTGCGATGACCGCACCCTCCAAAAGAAGCCACCCAACCGACAGCGCGCTCATCATTTCGAGGAACCGGTTGGCAGCAAGCGGCACCAGGTTCATGCGTCCCGATTGGAACCACATGAGCAGCCGCATCGCCGTGCCCGAAACCGCTTCTTGCGCCGTCCCGAGCTCGTTCACGTACGCGCCCAGCGTCGGGTGCGCTTTGTTCTTTTGCACGAACGTTGCGACGTCGCCAAGGAACTCCTGGAGGTTCTGTCCGCCGCGTTGCGGCAACTTTCGTCCGACCAGATCCATGGCTTGGATGTGGTTGGTTCCTTCGTAAATGGAGAAGATTTTTGCATCGCGGCAGTACTGCTCGACCGGGTAGTCCTTGGTGTACCCCGCGCCGCCGTAGGTTTGGATTGCCAACTCGCACACGCGGAAGGCTTGATCCGATGCATAGGCTTTCACGAGCGGCACGAGCAGGTCGACTTGTCCCTGATGGTATTGCGCCTTCTGATCGTCGTTGCCTTTGAGGAGCTGCGCCATGTCCGAGTGCATGGCGAGCTTGACGGCAAGCGCGCGGATGCCTTCGACCTTGGCTTTCATCTCGAGCAGCATGCGACGCACGTCGGCATGTTCGATGATGGGCACGCGCGGAGCGGTGGGGTCTTTCCAGTGGTTGATCGACGGCCCTTGCAGCCGTTCGCGCGCGTAGTCGAGCGCGTTCAAGTACGCCGTCGACGCAACGGCGATGCCCTGCACGCCCACGAGAATGCGCGCGCCGTTCATCAAGCGGAACATCTGCGCCATGCCCGCATTTTCAACTTCGCCCACGAGCTCGCCGATGCAGTCGTCGCTCTCTGCGCCAAAGTTGAGCACGCACGTGGCCGAGCCGTTGATGCCCATCTTGTGCTCGATGGCGCCTACGCCGACGTCGTTCGGCTTGTCGAGTGTTCCATCTTCGTTCACGCGGATCTTCGGCACGATGAAGAGCGACAAACCTTTCGTGCCAGGAGGCGCATTGTCCACGCGAGCGAGCACGAGGTGGATGATGTTTTCCGCCAGGTCGTGATCTCCACCGGTGATGAAGATCTTCGTTCCGCTTATCTTGTACCGATTGCCGTCGATTTTCTTTGCAGTGGTGCGAGCTGCGCCGACGTCCGAACCCGCATGCGGCTCGGTCAAGCACATCGTTCCACCCCAAGTGCCGCCGTAGAGCTTGCCGAGCAAGAGCGACTTCTGACGCGCTGTGCCGAAAACATGCAGGACTTCCGCGACGCCGCGCGCGAGGCCGCCGTACATGCAAAATGCAGGGTTTGCCCCGGCCATGAGCTCTTCGACGAGGATCGTCAAGCCTTGCGGCGCTCCTTGTCCGCCCCATTCCGGATCGACCCCGACGCCCTTCAAGCCGGCTTCGTACATCTGGTCGTACGCGGATTTGAAGCCTTCGGGCGTGATGACTTTTCCGTTTTCGAGCCGGCAGCCGACGCGATCACCAAGTGTATTGAGCGGTCCGAGGACGTCGCAGGCGAATTTGTAGGTCTGGTCGAGCACCATCGAGGCTTCGTTCAGACCCCACGCCTCGTAGGGCGGTTTTTCGAGCAAGTCGCCGAGGCGGAACTGGTCGAAGAGAAGGAACTTCATCTCGCGCAGGTCGGCTCGATAGCGGTTTTGATATGCTTGCGTGTTCGACACAGGGCCTCCTCGGCGCCGCCCTGAATGCGTGAGGTCCGCTTTCCGACCTCGACATGGCGCGCAACGAATGGTCGTTAGGGCAGTTGACGCGTAGCACGATGCGGCGTAGTTCGCACACGAAAGATTTTCGTAGAACGGGTTTTTAGGGGCACGGGCTGAGCTGTCTGTCGGGACACACTGCCAATGTTGAGTGTCCTGACAAGTGGCATCGAAGCGGCTCGAGAGACGTCATTGGCGTGCGTGACGAATGCAGAATTCGAGTTTCGACTGTTGGAATGAATAGCTTTATAAAGATAGTCTTCATGCAGGTTTTTCAACTCGAGACTTGATTATCGCCTCATTGTTTTGTAATTTTGTTCGCACGGAGGCTTGAAATGAAAAAACGAGCGAATGATGATCCGTCTCTTGCGCGCAGGCGGGTGCTCGCGGGTCTCGGCGCAGCCCTTTCGTCCGCAGCCATCGGGTGCGGAAGCGAAGCGTCCACCACGATTGGATCGACCGCTGGCGTTGGCGGTGCGGGTGGCGAGGGAGGCAGCGGCGGAATGGGAGGCGCCGGAGGCTCCGGCGGGTCTGGTGGTTCCGGGGGCGGCGGCAGCGTCGATCTCTGCCAAGATTCGATGAATTTGTCGCCCGAAGAGCTGCTCGCGCCCATCGACACCTTCGTGATTCTTTGCATGGAAAACAGGTCATTCGACCATTATTTGGGGGCTTTGCGATTGATCGAAGGGCGGGACGTCGTCGGGCTCTCCGGTTCCGAGACAAACCCGGCCCCGGATGGCACGTTCGTGAACGTTTTCAAGCTCGACAACTTCACGCCCGAAGATCCGCCGCATGGCTGGGACGCATCGCACAATCAGTTCAATGGCGGGAAAAACGACGGGTTTGTCCTGGAGCATGCCGGCGCGAGCCAAGCCGAGGCGATGGGGTATCACGTACGCGAGCACATTCCCGTGACGTATGCGCTCGCGGATGCGCACGCCGTGTGTGACCATTGGTTTGCTTCGGTCATGGGTCCGACGTGGCCCAATCGTTTTTACTTGCACGGGGCAACGAGCAAAGGCCAAAAAGGCAACCTTCCCGTCTTCGGCTACAAGAGCATCTTTGGCCTTTTGGATGACGCCGGTGTGAGCCATCGCGTCTATTACCACGATGTTGCCTGGTGCTCCGGTGGGTATCTGAAGACATCCGGACTTGCGCCGGTCGAGCAATTCTTCACGGACGCGGAAAAAGGAACATTGCCCAATGTGGTGTTCATCGATCCGCAATTTTTCGGTCAAGGGGCAAACGACGACCATCCGAGCCACGACGTGCGCCTCGGCCAAGCCCTCATCGCGAGCGTGTATTCGGCGCTCGGAAAAAGTCCACAATGGGGCCGCTGCATGTTCATCCTGACGTACGACGAGCATGGCGGGTTTTACGATCACGTGCCTCCTCCGACGACGGAAGACGACGAGGCCGAATTCAGACAGCTTGGTTTCCGCGTGCCGTCCATCGTGGCAGGGCCTTTTACGCGAGCAGGATGCACGGTGACGACCGAATTCGAGCATGTATCGGTGCTGCGTACCCTCGCACGACGTTTCGGATTGCCGTCGCTCAATAAGCGCATGAGCGCGGCGAACGATTTGTCTTCGTGCATTCAGCCGGCCTATTTCGATGCGCCAAGGCCTGCGGTGGCCATGCCGGTGGTCGATGTACCGATGAGCAAAATCATCGCGCGGCCCGTCGACGATGCCACGCATCCGGAAATGCGAGCAGCCATTGAAGGAGGTTTGGTGCCGCGGCATTTGGATCGACGCTCGGAAGGCCTTTCGATTACGAAACGTGTGCTCGCTGCCGGCGAGCGGCTTGGCGCTGTGCGGGTGCTGCCATGATCGTTCCTGCTTTACCCGCAGCACACCACAGCACGGAATCGGTTCCCTGTTGCGTTTCACATTTCGCCAGTACGATCTCGTCGATCGCGAGCGGAATGGCGCTTCCATTGCCAGGGCTCGACGATGAGGAAGGTTTGTCCGTACCCGCAGAATTGCCGCCGGTCGTCGATGCGCACGTCCACGTCTTTCCCGACGCTGTTTTCCGCGCCGTCTGGCGCTGGTTCGATGCATTCGGTTGGCCCGTTCGTTACAAGCTCTTCGCGGACGAAGTCATTCAGTATCAACTCGAACGCGGCGTTTCGCACCTCGTGCTCTTGCATTATGCCCACAAGCCGGGGATCGCTCGTAGCATGAATGCATTCGTCGCGGATCTCGTGAAACGGCACGAGCGTGTCACGGGGCTGGCGACGGTGTTTCCCGGAGAAAAGGACCAGGAAGAGATACTCGCCGAGGCGTTTGCCCAGGGACTTCGCGGAATAAAATTGCATTGTCACGTGCAAGCAATGCCTGCGGACGACGAACGGCTTTGGCCCGTTTACGGATTGTGCCAGAACCGAGGTTTGCCCGTGGTCATTCATGCGGGACGGGAACCTTGGAGTGACAACTTGCCATGCGATCCATACGAAATTTGTAACGTCGGACGAGTGGAGCGCGTGCTCCGAGCGTTTCCACATTTGAAGCTGTGCGTACCGCACCTGGGAGCCGACGAATTCGCCGGTTACGCCGAGCTTTTACGCAAATACGAAAACATCTGGCTCGATACGACCATGATGGTCGGCGAATACTTCCACGTGGTGAACCCCTGGCCGTCGGTGCTTGCCAGGCCCGAACGCGTGCTTTTTGGCACCGATTTTCCCAATATACCGTACGCGTGGGATCGAGAAGCAAAAGCCATTGTTCGAGCGAAATTGCCCGATGCGGTCGTAGAGAAAATCGTGGGAGGCAATGCGCGGGAATTGTTTGGTTTGGGGCTGTGATACGAGCGCCATGCTACGCTACATCCAAATGCACAAGAAAAACCTTTGGCCAAGAGGCTTGTTCGCGCTCGTCGCGATACCGCATCTAGCATGCAGTCGCACAGGTCTTGAAGCGGAGTCTTTCATAGAAGAGCCTTTCTGCCCAGCGCAATTCGCGGATTGTGACCAAGATACTGCCAAGAGTTGCGAGACGGATCTCGCTTCATCGCACGACCATTGTGGCGCATGTGGAAATGTGTGTCCGGTTGACCTTTATTGCGCATCTGGCGAATGTCATGACGGCATGGATATCGTTCAGGTCGAGGCAGCAGCATTCGCCACATGCATCCGTCGGGCGGCGGGAACGGTCGAATGCTGGGGGCAAAACGACGTCGGTCAGCTTGGTCGTGGATTTGCCGGCGAGCCGGGTCCTCTCGGCAAAGTGCTCGAACTGGAGGATGCTGTTCAGCTTTCCGCGGGTGGTCGACATCTCTGTACCCGTAACGTTTCAGGGACCATTATGTGCTGGGGATACAATCGCGAAGGTCAGCTTGGCGACGGCACAACTACCGATCGATGGTCACCGGTAGAATTATCGGACATCTACGACTCTGTGTATGTCACAGCAAAAGGGAATACATGCAGTATTCGGCCAGATGGTTCGCTTTGGTGCTGCGGTGAAAATAAACTTGGGACACTTGGGACCGGGCTTAATATTGGTAACCAAAAAACGCCGAGCCCCGTGATTGGCCTTGACCATATCATACAAGCCACCGGCTCCAACTGCGCCGTAGAGGAGAATGGACGTCTATGGTGTTGGGGGTTCAATCAGTGGGGTGAAGTTGGCGACGGCACGCACAATAATCGGACGACACCCACGGTCATTCTGAATGATATGGCGAGCGTTTCGACGTGGGGTGAAATCGGATGCGGAGTTGATTTATCGCGCCGAGTATGGTGCTGGGGGTTCTTGGTTGGACCCGTTCCTCTGCTAAGAGACGGTATCAATGATGCGGTCAAAGTCGCTCCTGGACGCGAACATGTGTGTGCTCTTCTGGCATCCCGCGAGGTCGTCTGCTGGGGGCGAAATGGGGGGGAATGCTCGGCGCTGGCGATTTCAAGGACCATCCAGAAAATGTCCACGTCGAAGGGCTTTCTGACGTCATCGATATCAGCGCCGGGAGCTATCACACCTGCGCGCTTGAAAAGACAGGCCACGTACGATGCTGGGGCAAGAATGACTTTGGGCAGCTCGGGGACGAAACAACGGTAAAGTCGCCTTTCCCGGTTGAAGTGCAGAACCTGCCGTGATCCTTCGCGCGTGCAGCAAGGCGTGCGCACGGTTCTTTCGAGGCAAAACAATTGTGAGTACTTCGCGAAGCCATTGCGACTGCTGCGAATGCATATGGACTGATGATATGCGTGGCGGTTGCTGAATTATCGAGCATCTTGCGACGGCGGAGGGCAGCCGCCCATTGAGTCAACGCGTCTATGCCAAGGTACCTGCGCGACGGCAGTAAAACATCACGACATCGGGATCCGAGCATCACGACATCGAGATTCCAACACCATGACATCGCGATCCGAACATCACGAGCTGCCGTATTCGATGACCGTGCACGTCAGCGGCCGATCACGATTTCGCGATCCCAAAAGCCGACCTCGCATGCCGCGCATCCAGCATTCGAATGCCCAACTCGCGATCTCGATACCCACCACGCCCGACCTCGATACCCAATATCCCGCCCTCGGGAGTTCAACATCCCGACATGGGACCATTCGACACCGACGTCGCGTCGTTCCATCCACGACATCGCGTTCGCAACCCACGATGCCGCATCCTGCGGAATACGAACGCGCGTTGTTCATATCCAGACGTCACGACTTCAGATCACGACCTCGCACATCCGAAACCCGACCTCGTGACCCCCGAGATACGATGTCGTATCCCCACGATCGCGATATCGTATCCCCACGGTCACGATGTCGTGCTTCGCACTACAAATGAGTGACAAAACGGCACCCATAGCAAAGTTCCAACGGTCTGCGGCGCACAATTTTCTTGATCCTTCCCTGCTTCGCGGGCGATCGTCAGCGAACACCGTTTCGTCTACAACCGAGGAGGATTCATGGCGCGTATCGAAGGCCCCAAGTTCCCTGGCCCTTTCATCGTCGACCTTACGCCGGAGCAAGCGCACCTGGTCGATCTAGCACCGAATGCGATGCAAGGTGCGCGTGGGGTGCAGCCCAACATCGAGGGTGTATTGGAGGAGCTGGCGGCGGCCATTCCGAAATATGCGAATGATCTCGAGATCCACCCCGATATTTATCCTCGCATTGTTGAATCGACCGCGGCGATTCCGGAGCTGGCGTCGAAGGTCAAGAAGTTGGAGAAGCTCTTGGAGGTCGCAAAGGAATCGCTCGTGCGGCTGGTGAACAATCGTGAAGAGGACATCAGCGACATTGGTGCGCGTGCGGCCGACAAGGGTACACGGGGCAAAAAGAGCGAATTGCTCGCCCATTTCGAGCAGACGATCAAGTATCGCTCGCAGATCGCCGAAAAGGCGGCCAAGACGCGCAAGAAGAATGCTGCGGCCGAGGGCAATGCAGGTGAAGGGGAACCCTGATCGGCGCTAGGGTAAAACGGATCGACCAGCCATCACGTCCCACCTTTCGAGCTGCGTTTTCGCAACGCGCGCGATTCACGCATTCAAGTCGCCAAGATCAATTGGCCCGACGTGGTCACGTCTGGAGATACGGCTGTTCGTGCTTTTCGTCTTCGAGCCAAACCGGGATGAAATCGCAACCTTGGTATTTGGCTTCTTTTTTGGTTTTGGCGCGGAGCAGATTCATGACTTTGGGGGTGACAAGCACTCCGGGATGTGACCACCGGCCTTGTTGGACTTCCTCCTCGGTTGTCCCGTATTCGCCCAGCCATTCCCAGGTCCGGTTGAAGTCATGGATATTGGCCAGGTCCTCTGCGCGATAGGTGATACGCAGCGGTTGATCAGAAACGCCGGTAAAACCGCCACGATGGCAGGTGGGGCACACGCCTTTTCGATCAAGGTAAGAACTGGCCGCCATGGGAGGCATGACGTGTTCGATGACCGCTTGTTGCCACCGAAGTTCGGAGATCTCGCCGCTCTTTCGTTTGACGGACGCGGGCCAAAAGACCGCCCCCGTGATGTTGGCGGCAATGAGCCGCTCCACGTCGGTATCTCGAATCAAAAGATCTGCATGATTCGTGGAGGCGACGCGATGTTTTTCGACGGTGCGCAACTCAATATCACCGACGATGAGCGGTGAAGTTTGTCGCGCTCCTGTGGCGCAGGTGGGACAAGCTTGGGACATGTCGTAGGTCGTGCCAAAACGAGGTCCACCCCATGCGCTTGCATCGATCCAATTGGACACGAAGAGCAAACGTGCCGCTTGAAGCTCGTCTTCGGTATAGATGTCGTTGCGATTGATCCATGCTTTTGCTCCAGCATCCGCAAGCAGCGCAAGCAATTTGGGCACACGTGCATCGTTGTTGTCGAGCTGGAGCGTCACATCAATTCGCCCGAGAATCTTGTAATGAGCAATTTTTACCACCTCCTTTTCACATTGGCTGGGACCTAAGATAGCGTCGGCCCCGCCAGAAATGTCGGCCGCATCAAATTGAATTTCGACAACCGTTTGCATATTCTCATGGCCTCGGTAGTGTCTCTAGCGGAGAAGAGCGTCAATGGCTTCCAACCACTCTGGATGCTTCTTGTATACGTCTTGGTAAATTTCGCGTAACTTGGCCTTGGTCATGTTTTCTGGCTTTACACGCCTCCATGCTGCTTCGAGCGCTGCGCTGATTTCCTTGTGCTCTGCATCCGTGAGAATAACGGAGGGTAGTTTCTCGTAATCGTCGCGGCTGTGCAACCTGTTGAGCGCCCTTCTCTCGAAAATTTTGTGCGCTTGGAACTTGCCGCCGAGGTCTTTCGTGAACTTCTGCCCGAGTTCGAAAGGCATGATCGTCTGCATTTCCTCCAGGCCTTTCGCCATTTCGTATTGGCCGTGGTTCTTGATGAGATCGTCCGTGACCTGCATCATTTTTGCATCGGCTTCTTTGATGATGGTGCGCTGACCCCGTTTGGCAAATTTGACGATATCGTCGATGAATGATTTGGGGCTCAGGTTCGCCGAGCTGAGGATTTGCAGCGTCGCCACACCGGCTTGCAAGAGCGGAAAGCTGAATCCGCCGACGTTCTTGCCTCCCGGAATGCCGTGGCGCGAGCCGTTGGGATTCTTCAAATTGCCTGACGTATCCGCTTGGGACAGTGCACCCGCAACGGCGAGGTTATGGGCGATCGCCTCGAATGTGCTCAACGGCGGACCTTGGCCCCCGGGGCCGGATGTCGCGGTTGTTTTCTCGTTGCCTTTCTTTGGCGTCGTGGTCGTCGTTGATGCCGAGGAGGTCGATGGACTCGTCGCACCGGATTGTCGAGATGCCGCACTTGCCGTGACCCATTGGTCGTACGGAATAGGAGCTCTGCCCGGGCAGCGGATCTTGGTATCTTTTCCAAAATTCCAAATGGATTCCGATGGAGCTTTGGCGTCAAAATAATAGATCACTGTGGCATTGGCGGTTTGTTTTGCATAATCGGCAGCATTGGTGATGGTTGAGGTCCCCTTGATTCCAGGGCCGCCGTGCCATTCATTGACAGTGATGCCCTTCGGACGAGCACATACGCCGATGCGCGGAAGCGACTTCGGTGCAGAACCGGCCGAGGTGTTTGGCGGTTGTGCCAGATAACGGGCATCGGGACGCGTATGCGCGTACAAGGATTCCGAGGAAGGTTCGTCGACGTTGACCATGTTTGGGCACGACAAACCATAGTCGGATGCCATGACCTGGGCATTCTCGGTCGGCGCTACCGGGTTCACTTCGATAAATACGCTGGCCAATGGAGCATAACTGCGCAATTCGTCTTGGTGCTCGTCCGTGACGATATGCCCAGAATCCCGTTGTACCGCAAACCGTTTCACATGCTCGGGAATCAGACTTGGATGACAATGCACCTCGAGCGTTGCGGCCGACGGATTCAGCGCCTTCAGCTCGGCCATGGTCATTTGACAGCTCGATGTGCCCAACAGTATGCTTAGCCCCAGAAGCATGCTTTGATATGGGCGTGTTATCATGAGCACAAGTCATCATGCATGGATGACCGCGTCAAGGCCATCCTCGGATGGTGATCCGTAGCACATTTTGGCAATGCCGACGCGTTCTGGCGCGAGTCTTCCTTGACGTTGATCGTGTAGTGGCGCGATGATGCCGCACTGCGGAGATTCGTACGCACGAGGCGCGTGTCATGGGGGCATCGTCTCGTCGTGCGGGCTCGTAGAGAATCGTTTCGCGCCACGTGCAAAGCTCCAACATGATCGAAGGTGGTCTACCAGCCGCAGCCTTTGCCGTCTTTCCGGAGCCCATGGCGGTGGTCGTTGCGGATGCAGCGCCCATGGTGCGGGAGTCGAACGCTTCGTGGACGACTGCGTTTGCAGATGGTGCGTCGATTCTGGCCGCTCCCGCGGTCGCCGATGCGCTGTCGAAGGTGCTCTCCGGCGCTCAGTCTCGAGCGGAGGCGACGTTTGTCGGAGCAGACGCCGACCATGCGATCGTGATTGTGGCGATGCCAGGCACCGAGCGGCCGACGGCGCTCGTGCATGCGCGCGTCGCGGCTCGAAGGGCAGCTGCGGACATCCATAAAAACGCTGCCTTGCTGCACCGAATGCTCGACTGTTTGCCCGTCAGCGTCACGCTCGCCGACGGCGCAGGAACGAAGCTTTTTGCCAACGTAGCAGCCACGACCCACTTCGGCTCGACGGATGGCGACACGCGATCGGGCATCTTCGACGAGCTCGTCGACGCGGCCGATGTCCCCTTTGCTCGCGAGGTTGCCGCACGCGTTCTCGCGACGGGCGCCGAGGAAATCATCACGAGCGACGTGCAAACACCGCACGGAGTTCGCTCGATGTTTTACCACGTCATCGCCGTCGATGGTTCCGACGCGAAGGAAAAACTCCTGCTCTTCGTGGGCCGGGACGTGAGCGAGCAGTTTCGAGCTGAACGCGACGTGCGTGAGCAACAAGATTTCATTCGTCAGATCATCGACAGCGATCCGAATCTGATTTTCGTCAAAGATGCGCGCGGCAATTGCGTGCTCGTGAACCAAGCCGGTGCAGCGGTCTTCGGCAAGACGCCCGACGAGATCGTGGGCCAGCACGAAGTCGATCTGCATGACGATTCCGAGTACGCAAAGCGGTTCCTCGACGTGGATCAACGCGTCATCGCGACGCTCGACGAGTACACGACCGAAGAGTGCGTTCGGTGGTACACCGGTGAAGAGCGCTGGTATCAGACGACGAAACGGCCGCTTGTCCTACCAAACGGTGACGTGAACGTGCTGGGGTTCAGCGTCGACATCACCGCTCGTCGTGAAACGCTCCAGCGGCTCGAAGAGGCGGCGGCCGAGGTCGAACGTCGCGCTGCAGAAGCGTTTCGCCAAGCCGAAGCGAAGGCGGCGCTCGTCGAAGAGCTCGATCAGAAGCTCGGGATCATCGAGGCGCAACATCAGGAAATCCTTGCCTTATCCGCTCCGCTGCTCGACGTCGGCGAACGCGTGCTCGCTGTTCCCATCGTCGGAGCGCTGACGGCGACGCGCACCATCGAAATCATGACGCGACTGCTCAACGCAATCGTCGAGCGTCAAGTGGAGCGTGTCGTCGTGGACTTGACGGGTCTCGAAACGATCGAGATGGACACGGCCGACCAGCTCATGGGGATCATTCGCGCCATTCGGTTGCTCGGATCCGAAGCGGTCATTACGGGCATTCGTCCTGCGGTGGCGCAGACCATCGTCGAGCTGGGAATCGACCTGTCGGCGTTCAACACGAAGCGTACGCTGCGCGCTGCGCTCCTCGGAGCCACCGGCGCAGGTGGTGCCGCATGGACGCCGCGCATTCGGCGCAAGGCAAATTCGTCGCGCCGATGACGCATTGACTTCTCACCGATTGAAGTTTGTCCGAACGCTTGCAATGAGCAGCGAGCATCGGTATTGACTTCGATGGGTGGCGAAGGAGTGCGCAATGAATGAGAATCGGTTTGGCTTTGGGTCGATTGCGATGGTGGCGCTTTTGGCGACGTCGATGGCAGGTTGTGGTCCCGAAGCTCCACCTGCGCCGATGGGCCTCGTATGCAATGCGCCACAAACGGTCGAGCTGCCATCGTCGCCATCGCGCGCGCTTGGTTGGAAAGGGCCCGGAGGTCCAAAGAAGACGTTCACGACCGATCTCATTGGTCAAAACTGCGCATTTTTGGATGGCGGCCCTGAAGACGACGTCGATCATCACAATGCTGTCACCATGCTCGATGGGTATTTGGTGATGCCATGGGCGCCCGAATGGGGAGGCGGAGGCATTTCGATGTTTTCCTTCGACGACCCGTGCGCTCCCGTTGAGGCGGGCACGGGCTTCTCGCCGCTCATGCGCGAAACGCATGCAACCGGGTTTTACAAGAAAGATGGATGGCAAGCCGTCGTCAATGGAGTGAGCGGCGTTCAATTTTGGGATTTGTCGAATCCGCAATTGCCCGTCGTGACGAGTGATCTTTCGATCAATGGAGTTTTTTGGCCCGACGCGTACGCGCGTGTCGTGCTCTCGGTGTTTTGGCAAGCGCCCTACGTTTACGCGGCGGCTGCGGACAACGGCATTTTCGTCATCGATGCGGCCGATCCTGCGAACCCGGTGCTCCTGACGAAATACAAATTCGATCCGCCCTTGCGAGCGGGCGGCATTTTCGCCGTGGGTAACTTGCTCGTCGTGACCGCCGCCGAAGGGTCACGCACCGTGCTGCTCGACATTGGGACCGACCCGGCGCGTCCCGAGCCGATTCCGGGGGGCACGTTCGAAATCGAAGATGGCAAAGGCAAGAAGCACGAAGCATATCACGCACACGTCAATGGCAACATGACGCTCTATGCAACCAAGACCGATGGCGGTGGCCTCATCATGTACGACATTTCGGACCCCGAGGCGCCGAAGTACGTGGGTGATTACATCGCGCCCGATGGCAATGGTGGATATGTATTCGTCAAAGAGGGCGTCGCATTCGTTGGGCAAAGCCATTTTGCGGAAGCGATCGACATTTCGGATCCGACCAAACCTTCGCTGATTCAGCGATTCGACCTCACGGGGGACCTCGATACGATCATTCCCATCGGAAACGTCGTCGTTTTGAGTGTCGACGACAAAGCGGACAAGGATCGTGGCAGTGCGGTGGCACCATTTCGCGAGGCGCCCGATGTGGCGGGGCCGGTCGTGACGATGGTGCATCCGCGCGATGGAGCGACGGCGCAGCCGATTACGTCGCGTATTGGCCTCACGTTCAATGAATTCGTCGATCTTGGGTCTCTCTGGGAGGGATCGTTCATCGTGCGCGAAGTGGGGACGACGAATCCTATTGCGGGACATTATTCGGGGCAAGAGGGTATCGTGAATTTCTGGCCCGCTTCTCCGCTTGCGCCTGAAACGACGTACGAAGTGGTCATTCCAGCGGGCGGCGTGGTCGACTTCAATGGCAATCCCACGACGACCGAATTCCGCTCGACCTTTACGACGGGACCGTGCGCGATGCCTCCCGCACCCACGCCATACGTGGAGGAGGAGCCGGAATGATGCGCCATGCCAAACTGATTCTTGCGAGCCTATGCCTGACGAGCGTCGTGGGCTTGTCTTGCACGGAAACGGAGAGGGCGCCGCATGCGGACACTGTTCCGCTGAAGGTGATCGGCATCGATGGCCCGGAGGTCGCGTACGTCGGTGAATCGACGTGTTTCACGGCGACTGTCGAAGGAGCGGGACCGGGCGCGATGGCCGCGTGGGACATGGGTGACAAGACGAAAATCGAGCTGCCGTACAAGCAGCAGGTTTGTCACACCTATGCATCGCCCGGGCAACGATTGATCGGCGTTTCGGTGACGTATGCAAATCAGCGACGCGCGGCGACGCGAGGGATTTCCGTCGTGCCGAAGCCAATGACAGAAAGGCCGACGGCATCGAGCACGATTGCGCTGGATGCGGCGCGAGGCCGGCTTTGGGTCGTCAATCCCGACGCCAATAGCGTGTCGGTCTTGTCGATCGAGCCTTTGGAGCTGCTCGACGAAATTCCCGTTTGCGGTCATCCGCGTACGGTTGCCGTAAGCGGTGACCGTGTGGCGGTGACTTGTCAATCCGACGGCAAGATGGTCGTGCTCGGTGCCGAGTTTTTCGGAGTGGTGGGAACCGTCGATTTTGGCGCAGGGACCGAACCTTTTGGTGTGACGGCAAGTCCGCTCGGAAAAACGTTTTACGTGACGTTATTCGGTTCGGGGGAGCTTGCGACCGTCAACATCGAAAAATTAACAATATCGTCCAGACTCGCGGTTGGTCAAGACGTACGCGCCGTCGCATCCATTGCGGATGGTCTGGTCGTCGCGACGCATTGGCGCGCGACGGCAGGGGGGGCTCTCGTCACGTATGTCGACGCTCGCGATGCTGCAGCGCCCGTGTTGATGGGACAAGTCGTATTGCCGCCTCTCACGGGTATCGATAGCGACACGAACAACAGCGGTGTAGCGAGTTTTCTTGGACAAGTCGTCCCTTCGCCGGATGGTCGTCGCGCAATCCTGCCGTCTCTGCGGGCGAATACCGTGACGGGAATGTATCGCACGGGCAAACCATTGAGCTTCGAGACGACGACGCGAGCGGTGTTATCGGAAATCGTGATGGATGGTCCCGCCGCGGTTCCCATGGATGCGGCATCGAGAGTGTATGCTTTCGACGATCTGGATTTGGCTTCTGCCGCGGCATTCTCTCCAGACGGAGACCTCGTGTACGTCGCCATTCAGGGGGCCGAGCGAATCGAGGTGCGGGATGCATTCAGTTTCGACGTCGCCGGATCCATCGACGATGTTGGCCATGCGCCGCAGGGCCTGGTGCTTTCGCCCGACGGCCGTCGCTTGTTCGTGCAAGCGTTTTTGTCGCGTGCCGTGCGTGCGTACGACGTATCGGATTTGTCGATTCCTCCAAAGCCGCTCGCCGAAGTCATCACGGTCGAAAAGGAACCGCTCTCCGCTGAAGTTTTGCTCGGCAAACAAGTATTTTACAAAAGTCGCGATCCGCGAATGAGCCGCACGAGCTATCTTTCATGCGCGAGTTGCCATTTGGATGGCGATGGTGACAACCTCGTTTGGGATTTCACGCAGCGCGGCGAGGGCCTACGCAATACGATTTCGCTGCTCGGGCGTGCCGGAACTGCTCACGGGCCACTGCATTGGAGTGCCAACTTCGATGAAGTGCAGGACTTCGAGCACGACATTCGTGGACCCATGGGCGGAACGGGGTTTCTTCCGGACGATGTTTTTCATTCCGGAACGCATGATCAGACGCTGGGCGATGCCAAGGCGGGGTTGTCCCCAGAGCTCGATGCGCTCGCAGCGTACGTCGAATCGCTCGCCGCGTTTGGCAAAAGTCCGTATCGCCGAAACGAGCCTGCGTTTATTGCATCTCGTGAAAATGGCAGACAGATCTTCATGTCAGCGGAGGCCGGCTGTGCGACGTGTCATGCTCCGCCTCGTTTTACGGACAGCGCGATGACGAATGGCGTGCCGATGCTTCACGATGTGGGGACGCTCGGTCCAGGCTCCGGATCGCGTCTCGGCGCGCCGCTTACGGGCATCGACACGCCGACGTTGCGTGGGCTCTGGAGCAGCGCGCCTTATTTGCACGATGGATCTGCGTTGACGCTCCGCGCGGTGCTCGTCGAAAGAAATGGCGGGGACAAACACGGCAAGACGAGTCATCTTAGTGAAGCGGAGCTTTTGGATCTCCAGAATTACTTGCTCACCATCGACGACGACGAGCCATAGATTCATCTGGCAGCGCGTAATTTTTTAACGGTGAGGACAGCGGAAAGCGTTTCGAATATTTCCACTCGAGCACCGAAAACTCGCAATGCAGCCGCGGCTGCATGAACGGAAGCCAAGTAGATTTTGCTCGAATTTTCGGGTGGAATGACGTAACCAACGCCGAGCCGCGGCCCGAGCTTTTTCGCTGTTTCGACGAGGAGCGATCGGACAGCAGGATCTCGTTTTGTCATCAAACGAATGTCAAGCACAATCGTGAGCGGACCAGTTCCGGGAAAACGAGCGAGCAGTTGCGCAACTCCGGCGTTGACCAGCCATGCGGCCATCTCGACGGTCAACTCGGACGAGCGGCTCATCTGAATCAGCGCGCCGGGGGGATCCGTAAACCAAGCGACGAGCGTTCCGCTAGGGTCACGCGCATGCGGCGCCCGGGGAAACGCGACGTGTGGCAACGAGTGATCCATGGATGGTCCAAGCGTATGATGCTGGACGTTCGCCCCTGAGCGCTCGGGGAAAGTGCATGAAGCAAGAATTTGCGCGGTCGCCTCAAGTTTGCACACCGAGCAGCGCACCAACGAGATAGCCCACGGCTGCGGCTGCCATTCCGATTGCGGATAACTCGAGGCCGCTTTTGAGCCAGCTTCCCGTGGTGACGTGAGCCTTGTAGGCGCCGACCAGAAATAGCGTTACCGCAGCAATTACGACGGACGCAACCATTGCGCTTGCCACAGGCAATGCAAGGAAAGGAACGAGCGGCACGAGCGACCCCACGATGGCGCTCGTGCCAACGATGATCGCCGAGCGCAATGCGCGTTTCTTGTCGACTTTCACCAAGTTGTGCTCTTCTGCCATCATTACGGCGACCCAAACGTCCTTGTTCGAGGTAATCGTATCGACGACTTTTTCGAGCAGCTCACCCTCGAAACCCTTTTTCTTGTATATCTCGCGGATCTCGTCCTTCTCCAAATGGGGTACGGCTTCGATGTGCCGCAATTCGCGAGCGCGCTCGCTTTCGTACACATCGGCGTCGGCGGTCGTGGCGGTGTAAGCGACGGCGGCCATGGACACCGACTCTGCCATTGCAGCGGCGATGCCTGCCACGAGAACGATGCGCGTCGAATGCGTTGCGGCTGCAACGCCAAGGATGACTCCGAGAACGTTGACGAGCCCGTCTTGTCCGCCAAGGATGACGTCGGAAATGCCCGCAGCTCGACGGTGTGGATCGAGCCGAAGGTGAAATTCTCGGTCCGCTTGGGTTGCGTACGCCTTCGATGCTCCGCGTGAAGGACTCATTCGGCCAAGCATAGCCAGCGGCATGCCAATGGCCATCGTCACCACAAAATGAGCGACGGGCCACCGGTGAGGGTGACCCGTCGCCGTGGTTTCGCGACGACTATTGTTTCGAACCTCCGCCTTGCTCCTCCTCGGCTTGCTTGCCTTCCTCGATGAGCTCACGTACGCGCTGGCCGCCTTTGTGTCCGATTTCCGAGTAAAACTCGGAGCCGCGTTCATCGCGTACGGTTTCTCCTCCTTTACGCCCAGCTTCTTCCACCGTCATCTGGCCCTTTTTTTGTTCTTGTTGTGCCATGACAATCCCCTCTTGTCGCGACGGCATGCTCGCATCGAGCTCGGCAGCGACGTCCATTCGTCCCGCGTTACCACGCGAGCACCATCGTCTCGAAAGCATGCTTGGGGTGGCCGTCTGGGCATGTCGAGCGGTTCCCGGGCGCATGGTGGACGTATGGATACGTTTTTCTTGGCAGCACACGAACAGATTGGACGCTTTCGGCCCATGCTGCCCGATGTTACTTTGAGTAAAGAAATCCGCAGGATTTGCGTGATTGCGCAATTTATGCGCATCGACATCCGTGGGGTTCGCGAACGGTCGAGGTGCAGCGACATTGACTGATCAACATTTGATCACGTTTGCCGCCAAACGGCTGACATGTTTGCCTTGTCACGCAATGACGGTTCCTTGCCCACGCCGCGGTTTTTCCTTGAAATCGAAGTGCGTTAGGGGTTTTTTCTGGATTGCAGTTTGGAGCAACGTCGAGTGCGAGAGATGGATGCGGCGCGCGAGCCGCGAAAGACTTGGAGGAACACGTGAAGAAGCGAGCAACGTGGTCGAGCGTTTGTCTGTTGGGTACGCTTGCCGTGTCGGCCGTCGCCGCGGTCGGGTGCGGAAATAAGGGGGGCGATGGCGCTGCCGGAGGCGTTTCGCCGCAAGTCATGACCGACGCCATCTTTGCCGTCATCTCGGCCGATCGCGCCGTGTACACCCGCGAGGTCGTCAACCGCCTGCAAAACGACAAAGTTGTCAATGCTACGGAACGTTATCAGGACGAAAAGACGTTACCGCTGCCCGCAATGATGCTCCGCATGGGCGCCGAGCACGCCAAGAAGACGAACCCGAACTTTTCATATGCTCTGCTGTCGCTCTGGGCGATCAACAAGCAAAATGCGGCGAAGACCGACGTGGAGAAAGAAGGACTCCAATTCGTCATCGATAACGCGGGCAAAAACTTCTACAAGGAAGAAACGCTCGGCGACAAGAAATACTATACCGCGATCTACGCCGACAAAGCCGTCGTGGAAGCTTGCGTGACTTGCCACAACGAGCACAAGGACAGCCCAAAGAAAGACTTCAAAGTGGGCGATACGATGGGCGCCCTCGTCATTCGCGTACCGCTCAACAAGTAACGAGCTCAAACCAAAACTCGATCTGAACGCTCGCGAAGCGCGCGTGGGACGCGCGTTTCGCGAGTTCAGTCACGACGGGGTCCAAGAATCAGCGCGACGCCGTATGCGCCCTTCAGCGCGGCCGCGAGGGGGAATTCATGCTCTGCCCCTCGAGCTCAATAATGCTCGTCGAGTACTTTGGCGCTCGTGGTGGAATCGAACGTCTGATTGCACTTTCGGCAGCGATAGCTCACGCGCGTCGGACGGGCGGAAATTCCGAAAAAAAGCCGCAAATAGCCGGAAAACGTATATTTACCCTCTGCGCTCACCATGTGATGCTTTCTGTTGTGACCGCAGCGACATGATTTTTCTTGCGGGGGCGAGGACGTGGTGGCTTCTTCTGGCATGACGCAACTCTACTCGACGCGAACGTACCTTTCAATGAATGTAGATCCGCCCCTCGTGTCACGAACCGTGGCCCAAATTGTGTAAAGTCCAGGTTCCGAAGGTGGAAACCATTCCGTCGAGTGTTCCTTCTTGTACCCTTCGGTTACGCCGCTGATGAGCCGAATGCCGCTCGTCACGTCTCCCGCACTGACGAGATAATCGACCCACACGGCTTCGTAAATTTGTTTACCGTTGACGATTTCGCCGGGATCGATCTCCGCGATGCTGGAATCGACATCGACGTCGATTTCGACCGCCTCGCAACCCTCGAAAGGCTCGGGCGCAAAACATCCCACTTGCCTGCGTTCGTCGAACGTTTGCGCGCAAGCCTTCACGACGGGAATGTCCGCGAAATCTTCGGACATCGGTTGGCCTTCGAGCGTCATGCCTTTGACGACGGGATTTTCATTTCGCCGTTCGTCCTCGAACGAATACACTTGCGTATACCCAGGAACGAAGCTATCGGCGGGCAGGCGTTTTCCTTCGCTATCGAAACAACCAAGAGGAAGGAAACCGGCGGCTCCGCTGGGGTCGACTTCGATGGGCTTGATGTCCCCCGCGCATGCAAAGAAAAACGCGTAGGCGATGCCGTATTTGGAACCGCCATCGGGCGCGGGTCTCGACGAAACGATGTCGAGCGGCATGGTCGTGGTGAACGTGGTCGACGTGGTGACGCCAGGGCTGAATCCGATGAGACCGGGGGGAAGATTTGGCGGAGGCTGGCCGGACTCTGGTGGGCCGAGTCCGCCTTCTCCGAGCGCCTTGAAGACTTCGGCAAATTGGAGAAAACAGCCGTAATAAAGGTCGCCAGGTGGATTGACGCATCCGCCGAGCCACAAGACGTTGACGGGCCGCGGTCCATCCGGATGACCGTCGCGCAGATGCAGCTCGAAGGTGACGCTTTCGCCGGGCAAAAGATAGGGTTTGTCCGCTTCGACCGCCATGATCCGCAAGCCATTGACGAGATCCGACGGCAGGTAACCTGGCGAGCAGGCGCTCGAGGCCAAAATCGGCGTGGCAACGAAAGCCGAAACGAGCGCGGACAACAAAAGCCTTCTCGAAGGCCGATGACGTTTGTCGATTGAATCTCCTGATGATTGCATGAGCACCTCAGAAGTCGCCGCGGAAACCAACGCTGGGCAGAATAGGTAGCCCCGTCACGTATTGTCTCGCGGTGTAGTTGAAGTTGTAATCGAGCCCCTCGACGTTCTGGCTATTGTAGACATTCTGGACGTCGAGATACATGGAGAATTGCCATCTCTTGAAGCGCCAGCGTTTGTCCAGGCGCAAATCGAGCTGATGGAACATGGGAAATCGTTCACTGGCGGGTCCGCTGTAGGGAATGGCGACGTAGGTGCCGGAGCCCGCGTTGTAGATGGCATTGGCCCGATTTGGAATGCAGCCTTCGAGCTCGAAGTTGCAAACGTTGGGCGTCGTGAGGTTGCCCGATACGAGGCGGAAGCGAGCGCCGAATTCAAAACCTCCACCCAGGCGATAGCTGCCGAGCGCCGTGAGTATGTGCGTTTGATCGAAATTGACGGGCCGCTCTTCGTCGCCAGGCTTCGGCGTACGCAAACTACGCGACAACGTATATGCGACCCAGCCGAAGAAATTGGAGTCGGCTTTGTACTTCAGCAAAAACTCGGCACCATAAATGCGACCTTTGCCGATGTTGAAATAATCGGAACCACCGCCGATGTCTTTGGGCACGGGTGATACCAATCGATCGAGCTGCTTGTAAAACCCTTCGACGCTGAGCTCGATGTTGCGCGTGAATTCTTGTTCGGCCCCGAGCGCATATTGGATGGCGCGATTGGAGCGAAGCCCTTCGGAGCCAAAAGGTGGAATGGTTTCTTGGACTTGCGGCGGCTGCGTAAACACTCCAAGCCCGCCCTTGACCGTGGTCCTGGGAAAACCTGGACGCAAGTCCACGCGGCCGTTGATGCGCGGCGATATGTCCACGCCCTTGATCAAATTGAACGAATCGATTCGCAAGCCTGGAACGATCTTCGCTCGCGAAGTCGGCGCAATCTCGAGCTCGCCATAAAGGGCAGGGGCGACGACCCAGCCATCGAATTGGGATTCGATGAGTGGACGCGTGGAAAATGGCCCATTCGACGGCTCGCCGGCGCGCGGGGGCGCAGGTCCACGATATTTCGCGTCGGTGTAAATACTGATGACGTCGAGGCCCGTGTTGAAGGTGACGCCCTTGCTTATGCGACGCGTGTATTCGGCTCGGCCGCTGATCGAATAAGAATTCAGGTTGAAAAAGAAAGGACCGACACCGACGTCGATGATGTCTCGGCCAAATGAAATGACCGCCGCGACACGGTTTTTCGCGTCGATATCGTTGTCGTATCGAAGCTGAATGCGGTGAAATCCGGTGTGAAAACCAGCGTTTCCACTGATGGCTGGTTCGCCCGGGGGAGGATCTTCGGCAAGGAGCGCGAGTGAATCGTCCGAACCAAAAAAGGCGAGCCTGAGGCTCGAATCCGCGGTGGGATTGGTTTCGAACGCCAATTGGTAATCCCAATAAACCGGCGCTTGCGTGAGCCCTGTCGCGCCAGCTTGGGTAAGCACGGGACCGAGCCATGTATCGATGTAACTTCGTCGCGCGCCCGCGATGAACCGCACTTTGTTTTTCGTGCCGGGTACGGGACCTTCGGCCATCGCGCGGGCATCGACGAAATCGGCCTGCGCAAGCCCGTGATATTTGCCGTCATTTTTGGGTGCGCGGATCGATACGTCGACGATGCCGCCCATCACGCGCCCGTATTGCGTGCTGAAATTGCCCGGATAGAAGTCGATACGATCGAGCATTTCCGTCGGCACGACCGAGGACAAACCGCCGAAGTGGTAGATCAGCGGAATCTGCGTGCCATCGACGAAGGTTTGGGTGTCCTGGGGCGCCGAGCCGCGCACGAGCAGAATGCCTGCAATGCCCGGGGGCCGAGCCACGCCGGGCAAGTTTTGCAAACCGCGCAAGGCGTCGCCGTTGGTGCCCGGTATGCGACTGAGCTCGCGTTGTTCGAGCGTCCGTTTCGTCACTTCGCGTGGCGCACGAGCTCCACGAACGACGACTTCGAGCCCTTCGGCGGTCGCGACGAGCCTGTATTTGACTTCGAGCGCTTCGTTCGGCGCGATCTCCTCGACGACGTCGAGTTTGTCGAAACCAGGTGCACTGACGACGACGCGATACTTGCCAGGAGGCAACGTTGCGATGCGAAACGAGCCATCTGCTTCAGCCGTTGCTTCCGTGGAGCTTCCCGCGTCGCTCGTCACGGTAACGGATGCGCCGACGAGCGGCACGTCGCCGCCGCTCGCGAGCACGACACCGCGAAGAGCATCGACTTTCGGTGACTCGGACTTGGGCGTCGTGCTGCCGTCCGCAGGCGCTTCGACTTTCTTCGACGTCCACGAATAGCGATAGAAAATGCGCGCGGGAACGGCGGTTCCATCGGGTTTGCGCGCGGGTTCGAACTGCAGCTTTTTCGCTGCTTCGACGGCCGCTTCGTCAAAGCCATGACCCGCAGGTTCGATGACGACGGCGCTCTTGACGTTGCCTTCTCGATCGATGTCGAGCTGCAGCGACACCGTTGCTTCGAGCCCCGCTTTCTCGGCCTCCGGCGGATACGCAGGAGGCACGTAATTCAGCGGTCTCGGCATGGTGAGCTGCGCGGGCGGAGGTGCCGGAGCTGGCTCTTGTGCCAACGCAGGAACCGACCCGACGAGCACACCGACGAGACAAAGCGAGGAGAAGGCGCGTGACGAAGGACGAAGCAGTTTCACTTGTTCAAACCGGATCGCGACGCTTCAAGATGACGCAAAGCACGACGAGTAGCACGAGGGTGCTGCCGCCCATCACGGCAAACGGAAGCCACGTCATCTCGTAGTGGGTAAACCCCCAGCCTCCGGCAAAGGTGTCCGATGCCATTTGCGCCACGGCGCACTTGAATTTGCCTGCTTCGATGAAGTCGGTCGGCGAGCTTTCCGAGCGCCCGAGATCGATGATCCACGCAGGATCGTCCTGCAGCGCATTTCGTTGCGGCACGATGGCGCCTTCGAAACCCCAGCGCGCCGGGACGATCATCATCAGCGGCTTCAAGTGAGGCACGGTCGTCATGGGCACCATGAGGCCACCGAGGACGACCTGAGGGATGAGCGCGATCGGCGTGAGCGCCATGGCCGCTTCGGATGAAGTGACGACCGTGGACAAGAGAAGGCCCAGCGCGACGGCGGAGAGCGATGTGGCGACGAGGGACGCGAGCTGCATCAGGAAGGCTTGCGGGCCGCCCTGGAAACCGAGCGCGAAGAAGACGATCGCCAGAAGGACGGTGCACTGGATGATGCAGAAGAAGGCGAGCAGGATGTACTTGGAGAGCACATAGTTGAGCAGGCCGAGGTTGACCATGCGTTCGCGCAGGTAGATGGCCCGCTCGGCGACGATTTCGCGCGCAGCGTTTGAAGTTCCAAACCATACGGCTGCGACCACCAAGAAGAACACGGCACCCGTGTTGTCGCTCGTGGCCGTCATGCTCTTCATGATGTCGCCGCTCGATGTGCCTCCACCGAACTTGCGCGACAGCTCCTGCAACGCGCCGAGGCACCACGCAGGGATGGCCTTTTCCTGCCAGCCGAAGACGATCGCGAGCAGCACGCCGATGATGGGTGCTTGCGCGAGCATGATCGCGGTACCGCTCGTGTCGCGTATTTTCGTTTTGAAGTAACGCGACAAGAGCAGTCCGAGCTGGCCCGACGTGGTCGCTCGACGTTCGGGCACGCCACGCTGTCCTTGGCCCGTGCCGATCTCGCGGCGGCCCGAGTACATCTTGGAGTAGGTGGGGTTCGCGTTGTTGAAGTACTCCTGTCGCCAATCGACGGCGGCCGTTTTGCGTGCGTGGCCACGGGGCACGTTGGGATCACGTGCTCGCATGGCATCGAAAACCGCGCGTTCGCGCTGCGCGATCATCTCGAACATATCGCGTGGGTTGTCGACGTCGTTCGGTTGACGTTGTCGTTCCTTCCACGAGCCGAAGAAACGATACGCGTCGGGCTTGTTTGGCCCGAAAAACATGGGCACGCCGCCGTAACCCATGATGAAGCAGTGTGTGAACTTCTCGAACTCGTCCTTGGCCGGCTGGTGGATCGTCATGATGATCGTCTTGCCAGTGGCTTTGGTGAGGTCGTGCAGGAGCGTGATGAGCGCGGTCGTGTCGTCCGCAGCGAGGCCGGATGTAGGTTCGTCCAGGAACAAGAGGACAGGATCCGTGACAAGCTCGAGGGCGATGTTGACGCGCTTGCGCTGGCCGCCGGAGAGGATCTTCCGTTCGGGTCTGCCGATCTGGAGGTTCTTGACTCCTTCGAGACCAAGGTCCTTGATGGTCTGCTCGACGCGGGCATCGATTTCGGCCTCGGAGTAGTCGGGCGGAAGGCGGAACTTGGCGCTGTATTTGATGGCTTCGAAGACCGTGAGCTCCGGGTGCACGAGATCGTCCTGAGGGACGTAGCCAATGGATCCGCGAAGGTTGTCGTAGATGTTGTAGAGGTCTTCGCCGTTGATGCGAACGACGCCGCTCGTGGGTGGCAAGTAGCCAGTCAACGCGAGCAGGAGCGTGGTTTTGCCCGCGCCCGATGGACCCATGAGCGCGATCATGTCGCCCGGAAGCGCCTTGAACGAGACGTCGTCGAGCAGTCGCTTCATCTCGCTCGGGTTGTCGCGATCGGGAACTTCGAGCACCAAGCTCCATGCTTCGATCTCGTACAGAGGTTTGCCCGCCCAGCGATCGGCCGAGTACTCCTCCTGAACGACTTCGACGGCACCCGACGCTGCGAGCTCGATCTGTAGCGGCATCGGGCCGATGAAGAACTTCTCGCCGCTTTGAATGGCGACTCGTTGTCCGGGCGGGATGCGATGACCGCGGACGTAGGTGCCGTTGGCGCTGCCTCGATCCTCGACGAAGAGCTGTCCGCCTTGGTTGTGTACGAGCGCGTGGCGGCTCGACACTTGCGGATGCTGGATGACGATGTCGTTGTCGGGTGTGCGGCCGATGCTCTTGACGGGAGCTTTGTTGGCGGCGAAGTCGAGTTGCCCGAGAACGGTTTTGTTTTTCTTCCCAGGCGCTCCTGCTTGTCCCGATGGAACCGGGCCCGAAACCGGCTGCGGCATGGACTGCATCGGAGCTGGCGACATCGGCGCGGGCGATGGTTGCGACGGCATGGGAGCGTGCACGGGCTGTTGCATGCTTTGCATCGGAGCGTGCACGGGCTGCTGCATGCTTTGCATGGGGCCGCGCGACGCCTGCGCGAGGCGCATGAGCAGCTCGACGGGAATTGGCACGGGGCCGAACGCGATGATGCCGTTCGGATCGATGGGCACTGGCTGGGTTGGCGCAATCTTTTGAGCACCAACATATGTGCCGCTCGTCGAACCGTTGTCCACGACGCACATGCGATCGAGCATCACGGTGGCGTGATGGCTGGAGACGCTCGGGTGTTGAATGACGAGCGAAGCACGTGCGGGATCGCGGCCGATGACGAGTTGTCCTGGAGGCGCCGTGACGGTGCCGGTCGTCATGATGGACATGACGACTGCCGGGTGGCTGAGCGGTACGGGGGCGTTTCCTACGACAAACTGCGTGCGGAAATCGAAAGGAACTTCCTCGCCCGGAGCGATCGGTCTGCCATTGGCCATCGATGGTCCAGAGCCACCGATGAAGACGAGCCGCCCGCCGCCTTGATGAACGATGCGTGCGTGCTCGGGAAGTACGGAGCCATCGGGAATGACGACATCGCACGAGGGGGCGCTGCCGATGGTGACGATCTGCTTGCCAAAACCGGGAACCATGAGGGTCACCTTTCAACACGAACGGTCACGAGGAACAACATGCACGACGAACGAACGACGAAGCGCTAGCGAAGCCATAACGCCCAGATGAGCAGCAAGAGCAGAACCGCGATGACCGCAGACATCCCAATGAACACGTACAAGATGCCCGTTTGCGAAGGCCGACCTGCGCGGGTGCTCGATGCGGGATTGAGCGTGTTCGATGGTTGCGGCGGTGGCGGATCCGTCGCTTGAATTTGTGTTGGCTGCACCGGTGCATGGCGCGTCGATGCCGGTGGCAGAGGCAACTGCGCTGCGATCGGCGTCAGGCGCGCCGCTCCGCCCGGAGATTCGGAAATCGTCGGCGATGAACCGGAGGGGCGGTCGACGGCCGTCGGACCAACGGGCGCCCAGTTCGATGGCGATGATGCTGCCGCCGGTGGAACAGGCGTCGACACGAGCGTGGTCGCGATGGGCGGCGGTGGCATGCCAACCTTCGTTTGCGGATACGAGTCGGCAGCCGTCATGGGACGCGTTTCATGCGGAGGCATGGGGCGCGGAGCAACCGCAGTCCCGCCGAGCGCCGGACCTTCGGGAATCGTTTGCGAAGTGCGCATCGGCGTGTCGACGACACGCACCATCTGCACGGTGATGTTGTCGTGTCCGCCGCGATCGTTGGCGAGCTCCACGAGCTGCTTGCACGCGTGTGCCAACGTGCCGCTCGTCATGGTTTGTCGAACCGAACGCAAGATGTCGGCGCCGAGAACGAGGTCGGTGAGGCCATCACTGGCGAGCAAAAAGATGTCGCCGGGGAACAGCTCCATCGGCTCGGGCCTCACCTCGACTTCGACTTCGGGGCCCATACCGAGTGCACGCGTGATCTTGTTGGCCTCGGGGTGCCCTATCGCTTCGGCTTCGGAAATCATGCCGGAGTCGATCATGCTCTGCACGACGGAGTGATCGCGCGTGAGTGGATAGATCTGGCCGGCTCGAATGCAGTACGCACGACTGTCTCCGACGTGAGCGACGTCGAGGCCGCGATCACCGAGAAGCAACGCAACGACCGTCGAACCGGGTCGAGCTCGGTTGTCGGGTGGTCCGCCGAGGAGGAAGACGCGGCGTCCTGCTTCCTCCAACGCAGCCTTCATCGCAGCGCTGGCGGGTATTCCAGGTGGAGCTTGATCGATGCGTTCGAAGATGGTGGCGATGGCCGTGCGACTCGCTTCACGTCCCCCGTAGTGACCACCCATTCCATCGCAGAGGACCACGAGATGGCCGAAGCGCGTATCGCTGTAACCGCAGGAATCCTCGTTGATTTGTTTGGCCGGATCACGCCCCGGATCGGTCGCTTCGGCGTATTCGATGCGGACGCGTATGCCGGAGGCGTGGGTGTTTTGCATGGGCGAGAAAAAGGGCAGGGCACGCAGCGAGCCGCGTCGGTCTCAGCCTACTCCAATCGCACGTTGAACTCGATGGGGCCGAACCGAAGAACGGCTCCCGGAGGCACGACGGTCCAAACCAGCGGCGGAATGCGGTTGGAATTGATGTTGGTGCCGTTGTTCGAGTTCTCGTCGCGCACGAAGACCTGGCCATTTTCGAACTTGATTACTGCGTGATTGCCACTCACGCGAGGTTCGTTGATGACGATCTGGCACGAAGAACCATCGCGGCCGACGCGCATCTCCTGGCCAGGCATGAACGTGAAGACGCCAATGGAGCTCGAGAGCACCGCGCGACTTGCAGAGCCGCCCATGCCTGGCGGCGGTCCATAACCGCCACCACCGAAGTCGGGTCCGGACATGGGTGGCGGGGGACCGTACCCACCTTGAGGCATCGAAGGACCAGCGACGACCGGTCGCGGTGCTTGCGTAGGCGCTGGTGCACGACGCTTGTTGCCACCGCCGCGGAAGATGGAGACGACGAGCAGGATGAGGACGACGCCGCCGAACGTGATGCCTCCGATGAGCAAGTAGGGCAGGGGCGCTTCCTTCGCTTTGACGGTGATGATCTTGTCGGCCGTGATGGCGCTCGTGCGCTTGGCTTGGTTGTCGTAGACGATGAGCCGCGCAGTCATGGCTTCGCCCTTGCCCGAGAGGAACTTGTCGGACTTCGGCAACTCGAACTCGACCATGCTTTCGCCTGCCGTGATGGCTTTGCCGCGCATGCCTTGCTCGATGAGGGACCTCTGTGCCTTCTTGGCGTCGTCGATGCCTCCGCCTTGCAACGATGCGGGCGCAGGCTGGTTCTTCGGCACCATGTAGAGCTCTGCGCGTTGCGCGTTTCCGCCCCAGCAGAAGTTGCCGTAGACCTTCAGCGTTCCGCCGGGATACGCGGGCTCTTTCGCTGCAGCGCGCTCGGTGGCCTCGCGATCGATGTCGAGCGGCCACTGAGACGGATCGATGCCGACGGGAACGTTCTGAAACGTTGCATCACCGGCAATCGGAGGATCGGTGGACAAGAACGCGAGCTTCAGCGTTTGCGTGAG
Organism: Polyangiaceae bacterium; assembly: GCA_016715885.1. Lineage (NCBI taxonomy): Bacteria > Pseudomonadati > Myxococcota > Polyangiales > Polyangiaceae > Polyangiaceae bacterium. The sequence continues at coordinate 189,594 of JADJXL010000016.1, forward strand.
GCTCAGCGCCACGCACGACACACGCCACTTGACGATGTGCATCTTGTTGAAGCGCGTGCGAACGACGTTGACGATGTTGGCGGCGCGGGCTTCCTGCCGGTCGCGCACGATGCTGTGGAACCCACCGATCTCGGGGTTCGCCATGCCCTCCATGAATTCGCGGGCACTTGCAGCAAACTCTTCGATCACCTTGTTCGGGAACCAAATCGAGATGACGGGGACGGGCGTCTTGGGAAGGACTTCGTTGTTCTCGGGAAAACGCCCCTTCGTCAGGTAGTCCTTGAGCAGAGCGGCGGATGCAGGAGACGAGCTGACGTCACCTCCGGCCGAGCCGTTTGACAAGACAACCATCGCCTGATGCATCGGCACGACGACGTTGGATCCGACGTTGCCGAGCTCTTTGAAGCCATCGGTCGCGGCCGTCTTGATGATGTTGAACAGGGGCCTCGTGCGTCCTTGGGTCGGGAACGTGTTGCGCACGTTCGCGATGACTTGCAGCGCAGCCTGCTTGTTGTTCACCCACTTCGAGTCTTCGACGACGCTCCTGTCGTTGAAGAACATGACGTTGACGATGTCGTTCGGTCCCATCGCGTTGACGAAAGCGCTCGCGACGGCCTTCGCTTCGTCGAATCGAGTTCCCATCGACGAAGCCGCGTCGATGAGAATGAGCCACGCAGTTCCGACGCCCGGTTGGTTTGCACTCTCGCCCCACCGCGCCTTGGATTCGAAACGCGCCATCGTGTCCGATCCATCGACGGAGACCGTGAGGATCGCGTTCTTCTCGGGGAAGTCGAACGACGAATAGAGGGCGTTGGGCTGCTCGAGAGCATTGGACACGCAGTCGAAAAAGGCGTCGCCGTTGAGCGTTGCGCAGGGGCGCGTCGCATCGGACACGCGTTTGTTCTGCACGAGATCGATGACCGTCGTGAGAACCGGCGCGCCATCGACGGTGCTCGTGCGCGGATCGATGCGAAGGATCTTTGCTTCGGGGGCGGCGAACGACGACGCAGGAGCGCAAAGGAGCGCCACGAGAGCCGCGAGCACGGTGAGAGCCAAGAGCGGAGCTTTGGCGCGTGCTCGGAAGGAGTGGACGGCTGCTGCGGTGGGGAGCGGTGTCATGAAGTAAGCCTCCAATGGTCTTGGTGCTCGGCGCGACAAACCCGTCGATGGCCGCGTGCGCGACACTGCATGCGCGATTTTCGAGGCGGAGTGTTGGACTTTTCGAGGGTGTTTGTTTCGACGAACGGTGTGTTGCGCCGGATGCGTTCGATACGCGAGACTTCGGCCTTGCGACTCGAGCGCAGAGAGAACGTCATCTCTTCGAGGATCCGGGTTCGGAGATCGGAACGTTTCGCACGGTGACTCTCCGCGCGATCTCTAGGTGCGAGCGGTGATGACGATCGTGATGACACTGAAGCCGCCGAAGCGGATCTTGTCGCCATCACGAAGCTCGCGCCGTCCTTTGAAACCAATGGCATCTTCGTTGTGGAAGGTGCCGTTTGTCGAACCGAGATCATGCAGAACGAACCGTCCCCCTTCGCAGTCGATGGCTGCGTGATGGGTCGACGTCGTTCCGTGAGCGATCTCGATGTCGAGCTTTTGGCCGGTGTCCGCGCGGCCGATGCTGTTGCGACCTTGCCAGAGCGGCCAGAACTTCCCGAGCGGGTCGTCCTGGTAGCTGACGAGAAATCCAGCAAGAGCACGCCGCTCCGTCGGCGACGCTGCTCCGCCGCCATGCCTCGGTGCAGGCGCACCTGCACCACCAAGCGCCGTGGATGCACTCGAACCTTGCCGAGCCTTGTGCTCGGGATAGCCGCCTTCTGCGGCGGGCGCAGGCGGCGGACCAAATCCACCGTCGCCTGCCATCGGCGGAGGCGCTGGAGGCGGCGGGCCAAAGCCGCCACGCGGCGCGGAGGGATAACCACCCGATGCGTCCGGCGGCGGGCCGAAACCCGGGGCCGCAGGGGGCGGACCAAACGCTGGAGGCGGCGGGGGAGGCCCGAAACCGCCAGGCGGTGGAGGAGGCTCTGGAGGCGGCCCGAAGCCCGGTGGAGCCGGAGGCGGTCCGAATCCAGCCGCTGGCGGCGGACCAAACCCAGGGGCAGCCGGAGGCGGTCCGAAGCCCGGTGGAGCCGGAGGTGGTCCGAATCCAGGCGCTGGCGGTGGACCAAACCCACCGCCTTGCGGCCCGGGTGGAGGCCCGAAAGCCGGCGGTGGCGGGGGCGGGCCAAACCCTGGAGGACCCCCTGGAGGCGGACCAAACGCCGCAGGCGGCGGGCCAAATCCACCACCACCCGGCGGTGGGCCATATCCCGGCTCAGGCGGCGGGCCAAACCCCGGAGGTGCCGGTGGCGGGCCAAACCCCGGAGGCCCCGGGGGCGGCTTGCCGAAGGCTGGTGGCGGAGGCGGAGGCCCAAATCCAGGGGGCCCCGCAGGCGCTCCAAGAGGAGAGGCACAAATCGCACAGAACTTGTCGGCGGGCGTCGCTGGTGCGCCGCAACGAGGGCAGTTCATGGTCTCCTTCGCGTGATGGCGGACCAACTCCGCATCGGCGGCAGCATACCGTGGTGTGCACACCCAGGATCAAGAACGAAGTGGCGTCGATGCATCGACATATAAAGTCATGAGCTTTTGGGAAGGTACAAAACAACATCGACATCGCCGGGCACCTCGGAGGGCGCCAAGCAATGTCGATGTTGATTTTTATCCGACGATACAGTCGGAGCGTTCAGATTTTTGCGCAGCGGAGTGACCGCTTCGATCAGGTATCTTTGGCGTCGCGCACGCGAGCAGCCTTGCCCGTGAGCGAACGCAAATAGAACAGACGCGAGCGACGCACGATGCCGCGCGACACGACCTCGATCTTGTCGATACGCGGCGTGTGCAAGGGGAAAACGCGCTCGACGCCCACGTTGAAGCTGACCTTGCGCACGGTGAACGTGCTGCGCGCACCAGCTCGGTGACGCTTCAGCACGACACCTTGAAAGACCTGAATGCGCTCCTTTTCGCCTTCGACGATGCGGTAGTGGACACGGACAGTGTCGCCAACCCGGAACTCCGGGAGCCCCTCACGGAGCTGCGGGGTTTCGATCTTCGCAAGTACGTTCGACGTGAGCATGGTGTGTCTTTCGAGGCAGGGCCCCAGCAAGCGATCGCATCGAGCGTCGCCATTCCGGGACGACGGGGAGCGGCATTATGCATACCGACATGGGGCTGTCAACTGGATCGATGGGCATCGCGCTCGCCCGAGACGAGAGCCGACAGCGCGATGCAACATGGAGGGACTCGAGCTTCAGCGACGAACGGGGATGATCTGCACGCGACGCGCGTCGCCTTCACCATCGCTCTTGGTGACCACGCCAGGAAACTTCGCGAGCGCCATGTGAACGACGCGCCGATCCTGAGGGTTCATCGGTTCGAACGTGATGATCTTGCCTTCGTCGACGGCCTGCTTGCCAAGGCGGCGAGCCATCGTGGTGAGCGTTTCTTCGCGACGCGCTCGATAACCCTCGGCATCGATGATCACATGCCTGCGTTGACGACCAGGCCGGTTTATGACGCGGTTCGTAAGGAACTGAAGCGCTGAAAGCGTCGTTCCCTTCTTGCCAATGATGCGACCCGCATCGTTGCCTTCGATCTCGAGTCGAATCTCCTCGGGAGGATCCTCGGGCTCGTTCTCGAGCAAGTCGACGGTGCAATCCATGCCCATCGCGGCGAGTGTGTCGATCACGAAGTCGAGCGCTTGATCGGCGCGGCCGTCCTCGACAAACGGCGCTTCCTCAGAAACGTGCGCCTCGTCGCTTGGCTCGGCTGCGTCGGAGTTGGTGATGGTTTTTCCGGGAGATCCATTATCCGCGGACACGTGCTTTTCCCTTTCCAAGAGCAGGCGTCGATTTCGTGTCGTCGCCCGAAGTCTTCACTGGCTTCTCGCGCACCTCGATGCTTGCAGGTCCCTGCGTTTTGGCCTGGAGGTAGCGCTCGACCGCGACCTGTTGCGCGATGCCGAGCCATGTGTTGGTCAGCATGTATACGCCAAGGCCGGCGGGTAGATAGAGCATCATCACGACGAAAATGCCCGGCAGCATGTAGAGCATCATTTTCTGCTGCATCGGATCGCCCTGCGGCGGCATCAGCTTCTGCTGAAAGAAGCTCGACGCACCAAGGATCGCCGGAATGACGAAGTACCTACCGGCATCGGACAGGTCCGGAATGATCGCCGTGGACAAGAATGGCACGTGGTAAAGCTCCACGGCCGTTTGAAGCGCCTGATACAGCGCAAACCACACCGGCATCTGCAAGAGCACCGGAACGCACCCATACATGGGGTTGATGCCGTGCTTGCGCCAAAGCTCCTGCACCGCGAGACCCTTCTGCGCAGGGTCGCTCTTGTAGCGCTCGTTGATCTCGTCCATCTCCGGCTTGAGACGACGCATCGCCGCGCTGCTCTTGATCTGCGAAATGCTCAGCGGGAACAGCAAGAGACGAACGGTGATCGTGAGCAAGCAGATCGCCCATCCCCAGCTCCCCACGAACCGGTGCAGCACGTTGAGGTAACCAACGAGCACCTTCGCGATCGGCGAGAAGGTTCCCAGGTTGATCACTTCGCTGATGTTCGGACTGACGGCCGCCAGTACCTCGCGCTCCTTCGGCCCGGTAAAACTCAAGACTTTGTAAGACCGAGTCTCCTGGGGCTTGAGCTCTTGCTCGGGATACACGAGGCGTGCGCGATAGACGTAGCCGTGATTCTCCTTGTCCTTCGCTCGGTTCGCCGCAGTGAAATCTTTGCGGTTCCAATCTTCTTCAATCAACGCCTCGGCAGCCGGCGCTGGACCCTCGACGGGGATGGCTACCTTCGTGAAGTAGACACTGCTGACACTTACCCATTGCGCATCACCAGGCGTTCGCCGCCAGTGCTCGCTCGTGAATTCTTTGTCTGCAAAATCTTTCGCATCAAACGAATCCGGACCAAGACGATCCGTCGTCTCCGACGTCTTTGCGACGACTTCCGTCATGTGCTCGGAGATGCGTCCAAGACTTCCTTCGGTTTCCGTCGTCGTGCGCCACGAAGTCTGCTCGAGCGCAAGCCGATGCTTGAGCGGTTCGGAGCCGAGGTTCGTCACATCGAGCGATACTTCGAGCTCAAAAGGTTTGCCCGTCGAGCGGACGAGCTTCGTCAATTTCGTGTTCGCGTCTTCGTACACGAACGTGCACGACTGATCGTCGCGGGCAGTCAGCTTCCAGTCGAGGTTGTCCGCTGAAACCTGCTGTTTGTCGCCGGTGGGTACACGAAGATTCGTACGCAGCGGGCTCCGCCATTCTCGCGATGTCGTCACGAGATCGATGGGCTTGCCGTCCTTCGTCGAGTACTTGCCCTGATCGGTCAGCCGCAGATGACGAAGCGACGCTCCCTGCGTCGAAAGGTCAGCCTCGAACCTCGGCCCCTTGATCGTGCAGGTCTCTTCAGGTGCCCGCTGCGCGTCGGCTGCCGGAAGATCCGTGAGCAGGTTCGGTTGAGCGTCCGTGCCGCCCGCACCAAAAAACCCACCACCAAACTGCCAAAGCAGGATGACGGCCAGGCCAATCAACAGCCACTGAGCGATTTTGCCGCGTTCCATGAAATCCTTCGACACTTCGACGTGCCGCGAAACCTAGTCGTTCTCGCCGCGCTTTGCCGCTCGTCGCCAGCGCACGAAGCGAGTCGACGCGCAACTGCGCGCGATGCGATGGTGGAAGCTAGCGGGGCTTTTCGATCGCGCCATCATCCGGAAGGCAAAACCCCTGCGTGATTGGGTGAATGACTCCGGCGATGACGCTCATGTTCACCAGCGTCGTCGGCCGCCGGAGTCGTCGCCGCTGTCGAACGGCCAAAACGCGGAGGAGGTGGCGGATCGTAACCCCCAGGGTGAAACGGATGGCACTTACACAGGCGCTTAACCGAAAGCAAGCTCCCGCGAAGTGCACCCTGCCCGGCAATGCAGGCTGCTGCGTACCGTGAACACGATGGTTCGAATCGACAAACTGGGCCAATCGTCGCCAAAATCAGCTTCGACAGCGTGAGCTGATACATGCGAATGAGAACGAGGAGGAGTTTGGCCAGCATGTCGTGAGCAGCCGCGGCACCGGATGACTGGCAAGCTTGGGGGCACACGTTGCCCGGTGCAAGCGCCCGAGCAGGTTCATTTACGCGGTTTCGAAGGACCTCGTTCCGAGCGCCCCGACCGCCCATCGCCCCCCGCTCGCTTGCGAAGCAACGATGCAACCCCGACGATTTCCGCCTCGAGCTCGTGCTGCGACAGCGCGTCGGCACCCGAACGAACAATCACGACGACGTCGGTACGCGGAGGAAAGAGCGACAAGTTGCGCCGGAAAGACTCGCGTACCAATCGCTTGGCCCGATTTCGCTCGACCGCGCCACCCATCTTGCGCGAAGCAACGATACCCAAACGAGTGACGTCCCCGTCAGGACAGGGCGCAAGCAAGATGAGTAGATGGCGCGTCGTCACGCGAGCGCCCCCCTCTTGGACACGCAAAAAGTCGCTGCGCCGAAGTAGGCGTCGCGTACGTGGCAGCGTCTGTCGAGGAAGGCTTGTCCCGTTTGTCGGGAGTGGCGACACTACTTCTTGTAAATCGTCGGCGCGAGTCGGGCGCGACCCTTGCGGCGACGATTGTTGATGACCTTGCGGCCACCGCTCGTGCTCATACGCTGTCGGAAACCATGCGTGCGAACACGCCGCGTGTTGTGGGGCTGGTACGTGCGCTTCATTGGTAAAACCCTTGATTCCTCGGGGCGCGCAAAGAAAGCACAGGACCTCCATCAGGTCAACCGAAAGCGCGATCTTGCTCCTTGTCCCTATGTCCAGCGTGCGAATGTAAAAGGCCCCAAACGCCTCGCGTGACCGTGCCACCCCGTTCCATCGTGCCGATTGGATGGTGTAGCCTCCTCGGACAAGAGGGTTGGAGACTACTTTCCAACTTCGCCGAGCGCATTTGCCGCGACATCCAAGCGGACTTCTTTGGGAATCGCAGCACCACTGCCGCAGCAGCAGATGGATCTGCCGAGGAGATGCCAAAACATCATGGCCTACGTTGACCATCGCCGAGAGCGACCGAACGCGACCGAACCCTCGGCATCGTCGTCAGGCGCGCATGAACCCGCGCGAACCCGCGCCACCAAACGCCGAGGCCTGCTTGCTCTCGCCTCGACAGCGATCGCTGCGGCGCTGTTTGTCGCTCCAAACGTGGCCAAGGCGCAAACCACCACGATGTACCTCGACCGCCTCTTCATCGGCGGCGCACCCGAAGATGCCGTGGGCTTGTGGCGACCCTACTGGAACCCCAAGACGCGCTTCTTCGGCCAGCTCGGCATGGGCTTCGCCCTCAATCCCTTTCGCGTCGAAAATCATCGTGAAGACGACCAGCTCGCAGGGATTCTGAATCGCGACAGCGGCCCGCCCGTTCGCGCGCAACTCATCAGCTACCTCGGCGTCGGCACCGAAATCCTCGACCGCGTATCGATTCAGGTCAACTTCCCCATCATCCTCGCGCAAGGCGGCAACAAGACGAGCTTGCCCGGCGCGCCCGGCGATTCGGTTGCGATCGAGACCGTTGCGCCCATGGATATGCGCCTCGATGCGCGCGTGAAGGTGTTCCAATCCTCGTCGCGCAACTTCGCGTTGGGCCTTCAAGGGGGCATCTGGCTTCCCACAGGCAACGAGCTGTCGTTCGGCGGCGATCCAAATCGCGGCACGAGCTCGGGCGTCGCCGGAATCCTCGGCGTTGCGGCCGAGTACCGCTTGAAAACGCTCTTCTTCGTCTTCAACACCGGTTTCCAGTTCCGGCCCCCGGGCGGCATCAACGACTTCAAGTCCGATGATGAGTGGCGCTGGGGCTTCGGTGCATTCATGCCGCTACGTGGAGGTGCGTTGCGCCTCGGCGCGCAGATCTTCGGATCCACGGGCATCACGGACGAAACGTTCTTCAATGCCAACAACACGCCACTCGAGTGGATGGCCGAAGGCCGCTTCGCCATCGATCGCAAGCAGCGTGCATGGGTCGGCGCCGGCGCGGGCACTCGCCTCACGCCTGGGTACGCGCCAGACATGCGCGTCGTTGCCACGGTCGGCTACGCGTTCAGCATCTCGGACGTCAATCCGCCATCACCCACCAAACGCTTCAAGTTCAAGTACGCGAACGAGGGCGCAGATACCGACAAGGACGGCTTGCCCGACGACATCGATTTGTGCCCGACCGTGCCCGAAGACAAGAAGCCACCGAACACGGATGACGGCTGTCCGGCTGCTCCCGATCGCGATGGCGATGGCATCCCCGATGCCAACGACAAGTGCCCGGACGAACCCGAGGATTTCGACAAGGTCGACGACAAAGACGGCTGCCCCGAAGACGATCCCGACAAGGACGGCATCGCTGATGCTCAAGACGCCTGCCCGAAAGAACCGGGCGACAGGAACGCCGATGCAGCCAAGAACGGATGCCCGAACTTCATCCGAAGAATTTCGGGTTCGAACGAAATTCAGATCCTGAAGAAGGTCGAATTCGCTACGGGCAAGTCGACGATCTTGCAGCAGAGCTATCCGATCCTCGATGAGGTCGTGAAGCTCTTGAAGGTCAACCCGGAAATCAAACTGCTCGCGATCGAAGGTCACACCGACAACCGCGGTTCCGACGCGCTCAATGAAAAGCTCTCTGCGGATCGCGCGAAAGCCGTGCTCGATTACCTCGTGAACAAGGGCGGCATCGACGCTTCACGCCTCACTTCGCAAGGCTTTGGTCCGCAACGACCCATCGCCGACAACAACACCAATGATGGACGTCAACGCAATCGCCGCGTCGAGTTCATCATCAAAGAACGCTCCACGTCATCCAATTGACATGCGGCGCTTCGCGTCGTTCAGCCTCGTTGCAGTGCTCGTCGGCGTTACGTCCTGCTCCAAAGAACAGGGCGACGACTACACGTGCAAGTGTACGTTCCTCACGGACTTCGACGACGGCTCCTCCATCGACATCAACGTTTGCGCGCCGTCCATCGAACGTCTCGACGGTTTTGCTCGCGGATGCGCGCAAGCCGCAGCGCCTGCACCTGTCGAAGCGTGCACGTGCAAACTGGAACGAGCCAATGCTGGGTGCAGTGTCGGTGCGTGTCGTCTGCGCATTCACGAACCGTGAAATTCCTTTGCATCGGAAGTCGTCCCCGTCCGTTTATTGCGCGGTACAGTTACATGATGAAGCTCTGGAGCCTGCCGATCCTTGCCGCGTTTGCCTTCGCCTCGGCATCTGCCTTTGCGCAATCCGCACCCGCCAAGTCCAAGCCTCCCGCTTCGTCTGCCAAGTCTTCTGCCAAGGGCGTCGTCAACATCGTCTGCAATCCATCATGCGACGATGTCGTCATCGGCAATCGCTCCTTCGGCCCGTCACCGGTCGTTCGAGCCGAACTGCCCGCCGGCGCCTATGACGTCAAGCTGAAGCGCAAGAGCCAGGCCGACACGCGCAAACGACTCGTCGTCACGGCGGGCCAAGCCGCTTCGTTCAACTTCGCGCTCACGACGCAAGCACCGCCTCCCAAAGCACCTCCCGCCGACATGGCCGCACGCATTGCCGCGCGCAGACGAGCCATGGACGGATGGCTCAACGTCCAATGCGATCCCGGTTGTGACGATGTCGTCGTCGACGGCAAACGCTCGCTTGGTCGCAAACACACGAACGTCCCGCTTCCCCCGGGCGACCACGTCATCACCGGCAAGCGCAAGGGCGCACCCGACATGACGATCAAGGTGCGGGTTCTCGACGGACAAACCACAGCCGTGCGCCTCACGATGGGAGCGCCTTCCCCTGCTCAGGTCGACATCGCTGCAACGCGAGCCACGATCGAAAAGAAATTAGCCGCAGGGACGGCAACGAAAGACGACGTCAGACTGCTTCGAGCTATTTGCCATCAGCAAAACGACAAGGCGTGCGTCGCCAGGATGGACGCACGTTTGCGTCCCGCTCCTTCACGGTCGCGCTGAGCGACGATCCAAGTCATCGCGCATCGAGAAGTGCCTCGAGCTCCTGCACGCTCGTGACGGGCAACGAGCAAGTTCGAATCCGACAAACATACGCCGTCACGCGGCCCTCCACGGCAGGTTTGTCACTCCCAATCACCTTCACCGCATCGATCGTCGCGGGCTCTGTCGGATCCACCCACACGACGTTTCGGTGCGCCAAGTATCGACGGAAGACCGCGTTCACCATCGCTTGCGCCTCGGTGCTCGAACGTTCGCCCGCGACGACGACATCCACCGTCCCGCGAGCCAGCCGGTCGATCACCGCGACGCTTTTCCCAAGGCCCATCGGGTTGTCGATCGCCGACGGCGCAACCATCGCGACCTGCCTCAGCGCGTGCTCGGCATACCGATCGTCCACCATTTCACCGAGTCGTTGGCACAAGAGCGCAGCCATCGAGGCGCCCGAGGGTACGGCTTGATCGTAGACGTCCTTCGTTCGCGCAATCAGCGATTCGCCGTCGTCCGGCGCGAAGAAAAACCCTCCGTCGCTCGCATCCTCGAAGTGCGTGATCATCGCATCGGCAATCGTGCGAGCCACCGTGACGTATCGCGTTCGTCCCGTCGCTTCGTACAAGTCGAGCGCGGCGTTTCCCACATACGCGTGGTCATCGAGAAACCCACGACGCTCCATCGGCGCTTCGTTTTCGCCATGTATGTAGTAGCGACGAACGCGCCCATTCCGTACGACGCGACGCTCGAGCGCTTCGAATGCCTGCTCGGCTGCTTCGACCCACGACGCTTCGCCAAGCGCGCGGCCCGCTTCTGCAAGGGCACCGATGAGCAGCCCATTCCAGCTCGCGAGCATCTTGTCGTCGCGTGAAGGCTTTGGACGATTGGCTCGCGTCTCGAGCATTTTTTCTTTTGCGCGCGCGAGTGCTTGGCGAGCGGTATCAACGGGGAGATCGAGGATGGCTGCGGTCAGCTCAATCGATCGCACTTCGGAAAGCACCGTGGCCCCGGTGTTCTCGAAGTTGCCTTCGTCCGTGATACCGAAATACACGCGAGCCACATCGTAGGCTTCGCTGTCGGTTTGCATGGCCAAACGCAAGTCGGACGGTTTCCACACGAAAAACGCGCCTTCGCGCCCTTCCGAATCAGCGTCCTGCGTTGCGTAAAACGCGCCTGATTCGTCGCGCATTTCCGCAAATAGCCATCCCACGATGGACCGGGCCGTCTCCGCGAATCTCGCGTCGCCGAACACGCGAAAACCGTCCACGTAGAGGCGCAAAAGCAGCGCATTATCGTAAAGCATTTTCTCGAAATGCGGTACGAGCCACCGCGAATCCGTCGAATACCTGTGAAAACCACCGCGCAAATGATCCCAAATGCCGCCACGAAGCATACGCGAGAGCGCTAGCTGCACGCTCTCTTTGCTGACGCCATCTCCTTCCAAAACGCCGCGCAAAAGCAGCGCATCGAGCGCCATCGTGTTCGGAAACTTCGGCCGCACGCCAAACCCACCTTGAAGGGTGTCGATACGTGCCAAGAGCTTCCGACACGCTTTGCGAAGCAATTCCGGGCCGAGCGTTGCTTCCGCACGCGGCAGACTCAAAGCGCCTTCGATTTCCTTCGTTATGTCCGACGCTTGAGCAAATACCTCGTCACGCTTGCTCCGATATGCATTCGCCACGGCTTCCAAAATCGTTGGAAATCCAGGAACACCTTGGCGATCGGACGGTGGAAAATAAGTCCCCGCGAAAAACGGTTTCTGGTCGGGCGTTAAAAAGACCGTCAGGGGCCATCCGCCACTTCGGCCCATGAGCTGCACGACGAGCTGATAGATGTGATCGAGGTCCGGCCGCTCCTCGCGGTCGACTTTTACATTCACGAATAGCTCGTTCATGCGCCGCGCAATCGCCGCATTCTCGAACGACTCGCGCTCCATCACATGGCACCAGTGACACGCGGCGTAGCCAATCGACAAGAGGATCGGTTTGTCCTCCCGTTTCGCCCGCTCGAGCGCTTCAGGGCCCCATGGATACCAATCGACCGGATTTTGCGCGTGCTGCAGGAGATACGGCGATTTCTCCGCACCGAGCCGGTTTTGACTTCGAGCGCTCATGGTACACTCCTTATGCGAAATTGGACGCGACGGGAAGAACCGTTGCTGGAAAAAGTGCCGTCTTACGACGTTTCCCTACATCCGACCCAGCAAGAGTGCACAGTTGTGCCCGCCGAACCCAGCCGAACACTTCAGCGCCCACGAGCACGTGACGGATCGCTTCTCGCGCACGACATCGAGCGGTCCAAAGTCGGGATCGAGCTCGTCCGCATTGATTGACGGATGCAGCATTTGGTCTCGCAGCGAGCAAACTACCGCGATTGTCTCGACCGCTCCTGCGCCACCCAAAAGGTGCCCAATCATCGATTTCGTGGCCGACATGGGAATGTGGGCGAGACGCTGGCCAAAGACATTTCGTAGCGCAATGATTTCTGCTGCGTCACCTTGCGGCGTGGATGTCGCATGCGGGTTGATGTAATCCACGTCGTTCGCTTTCAGCCCAGCCCGTTCGATGGCCCGAACGATAGCGCGCCTCAGCCCATCGGCCTCGGGATGGGGCCTCGTCAAATGCGCCGCATCGGTTGTCATTCCAAACCCTTGCAACACCGCCAGCGGTTTCGCCCCACGCCGAAGCGCGTGCTCTTCTTCTTCGAGCACCACCACGCCGGCGCCTTCGCCCATGACAAACCCCTGCCGTCGTTTGTCGAAAGGCCGGCTCGCCCTCGTCGGATCCCCCTCGAATGCCTTCGCGAGCGCTCGTGCATTGCCGAACCCCGCGACGGTATCGAGGCGCGTTGCTGCTTCGGCGCCTCCGGCTACCATGACATCTGCTTCGCCGGCTTCGATCATCATGGCGGACGTCGCAATGGAATGCGTGCCCGTCGCACATGCACTGGCGATGTTGTAAGACGGGCCCATGAAACCATATCGAATCGAGACGACGGCCGCTCCGGCATTGGGCATCACGCCGGGAACGAAGTACGGAGACACGGCTCGTGGTCCGCGTTCGCGGCTTCGTTCGATTTGATGTTGGAAAATGTCCACGGATCCCATTCCCGTGGAAATCAAACAACCAATTCGATGCGGATCGGCGCGTCCGAGCGTATCGAGCCCCGCCATGGTTACGGCTTCAGCGGCTGCAGCGACGCTGAAATGGGTAACTCGGCCATGAATTTCCGCTTCTTTGGGGGACATGTACCGCGAGACGTCGAAATCGACGATGCTTGCTGCGATGTCGCTCCGTAGTTTGTCCGTTGGAAAATCGCGAATGAATGAAACGCCCGAACGGCCAACCAAGAGGCTATCCCAGAATGCGGAAACGTCATGACCCACCGGGGTCACGACGCCCATTCCCGTTACCACGACCCGTCGTCGCATCGCTCTCGAGGCCGCTTCTATTGGTCTTTCCGGAGCCGCTCGGCGACTCTGTCGCAAAGGTCGCCCACTGTCACGATCTCCACGAGATCTTCGTCCGGAATCAAGATGTCGAGCTCGGTTTCCAATTCTCCGACGATCTGCATCACGGACAGCGAATCGATTCCCAGCTCGCTGATTTTGGACTCGCGCGTCACGTGGGGCAAGGCGCGCTTGTCCACACGCAAAGCGACATCTTTGAACAGCTCGAGCAATTCCCGCTTTTCGTTCATGTCTCAGCCAATCCTATGAAGCTTCATTTGCACCAAGGAACTATAGTGAATGTCGAATGCGCGAACGCACGTCGACAAATATCTGTCGTAATCTGCGAATACCTTGTCGCCCCAGCGTTCGCGAATGGTTTTTTCATGGCTTCGCAGGCGCCGTAGCCATTCGGCCGTCGTGCGGCGATAATCTTCGCGCCGCGTGTGGAGCGTGTTGATTTCCCAATAGGGATTTACCGCGGCCACGAGCTCTTCGAGGCGCGGGTTCAGGCCATTGGGAAAAATTTCCCGCGACGAAAAGGAGAAATCCTCGAGGTCCTGTCGCGTATCCGCCGGAAGGCCTCCCCACGGGCGCATTTTGGGCGTCCGATTGCGCAAGATCGCTTGGAACCCAAAAGCGCTTCCTGGTTTCGTGATCTCCCAGCACTTCTTGAAATATGCTCGGTAAATGTCGACGGCTTTACCTTGGCGTGCTTCTTCGGGCGAACACAAATGGTCGATCATGCAAATTGAAATCAGTCCGTCGAACGTTTCGTCCGTTTCCCACTTCATGAAGTCGGCCGTGACGCATTCGACGCCGGGCACTCCACGCTGATTGACCTCGTCCGCCATCGCTCGAGACAACGTCACGCCGACCGCACGTTTTACATGACGCACGCGAGCGAGGTATTCCAAGCAAGCTCCCCAGCCGCAGCCGATATCGACCACCGACATTCCGGGGCCGGCTTTCGCAAAGTCCGAAAGAGTGCGAAGCTTGTTGATTTGCGCGGCTTCGAGCGATTCTTCCGGGGACTCGAAAACGGCGCACGTATAGTTCATGCGTTCGTCGAGCCAGAGCCGGAAGAATTCGTTTCCGACGTCGTAACTGACTTCCACGTCCGCTTGGCTCGATCCCATTCGTTAAGCTCCTTCGCCCTCTGCCTTGTCCTGGTCCGTGGAAAGCTCGAGTTGCCCGCGTGCGAGTCGCTCCTTCGTTTCGCGTCGACGAACCTTCCCGCTCGACGTCTTGGGCAACGTCCCCCGCTTGATCAGCACCACCTCCGTCAAAGACACGCCAAGCTCCGTGCGCACCGCTTGCACGACTTCATCCACGAGCTTTTGCCTCGCGTCTCCTACGCGCCTCGATTCTGCCACGAGCACCGCTTCTTCCGCGCCAGAAGACCCAATGCGCGAAAACGCCACACATTGACCATCGCGAACGCCGTCGATTTTCGACGCAATCCGTTCGATGTCTTGCGGATAGTGATTTTTACCATTCAAAATGATCAAGTCTTTGAGGCGCCCACAAATGAAAAGGTCCTCTCCCACTCGATATCCGACATCCCCGGTACAAAGCCATCCGTCACGAAACACTTCGGCGGTCGCGTCGGAATTGCCAAAATATCCCGCCGTTACGCTCGGCCCGCGCACGCGTATCTCGCCCACTTCGCGCTCGCTCAGGGGTTTTCCCTCGGGATCGGCAATGATGACCTCGTGATCTGCAAATGACCGGCCGCATGAAACCAATTCCACGGAGCACTCGGCGTGTTGTGCCGGCGTCGCACTCCCTTTCGCAATGGCATCGACATCCACGCGATCCGTGACGAGCGGCGTTCCCAAGTCATGAAAAGTAACCGCCAACGTCGCCTCGGCCATTCCGTAACAGGGCAAAATACTCTTTGGCGACAAACCATTTTTTTCAAAACGCGTCAAAAATGCCCGGAGCACCTCGGGCACGATGGGTTCGGCTCCGCAACCGAGCGCCCGAAGGCAAGACAAATCCCAAGCCGACGCCTGCGCTTCCGTGACCGCTCGCGTCACGAGAGCAAATGCAAAATTCGGAGCAAACGTAATCGTTCCTCGATGACGGTGCACTGCCTCCAGCCAAATCGACGGACGACGAATGAACGATGATGTCGGCAAAAACGTGACAGGTACGCGGGCGAATACTGGCGCCACGACGAACCCAATGAGCCCCATGTCATGATAAAGTGGCAACCACGTCACGCCCCGGTCCTCAGGCGTCGAACGAAGCCCCTCGAACATGATGGCATGAGCATTTGCCGTCAAATTGTCGTGCGTCACCATTACGCCCTTCGGCCGTGACGTCGACCCCGACGTGAATTGCAGCAGCGCCAAGTCCGAACCACGCACGTCCGGCAAACCCGCGTCGCTCAATGCATGTCCACGTATGTCTCGCTCGAACACGATTCGCGAGGCTGCCCCATCGCCGAGCAATTGACCTTCCACGAGCGGCCCCATCGTGTCGGTCGTGATGAGGCCCCGCGCCCCGGACGCTCGAAGCACGTGCCGCACCGTATCGCCATAGGCATCCATCTTTGCGAGCGTCGCCGGTGGATACATCGGTACGGCGACGAGCCCCGCGACGAGCGCTCCCACGAATGACAAGACAAACTCGTCAGGCTCGGGAAGTATCAACCCGACCCTATCCCCCGTCGTAAAACCAAGCTCTCGCAACGCTTGCGCGCGCGATGCCGCATCCGCCCAGAGCTCGGCATACGTCACTCGACGCTCTGCCCCATTGGTGCGCACGAAAGTCAGTGCCCGATCGGCATCGACAGCATTGGCACGAAGAACATCGATGAAAGTGCGCATGGCCCGTCGAAGGTCGGCTCCGCCACCCTCGTTCCATTGTCGAAGTGGCGCCGGTCCCGAGGCATAGGCGAATTTTAGGAAGGGTCAACCACAAAGCACCAAATGCCGTCACATTGAAAAGCCCGAACACACAATTCATCGACCGCCTGGAAACCGCTTACGCACTATGCTCGATCGATTGCGGCGTTTCGACGACACTCCATTGCAGTACCGCCCGTGACTGCGAGCGGCAATACGCATTGTCACTTCGTCGACCAGCGGAACGTGCCGGGCTGCGCCCACACCGTTTCCGGAATGGTCGCCGTCGCATCGAACCGACAACTCATCGGACGATACTCGAGCACGACGTTTTCGCGTCGCGAAGCGAGAACGTCCATCCGCAAACCCGGGATTGAAGCCGGGTCTCGAGCGCGCCGAAAAAGCCACGCTTGAGACGGGTCTCCGGCGATCACGGCCCCAATGCCCATCGGCGCAATGCCGAACGCATCCCATGCAGCAACACAAGGCGCGTCTTTCGTCCCATGTAGCACCACGCCCGAGGTGAGTAGCACCAGCGCTTCACCCAGTGCAGGTTTGTCCTTCTGAGCCTCCGTGACGAGCACCGGGTGACGATGCCCTGGAAACATCGGTTCACCGCCGGGAAACCCAGGTGCCCCGAGCCGCGGCGTTGCACGTCGCTCGTCCGCTTTGCATGGCCGAGGCATCGCAGGCAAGTCGTATGGAGTCGGCAATTCTTGCGGAGCACCAAGGCTGCCATCCGCACGAAATGGCAAGAACATCGCCGCTGCACGACCCGCCCGAGGCTCGCTCGTGATCGCCGCGACGCCCACCTCCGTGCCCCCTCGATACGTCCAATCGTGGCTGAGCAGGCGGAGCCGATCCTTTGACGTCAAAGGAGTGAGCGACGTCGCCGTCGTTTTCCACGAACCATCCGTAGCCGCATGAGCCAACACCATCGTCAGCGGTCCGAACGCATCTCCATCGAAGTCGTCCACCGTTCCGACCGCCATCGGCGTTCCATCCACGAGCGCCGTGTCGCTACGGAGGTTCGTCTTGCCGAACTTGAGCAACGCTTGCCAATCGGGATACGAGTGCGTCGATCGTTTGCCCTTCGCATCGAGTAAAAACATGCGTGCATCGCTGGAATCGCGCGAATGCGGACGCACGAAGATCGCGCCGGCTGCGACCGACAAAAGGCCCGTATCGAGAACGTGGCGCTCATCGTTCGACTTGACGTCGCCTTCGGTAAACTCGCCCGCATCGGGAATGGTCGTTCGTTTCGACGTACCGTCGACGAAGTTTTCCCAAGCTATCTCGACGTTGCGCATCGGCCCCGCTACGCGATCGCCTTCAGGCAAACGCACACGCGCCGCCGCGTATCCTTCGATCTGATACGTGACGTCGACCGCGTATTTCACTCCCTTCGGCGCCGGACCGAAGAGCGACCGTGTCGTCACGCGCGCTGGCCCGTTCCCTTTTTCAGGCAAGAGCGCCAGCGTCGTCGAAACGGCACTCGCTCCAGGATCGAACGAGAGCACCGACCAGAGAACTCGACCACGCGCGGTATCGGAAAGAGTGGGAAGAGCGAAGTTCGACCACACGTGGCCAATCTGCTTCCACGACGTCTTCGGATCGAGCGTGCACAAGATCGGCGTTCGCACGGCGTTGATCTTGTGCATCTCCGGCGCTTTGGGGGTGGTCACCGGCGGAGGATCGGACTGACCATCCCATCCAACCCGAGCGATCGTCGTTCCCACCAGGCATCCTGCGCTTGCACATGCGGCGGTCATCGGACCTGTGACGATCTCACGCACCACCGATCGCGTCACCGAAAGCTCGTTCCAATTCGATCCACCGTCGGCAGATTCCCATGCCGTGATCGCGTCTTCTCCGCTTGGTGTGCGATCTGAAGCCAATGCCAAAGCAATCACGCGCTGCCCGTAACCGCCCATGATGGCTTGATCCACCGGGGGGCGCGATACGCCTATGACGCGCCCGTCCTCGTCCGTGGTGAAGTAGGACAAACCTCGCGACGTCGTGAGCACCATGCCGAGCGTGCCGTCATCGCTCGGACGAAGCGTCGTCAAATCACTCGGATCGAGACTCTCTTCCGTAGGTTCCTCGTCGCTCGATTCATCGTATTCGTCATACGATTCCGTTGGCGCGCGACCCGCACGCGCATCGAGTGATCGTTCCGTGAACGTACGACCGCCATCGTGTGACACGAACAGCGCCAGTCGTTCGTCTTTGGCTCGACGCGCAAGGAAATACGCCGACCGTCCATCCACCGAGAACGCTGGCGAGATGGGCAAACCCATGAGGGGCGGTGCTGCCGCGAGCGTCGTCGTGATGGCGCCTTTGTCCGTTCGAATCAGCACAGGCGGAGAGCCCGAACAACCCGACTGGCCCGTGCGTGCTTTGCAAATGCCCGTTACGAGCGCAGTGCCGTCGTTCGCAACGGCGACGCCCAAAAGCTCACCATCGCCCGCAGCAAAGCGTGCTGGCTCGCCAAACTTCCTGCCGCCATCGCTGCTCATGCGCACGATGCCGACGTAGTTGCCGTCGTCGTCCGTCTTGATGCATACGGTCGTGACAAACCGACCTCGTGCGCCCACACGCATGCCAGCGCACTCGCTGGTGTCGGGCAAGGACGTCGTCGCAAGCGGGCCCTCGAACGAGCCCGAAGCAAGACTCCAGTTGCCGTTTTCCTCGTCGAGCAGCACGGCCTCCACGTAGCGATCGCCATCGAGCGTCGCGCGACCTTCCACCACGGCAGTTGCGGTCGGCACGACCGCTGCGTCCAGCTCGAGCACCGATCCGCGTGGACTGATTGGCTCGCTTGTCTGTGCGAGCGGCGGTGAAGCACTTGGTTCCCAAACGATCGTGCCCGTCACACCTTGCACGCCGAGTGCGCCTTTGGGCGTGCGCCCCACGCGACGCGCGCCGATCGTTCCGATGTTGGGCGCCTCCACGAACTTCTGTCCGTCGCTGCTCGTGAAGAATTTTTCCGGGAGCGCAAGGCCAAGCGCTCGCCCGTCATCGGCCACTGCGACATCGTAGATACGCGCTGCGGGCACGTTCACCGGTTGCCACGTAGATGTGTCGTCCAAGCGGAAGAGCTCACCCGCGGGCGTCACGGCAAGCACGGTTTTTCCACTTCCGACGACTCGCGTGAAGGTCGTTGGAGCACCAATGACTCGACGGAAGGACTCCATCGGTCCTTCTGTTTCATACAAATTGCCCCGTTCTCCGACGAACATCCAAGACGAGCCGGCTCGCTCGACCATCCCCACGAGCGGCTCGGGCGCGACATCAGCGGCAGCGGTCATCTGCCCACTGCACGTCACGCCACCGCTCGGCGAACGCACACTCTTCGTCGTGCGAATCCGCAGTCCTTCGTCGGTCGTCAGCAAGCACGATCCGTCCGGCAGAGCGATCGCGGACGTGGCTGCCGCTGGCGCCTGCGGATGGAACGACCATCGAGCGGGAGACGTGAAAGTCGTCGGTGGTGCTTCGAATTGTGGAGTTGGCGGAGGCTTGGGACGTTCCGGTGGGGGAGGTTCAGACGCACCGCACCCTGCAGTAAGCAGCACAGGACAAACCCATGCACCTGTGCGCAAGCTGCGGTGTTTTACGCTCAATCGACCCACCTTGCGACGAACAGGTTCGTTTCACCAGGAGTAGAACCGAAACGGTTCGAGGCAAAGACGAGGTACTTGCCGTCTGGCGAGAACATCGGAAACCCGTCGAATCCATCGTAAAACGTGATTCGTTCTGGCGGAGGTGCGACGCCGGTCTGCTGGGTTTGTCCTTCTGAATCGACCACGTAAAGCTCGAAGTTCGGCGCGCCCCGATGCCCCGGCGGCGAGTCCATGTTGGACGAGAAGATCACGCGTCGCGAATCGGGCAAGAAGTACGGACCAAAGTTCGCCCGATCGTTGTTCGTGATGGCCCGAGCGTTCTGACCTTCGACGCCAGCGACGAAGATTTCGAGTTTCGTTGGACGAACGAGGCCCTTTGCAAGCAGCTCGCGGAAGTCTTCCAGATCCTTGCCTTCCGGACGGCTCGCGCGCCATACGAGCTTGGTGCTGTCTGGCGAGAAAAACGCTCCGCCGTCGTAGCCCGGAGTGTTCGTGATGCGCCGGACGTCGGTGCCGTCCGGCTTCATCGTGTACAACTCGAGGTCCCCATCGCGGCTGCTCGTGAACACGATCCGCGATCCATCGAAAGCCATCGTTGCTTCCGCGTCGTAGCCGGAGCCGCCCATCAGCAAGCGTTTGTCCGAGCCGTCGGGGCTCGCTACGTAGATGTCGTGCGGCTCGAGCGGCCAGACGTATCCGAGCGATCGATCAGGCTTCGGCGGGCACGCGTCGCCTGCAGCCTCGGTCGAGCTGTACAGGATCTTGTCGCCTTTCGGGTAGAAGAAGTAGCCGCACGTCGTGCGTCCTTTGCCGCTCGAAACGCGCTTGGCCTCGCCCGTTTCGAGGTCCAAGACAAACTGTTGATCGCACTGAGCTCCGTCTCGCGTCGACTGGAGAATGAGCTTCCTGCCGTCGGGTGACCAGTATGCTTCGGCGTTTTCCCCGCCGAACGTCAGTTGTCGGACTTCGGTCAAGTGGCGCTCTTTGGGATCGGCTTCGACGGGTTTGCCCGCACGAACCGTGAACGGAATCCACTCGGGTTTGGCGGTGGTGGTTGCGCTCGGAATGAGGCCCAGCGGCTCTTTGGGTTTTGGTTCGGAGCCACAAGCGACGAGAGCGGCCAGGGAGGCGAGAAAGATGCAGGTTCGAATGTTCACGACGGGGGGACTTTAGCGTGGAATGAGCGGAGGCGACACCGGGGCTTGTCGAGTGGGCGCCCGAGCTAGGCGCCGAAGGATTGCGCGAGTCGAGACTCCTTTGAAGGGGAGCGGATTTGGGCGACGTCGTTTTGCATGACGAACGAGGTCGCGTCGTGCGGCTGTCGAAAATTTCGGTTCAGCTACGCGATGAAAGGGCGGTGTCTTCTTGCGTTCGCCTGCAGGTTTGTCGCAGACTGCGTGCTCTGACATCCCGCCCACGGACCCTATCCCTGCATGAGCAAGCTTCGTCCAAGCACAGAAGCGCAACTCTTCGAGCGCATCGCTGCAATCCTCGATCATGCGCGGTCACGCATCGCGCGTTCCGTCAACACTGCGATGGTTCGCGCCTATTGGCTCATCGGTTGCGAAATCGTCGAGGTTGAGCAGCAAGGAACCGAGAGAGCGATCTACGGCGAGCGTCTCCTCGAGCGTCTTGCCCGTCGTCTCACGAAGCGTTTCGGCCGCGGCATCGGCGTCGCGACGCTACGTCGAGCACGCGCCTTCTACCAGACGTTCCCCAACGGTTCTGCGATCTCCGCGGATCCAAGCCGATCGCAGATTCGATCAACAGCGTTGATCGAATCGGGGACAGAAGGGGGGAAGATTCGATCAACACCGTTGATCGAATCGGGCAGCGATGTCGGTTCTCAGCCAACCGTGAAAAAGATTCGATCAACAGCGTTGATCGAATCCGGCAGCGCTGTCTCCACCAAGGTACGCCGCAAGAAGAAGACGAAGAAGATTCGATCAACAGCGTTGATCGAATCTTCGAAGCGCGTGAAGGCGCTGTTTCCACCCATTCTTGGGTGGTCGCACTACCTTGTTCTACTGCGCGTTCAAGACTCGTTGGCGCGTTCCTTCTACGAGATCGAAGCGGCACGCGAGAGTTGGTCCGTGCGCGAGCTGGAGCGCCAGATTGCGGCGATGTTGTTCGAGCGCCTCTGCGCCAACAGGAACCCGGAGCAGGTACGTGCCCTTGCGCAGCGTGGGCAAGAAGTTGTTGTTCCAAGTGATGTGCTCAAGGATCCGTTTTTCCTCGAGTTTGTCGACTTGCGAGATATGCCGACCCTGCACGAGCATGACCTGGAGCATGCGCTCATTGCACGGCTGCAGGACTTTCTGCTCGAGATGGGCAAAGGCTTTTGCTTCGTCGCTCGCCAGAAGCGCATCACGCTGGACGGCGATCACTTTTATGTGGATCTGGTTTTGTACAATCGGCTGTTGCGTTGCTTCGTTCTGCTCGATTTGAAGATGGGCAAACTCACCCATCAAGACCTTGGGCAGATGCAAATGTATGTAAATTTTTTCGATCGACTTCAGCGCGAACCGCACGAGGAGAAAACCATTGGGATCGTCTTGTGTTCGGACAAGAACGACGCAATGGTAAAAATTACGCTTCCCGCAGACAACGAACAGGTCGTTGCTGCGCGTTATCAAACCTACTTGCCGACCGAAGACGAGCTCCGGGCCGAGCTCACACGCGAGCGCGAAGAAGCCGAACGGGCGCTACGGCTTGCTACCGACATCGATCCCGCTGAAACGTGAATATCACGATTTCCCGATCCCTCGTTCCTCTTGCATTCGCCCCTTCGTTCGTCGCACCATCCGCCCCATGATGCAACCTTTCGAGATCCCCGAAGACCTCAACATGGCCGATTGGTTTCTCCGCGCCCGATTGCGTGAAGGCCAGGGCGATCGTGTTGCCATCATCGCCGGCGATCGCCGCATCACGTACGCCGAAGTCGACCGCCTTGCTGCCAAGTTCGGCAATGTCCTGCGTGGTCTCGGCGTCGTCCCCGAACAACGTGTCATCATTGCGCTGCCCGATATTCCTGAATTTGCCGGTGCATTCTTTGGAGTTCTCGCCATGGGCGCCGTCGTCGTCATGGTCAACAGTCACCTGAAGCCCGACGAAATTGCCTACTTTTACGAATACACCCGTGCCGCCGTCGTCATCGTGCACCAAGACCAACTCGCCACCTTCGCCGAAGCTGCGCGCGGCGCTCGCCACCTCGAACGTATTCTCGTCGTCGGTGCGTCCGGGCAAACCGAGCACGCATCGTTCGAAGCTCTTGCGGCAAGTGTTCCCGACTCCTTCGACCTTTTTCCCAGTCACCGCGACGATGCTGCCATTTGGCTCTTTTCCGGTGGCACCACGGGGCGCCCCAAAGCGGTTGTCCAGACGCATGCTTCGTTCGTCAATACCACCGAGCTATTCGCCAAACGCGTGCTTGGATATGGCCCCGAGGACTGTACCCTGTCCGTTCCCAAGCTTTATTTCGGGTATGCAACCGGATGCAATCTGCTTTTCCCATTCTCCGTGGGAGCAAGCGCCGTCCTTTTTCCCGAACGGTGCACGGCCGACGCTCTGTTCGCACAAATTCGAAAACACCGACCCACCATTTTGATCAACGTTCCTACGATGATCAACAACCTCGTCTCCCATCCCGATGCTGCGGCGCAGGACCTTTCGTGCTTGCGTGTGTCCACATCGGCGGGCGAAGCGCTTCCTGTCGAGCTCTACGATCGCTGGAAGAAGGCGTTTGGCGTCGAGCTTTGCGATGGGCTCGGCACCGCGGAACAGTGGCACATCTTTTTGACGAACCGCCCCGGCGACGTTCGTCCTGGCACGCTTGGCAAAGTCGTGGACGGATTCGAAGTGCGCATTTGCGATGACGATGGCCGCGAAGTGCCCGACGGCGAAGTCGGCTGGCTCTGGGTCCGCGGTGGATCACGTGCCATCTGTTATTGGCACGAAATGGAAAAGACGCAGCGCGCATTCCGCGGCGAATGGTACGTCTCCGGCGACATGCTTCGCAAAGATGCCGATGGATACTACATTTATTGCGGCCGAGGCGACGACATGCTCAAAGTCGGCGGCAAGTGGCTCGCTCCTGCCGAAGTGGAAAATTGCCTCCTGAAACACCCCGCCGTGCAAGAATGCGCAGTCGTTGGAGTTTCGGACGAAAATGGTCTCGTAAAGCCTCACGCATTCGTGCTCACGCGCGAAACGAACGAGGGCCTCGGCGAGGAGCTCAAGGCATTCGTTCGAGAAAAACTCGAACCGTACAAGGCCCCGCGAGAAGTATTTTTGGTCGATTCGCTACCGCGGACGCACCTTGGTAAAATCGACCGCGGCAAACTCCGTCGGGGTTGAGCTTGCTCAAGGTTTTACCTCGAGCGCGTGCACGGCGCCATCGAAGAACTTCATCAGCGTGCATTCCGCGCCCGAGTGAAGCTCGAGATTCATCGACTTGATGTGGCGGATTTTCCACGTCCCCACCTGTCCCGTCATGCCGCTGGGAATTTTCGTGCTCCCCGCTGCCAATGACGCAGTCAACGTGTAAAGCGTTCTCCGATCGGGTGCATCACACATTTTCTTTTCTTCGTGAGCGCATTCGACTTCGATGGACAAATTGGGCCCACCACCGGGAATCGCTGGCAATGCTTGTGGCACTTCCGCATTCGCATATCGCAATACCACCGCTTGACCTTTGGCACCCGCAACTCGATATGCTTGCAGCCCCGCATCCATCGTGACCGTCACCATGTCTCCCGCTGTAAACACCTCATTCAAATCCGGGCCCACCCATCCAAGGCGCGAATCCACCGCGGCGCCGTCGAACGTCATGCTCAACCATCCAAGCTCGACCGCGACAATCGTAGCCGGCGCACCGCTATTCAATTCTGGTTTCGGATCCGGCAATGCTTTCTCGAATCCGAACCACGGCCAGCCTTCCAGCGCGACCATTCCCTGCTCGGCCGAACACGCAGGTATCGTCATTCCACCGCCGGCGCCTCCGCCGCCTCCACTGCCAGCAGAACCAGCGCTCCCTGCGGTCCCGCCATCGCCACCACCACCGCCACCGCCAGCTCCCGTACTTTGCGCAGGACTTGAATAATCACACGCGGTGACAGTTGCACAAAGCAGCAGCGCCGCAATGGGCGCTGCTAGCTCGATATCATGTCGTTTCCTCATCCCATGAGCAGCTCACGTGCTCGTACGGGAGTCAATCCCCAAAGGCACTACTGCTTCGTCTTCGTCTTTGGTCGCTGAGACAAGGTCACTGCGCCGATTGCGATGGTCGACAAGATCACCAGCGCTCCGAGCACCACGAGCAGCAGAACACTCGGCTTGCGCGCCGTTTCCTTCGACTCGGCGGGCTTTTCGGCAGAATCATCGGCCGGTTCCTTGGCAGAATCATCGGCCGGTTTCTGTGTCGGTCGCGGCGCTTTTTGCGGCGCCTGAGGTGCAGTGTTGGTTTCGGCCGCGGGCATATCGAGCTTTTTCAGCATCGTGTCCACAGCCGCCGTCAACGCTCCGTTGGCATCACCTTTGTCGAGTTGTGGCGCCATCTGTTCAAAAATCATCTGCGCCACGAATTGGTCCGATATTCGACTTTCGAGCCCAGGGGCAACCTCGACATCGATTGCGCGATCCTGTGTCAGAATGAACATCACGATGCCGTTTCCGAAAGCTTTTTGCTGCGCTTTCCAGGCATTCACGGCGTTCTGCGCCCATGTTTCGAGCGCTGCGTCGCCAGCGGTCGTTCCGATCCAAATGGCGACCTTCATTCCAGAGGTTTTTTCATATTGTTCCAGGCGCTTGTCCAATGCTTGTTGAGTTTCCGTGGACAAGAACCCCACCGTGTCGGTGACCCATCGCGACGGTGTGGGTGGAATGGGTGCTTCTTCTGCGCGAACGATCGAGCAGAAAAAGAGAAACGCGGCAGCGATGAAAATCGTCAGGGTTCGTAGCATAGGCACCGACCAAGCCCATGCAAGCGTCGTGCTGAGAATGCTTGACCCATTACGTCGACATCGGATGCGATGTGAATTTTAGGGTTTATTTCGCCTTCTTCGTATAGCGATGGCGGCGATCAATGCCAAAAGGCCTGATCGAGCGCTCCCGCCGTCTCCTTGCCCGACCATTCGACAATGACAATTGTCATCGTTACCCAATGAGCCGCCTCCGGCGCCGCTCGCCGAATCTTGCCCACCGGTCCCGCCTGCACCACCCGTGCTCGAACTTCCCGAGCTGCTCGAGCTTACGCCAGCGCCTCCCATTCCGCCGCCACCCGCGCCGCCGCTCCCGCAATTGGCAATGGGCTCGTAAACGCAGCCCACTTGAGGATCACAACGATCCGTGGTGCAAGGGTCGCCGTCCAAACACGGTTTCGTTTTTCCCGTGCAAGCGCCATAAGCACACGAGTCGTTCAACGTGCAGATGTTCCCATCGTCGCAACTTTCGGCATTTGCTTGATGCACACAACCGAGTGTTGCGTCGCAGCTATCATTCGTGCACCCATTGCCATCGTCACAACTGACTGCCGTGCCGCCTCCACACGCTCCGCCCGAACACGTTTCGCCCGCGGTGCATTCGTCGTTATCGTCGCATGGAGTTCCGTCCACAGTTCCGGCGTCTTTGCAGATGTCGTTTAGAACCAACGTTGCACGAGTCATTTCAATCGGAGCGGCTCCAGGAACGTCCTTGTTGTGCTCCCATAGCTGCCAAATCGTGTCGCCCCATGCTGCAAGCTGCAAGAAGAACGGATCCGATTGCGCGATGTATGCCTTCATCTCGCCCGACGGCGTGGGGCTCAAAAGTGACGTGGCCGTTCCATTGATTTGATCACGCAAGAACTCCACGTATTCCCGGCTCGTCGTTTGATAATAGACCCGCACATCGATGCGGCTCGCGCCCGCTGGCAGCGTCAAGCTCACCTGATCGTACCCACCCGTATATTCGTCGGCCGTGAAGTGATTGGGATCCGGTGTTCCAAGCCAAACGGGGTCGACGATTCGCTTGCTTGCCTCGGCAATTCGAAAACCTTTCGGTGGCACGCGGTTGTCCTTGGCTCGCTCGGTCCCCAGAATGAAATGGAACGATTTGGTTTGTCCCGTCAGCGAGCTCGCCATTTTTACTTCGTACACCAACGAGTCATCGTGTTGCTCTGCTGCACCGAGCGGCGGACTCGAAGGCGCATCGACCGGATCGAGCCCTCGCAAAGTGCCCGCATTCGAATCGTAAGGATTGACCTCGTGCGTGAGCTGAGTTCCGCTATGAAGGCGAATGTTCACGAACATCCGGCGTCCTTCCGGATATCCGCTGATGAGCTTGTGGCCGGTGTTGTTGCGCAATTTGAACGATGTTGCGCCACTTGCCGGATCGTAGGCCAAATCGAGGATCGATGCGGCGCGTTTCAAAGTCCAAACGGCTCGATTCGACGCTGCGAGCAGCGCTGCTGGGTCGAGCGGTAATCCTTCGTCGAGCGTCAATGTCAGTTTTGCCGACCCTTGGCCGAGCAGCATCGCGTTTGTCGCATCGTAATTCGGACTCGTCGGTTGGGTGCTCGCGAGCAGCCACGGAACCAATGCATTGCCACCTGTCAAATCGTGTATCGGCTGCCCGCTCGATGGATGCTCGGTGCTTTCTTGCGGTCGCACGACCGCGCCCACGATCGACGCTCCCGGGCCCACACCATCGGGCATGTGACAATCTTGGCACGATGCAATCGCATTGCCTGGTTGTCCCGTCGTCAGCTTGTCCGGCGCATAAGGCCCCACGCCGGGGGAACCCCCAGGCAAACCATAATCGCTCAGCATGAATTCCGAAAATGTTCGTTCGGCATGAAAGTATTCTGCAGCCGATTTTTGTTCGGTGGGCAATACCGTGCTGCCGTCGTCTGGCATCGTTGCTGCGAACGCTTGATTTGCCAGCGCCGGATTCGATACGTCGTGGCACGTCGAGCAATAATATTTGCTTTTGTGATATCGGCTGTAGAGCATCGGGTGAAACCCTTGCGCATCCGCAAACGATGCGCGCCGATCTTGCTTGTTGCTGATGAAATATTGCCCCGACGCGTTTTCGGTGTATCCAGTTTGTACCGGGCGATGATCGGCTCCGTAAAACTTGTTTCCATTGAACAACGTCTGCATGTTCGATTGCAAAACGTCCGCCTGGTACGTGGTTTCCGCGGCTGCGTTCGATGGCGTGAAGCTGGCGTTCGTTTCGTCCCAATATCCAGACCAATCACTGCCCTCGCGAATTCCATCGTACGTGTCTTGGAAAAATGGGTCGACCATGCGATGGCAGAAGTCGCATTGCACACCGTCGAAATCCGAGCCGCTCATGGCCTGACCGCTCGTGGGATCACTGCGTAATTCGAGCCACCCCTTGGGCATGTGACATCGCAGGCAAATGTCCGTTCCATTGGGATTTCCGAGTGCCCAGATCGAATCTTGCGCGGCTACCGTCAGCGCGGCCCAGAAAAACGGGTCACGCGCCGCTTGCGCCATCATCGTCCCTCGCCAGGTAAAACCTGCTTCGATTTCCGGCGCATATCCTCCGTGACACCCGAGGCAGCTCGATGCGCTTTCGAGCGTCAGATCGGGTCGGGGCTGCGTACCGGGCATCCGCACGAGTGGATCGTATTGCACGATTTTCGGCTCCCAGGCGAATGCCACGACGGGCGCCGCTACGAGTGCAAGTGCAAGGAGGGCAGGGGAGGAGCGAAGGCGAGAAGTCATGCCACGATTCTAAGACAGAACCGTAGCCACGGGAAATCAAATTTGTGTGCCTACTTGATGCAGTTCGATTTCCACGTCGCCCCGCGGCCCGTCGCCAAGTTCACCGGGATGATGCCAATGGCGAGCGGAATGGCGCTCGAACATGCCGGCGGGAATGGTCCCAAGTGAACGTCCTGCTCTCCCAGCGTTCCAGGCTCGATCACCTCCATCGAATCCGTGGGCAGGCTGTTCGTCGCCGCTTCTTGCACGTCTTTGATGCATTGCTCCACGGTATCGACCATTTCCGGAAGCGTATTCGCATCGCCTACGCCGCACGCGCTAAAGATGTTTTCAACGATGGTTTGCCACCCGTCGCCAATGATGATGAAGATGTTCATGTTCGGATCCTTGTTGAATCCGGACCCATACACCCACGTGTCGTACCCGACTTTGGAGAATCCTTGGCTCGAGCTTGCGAACAACATGTCGATGACGGGGCCTTGAGGATTCGGAGGCAAGAGATAATCGATAGCCTGGAGTAAGATCAGGTTGTTGATGCTCTTGTCGATCGCGTCGATCAGCTCGCCGTACATCCCATTGATCATTTGTGACAAGAGGGCATTTTGGTTGAACATGCCCATCGTGAGGCTCAAGAAACCGAAATCGCTCGTCCCGGAACCGACCGCGGACTGCGTTTGCCCTTGACCCTTGACCATCAAGACCGCGCCAGCTTCTGCCTTCGCCGCGGCGGTTACGAATTGCCCCATGGCGCGCGTCGTGGGCGCGATCTCGTCGCGCACGAGCGTCGCGAGCGTGTTTCGATTTGCGATCACTCCATGCGCCGTCAAATTCAATGCATTGACTTTTTGCACGGCGGTCTCCAGCGCAGCGCGACGCGCAGAAAGCTCCGTCTCATCGGATGCCTTGAGGGCCATCGGATCAATCGAAGCAATGGCCGTTCGAAGCGCGGCAAGCGAAGTGGAAACTTCTGAAATGGCAGCTCCAAGCTCGTCGTCGCCCGTCGTTTTCGTGACGCCTGCCGCATCGAGCTTTGCCGGAGTCGGGTAATCACCGGGGATTTTGCGCAGGACATCCGTCAGATCCTGATAATGGGCGGGATCCAAATCGGCAACGCCCTTGTCGAGCGAGGCGACCGCATCCTTCAAAGCTTGGTCCGAGCCACCATTCGCAGCCATGACGGCAAAAATCCCATTTTCGACGCCCGAGATTCCAATACCTGCCTTGGCCAGCGCGGGTTTGATGGCTTCATTGAGCACCGAAATGGGCACGGTCGCGGTGAGCGTTTGTCCGTCTACAACCACTTCGCAGCTTGCATCGAATGCACCCGCTTCGGCGAACGTGTACGTCCCTGCGTTTTCGACCACGCCTGCTTGCGGCGCGACAGTGACCTTCGACGTGAATGCGCCACCATAGGGCATGCCGTCTTTTTGCACGCCGCATTGCACCGAAAGCGCGCCACCATTGTCGGCTTCGAGCACCGCGCGGCTCGACGGCAATACGACGGCTGCAAATCCCGCCATGCTTCCGCCTCCAGCGCCGCCTTGCCCACTCGAACCACCACTTCCGGCGCCGCCTTGTCCCGCTCCGCCGCTCCCAGCGCCGCCTTCACCACCGCTGCCATTGCCACCCGAACCTGCAGTCCCCGACGAACTGCTGGATCCGCTTGGATTTTCGCCGTTCCCGCCGCCTCCGCAGCCAAGAGCAGACGCCAGCGCAACGAGCGAACATGCAGCGACGTGACGATTCCAGAATGAATTCGATTTCATGGAAAGCTCCTTCGGTGAGCGAACAACCTCGAACCGTAGGCTGCTCGTAAGTGAGCTGGTAGAATATCATGAAGCGTCCTTTTGGCTCCGAATAAAAATCATGGCGGTCGACACATCCGCCACTCGAAGACGGAGCAGATTCTCGACGTCGAGAACGCATCTTGCCTTCTTGACGACACTCCGGGTTTGACCACAATCGCATCGCTCCCATCGCAGGGAGACGTGCAAAGGAAAGCCGAAATGTCCAAGTATGTCGATGGTTACGTCCTGCCAGTTCGTTCTGACAAACTCGAAGAGTATCGGCGCATAGCGCAAGAGGGTGCCAAGGTGTGGCGCGAACACGGAGCGCTCGAGTACTACGAATGGGTCGCCGACGACGTGCAGCCCGGCAAGCTCACGTCGTTTCCCCAAAGTGTGGATTTGCAGCCCGGCGAGACGGTCATTTTCGCGTACATCGTCTTTCGATCACGCGAACATCGCGACCAGGTGAACGCGCTGGCCATGAGCGATCCGCGCCTCGCGAACATGGACCCCGCAACCATGCCCTTCGACGGCAAACGCATGATCTTCGGCGGCTTCACGCTGCTGGTCGGGGGCTGAGGGTTGAACGTCCTTCGCGAGATCCTCACCGCGCCCATCGAGCACGCTCCGTGGAGCACGTTCGAAGCATGGTGGCAGCGTCATCGGACGATCGTTTGTGCTGCAACGAATGACATCGACGCTGCCATCTTGGGCGGTTTTCTAAGTGAAACCCTCGCGCCCGCGTTTGCCTGCGGCTACCATGCGGCTCTGCGCGCGCTCGTGCCTGGTTTGCCCACGGACTGCGTCACGTCGCTCTGCGTGACGGAGCGCGGTGGCGGGCACCCTCGTGCCATTCGTACCCGACTCGAAAGTGGTGCGTCTGGTACGTACACCATCACCGGGGAAAAACGCTGGGCGACGCTCTCACCACACGCCGGGTTGCTCCTCGTCGTCGCGAGCGCCTTTGAGGATCCCGCGACAAACCGTAGCTCGTTTCGCGTCGTTCGCGTATCTCCCAAGGCCGCGGGCGTCAAAATTGTCCCGATGCCCGAACCTCCGTTTGTCCCGGAAATCTCGCACGCTGAAATTTCGTTCGACAAAGTGGCCGTGAGCGATGCCGACATCCTTCCAGGGGACGGCTACGACGACTACGTAAAACCATTTCGGACGATCGAAGACATCCACGTACATGCTGCGGGGGCCGGGTATCTCGTCCGGGTTTGTCGCACCCACGACCTTGGTCGCGCCTTGATCGAAAGGCTCGTTCACGTTCTCGCGTCGCTTCGATCGCTTGCCGCAGCCGATCCGAAAGATCCTGTGACGCATATCATCTTGGCGGGACTTCTTGCCGAATCAGGCTCCATCCTTCGCGACATTGACGGAGTCTTCGCGAAGACTGCACCGAAGGAATACGCCAAGTTTGCAACGGACAAACCCATCTTCGACGTTGCCTCGCGCGTGCGTGGCGAGCGTGCGACAAAAGCATGGGAACGTTTGTCTAAGTAAAACAAGTCAAGCCCAGTCACTTTTTCTTTTTGCGCTTCAAGTAGAACTCGAAGTTCGTCTGGAGGCGCTTGTCATTGGGGCTTGCTCGAGCTGCTTTTCGGGCGGCTTCTTCGCCAATCTCGAATTCGCCGATCCAGTACGCGCTCGATGCTACGAGGTCCGCCATTTTCCACGTGTAGACTTCTTCATCCACGAAGAGCGTATCTTGCTTGGGAAAGGGTAGCTCGTAGCCGCGACGTGCAAACAAAAACGTGAGCGCGTGCTGCTTCAAGGCGTCATGGTGCGCTGCAATTGCATAAAGCGGCTCGGCACGATGCGGCGCAAAAAGATGCGCATCGAGATACCGTGATTGAACTTCGAGCCACGAACGGTTTTTCGCAGCAGCAATTTTCGCGAGCGTGAGGCGTGATTCGAAGACTTCTTCGCGCCAACCATCCAGAGCGATCCGCCGGCCAAACGCCGCTTCCGCTTCGTCGTATCGCTTCAGCCAAAAAAGTGTATTGGCCAAGTAAAACGCGGCTCGCGCGTCTCGAGGATCGTCCGCGAGAGCTTTTTGCAATAGGCCCACGTCACGTTCCCATCGCTTTCGCGATCGTTCCAGCGCGTCCTGGCCTGGGTGATGTCGAATGATGACGTCCGGTATTCGATGGCTCGGCGGGAGCCTATCCGCATGCGTGAGAACCTCGTGCACGACCCCGCGAAAACGCCAGCCAGCGCGCGCGCGGAGCACGCGTGCCGAATCGAACAATATCCCCGCTCGGACGCGCACGTAGTACGCTTCGCGATCCGGCCCTCGCGCAGCGCGTTCGCGTGCGAGAAACGCTCGCAAAGACTTGCCATTTTCGAGCTCGTCGTCCGCATCGAGCCACAGGATGAACTCGGTGTTCGTGCCAGCCCTATCGAGCGCCAAATTGCGTGTCGTGGAAAAGTCCACGAACGGTTCGTCGTAGAGCTCGCCGGGGACGCCGGCCATTTCTTCACGAATCACTTCCCGCGTCGCATCGCTCGAACCCGTATCGAGAATGACCCAGCGATCGATGAACGGTTTCACGCTTCGAAGCGTGCGCGCGATCGTCGCCGCTTCGTCCTTTACGATCATCGAAAGCGTCAAGAGGTCGCCGCCGTCGTTCTTCATCATCGTCCTCGTGCAGGTCTCTTCGCGCCAAAGCGCCTCAACTCGTCTCGTTTGTCAAGCCTTCGTGCGTTGCAAGGTGAGTCGCTCTTGTCATGCGCGCTCATTTCTGCTTACCTGTTGGCCATGCGAAACTTTTTGCTCGTTCTTGGCGTGCTTGCGTCCGTTGCCACGACTTCCGTTGCGTTTGCCGATGTACCACCTCCGGACACGTACGGCTGCAACATGAAGGCCGCGGGCGACGCGTGCGAAAAAGACGACGGGTCCGCGGGAACATGCGTGACGTCCACGTGCACCAAGCTCGATTACAGCGATGGTTCGCCCCCTGGAACCATTGAATACGATTGTTTGATTTGCACAACGTCTGCCAGTTCCAGCTCGGGGTCCGGCTCCTCGACTTCGTCGAGCAGTGGTGGTTCGAGTGAGGACGAGGGCGGCTGTTCCGTGCGAAATGGCGGCATGGCAGGAGCCGTCGGGGCGTGGACTCTGGGCGCAGCGGTGCTGCTTCTTTCGCGTCGCGTGCGTGCGCGCGGTCGCAAACGCAATTCGTGAAAGTCCTTTTCTACCTCGCATTCCGAACGCTCGTGCGTAGCCGCATTTCGTTTGTGCTGCTTCTTGCGGCGGTTGCGGCAGGTGTCGGTTTTCAAATCCCCAATACTGCAAACCTCAATGGTTATACCGCCGAGCTACGTGAAAAGGGGATTTCACGCGACACTGGGCACGTCGTCGTGTCGGCGCGAAACGGTGGTGCATTTTCCGATGCCGACGCGCTCGCAGCCCGTATCGCCCAAGAGCCATTTGCAAAAGGTGCTGCGGTTCGGTTCGTCCACGTAGGTTCGCTTTTCGTCGACGACCGAACTGCATCGGCCCGCGTGACGGGAATCGACGTATCGGCAGAGGATGCGACCATCGGGTTTTGTCGTGAAGTGGCTTCGGGCAAATGCATCACTTCGGGAGAAGAGCGTCAGGCCGTCATTGGTGCTGTGCTCGCGGAACAAATTGGCGCCAAGGTCGGAACCAAACTGAAAGTGGCGCTGCCGTATTTCATTGGCGACGACCTGCGGCTCGTTTCGGAGCATTTCGAGGTCGTAGGAGTGCTCGAAGGAGGCGGGGGGCTCCGGACCGATTACGCATTGTATGCGCCGCTCGGCGCAATGCGCGATATCTTCAAAAAGCAGGGAGCGGGCACGGAAATCCGGGTTTTTACGACCGATGATCGCAAAGCGGAGGAATGGGCAAAGCGGGTTTCGGCAATCGCACCGGAGCACAAGGTCGAGCCCTGGTTTCAGGCGCACGAATTCATCAAAAATGCCATTGACGCCAACCGCGCCATCGCCGCGATATCCACGTCCATGGTCGTCGTGGCCGTCATGATCCCCGTTCTCGCGCTTCTCTACATTCACGTGCTGGCGGAACGCCGTCGCATTGCGACCATTGCAGCGCTCGGATTCAGCCGGCGCGAAATTTTTGCCATTCATCTCTTCGAAGCGCTCATCGTGGGTGGAATCGGCACGATGCTCGGCGCGGGCGTCGGTTATGCCCTCTGCAAATACTTTATAAAGCACCCCATCTTTTCACATGCTGGATTTGTGGTTTTACCGAGCATAACATTGAATGCGTTTCTGGTCCCAGCGCTCGTCTTGTTCGCAACGACGCTATTTGCAGGCATCGTTCCGGCCGTCATTGCTTCGCGAGCAGAGCCGGCCATCGAATTGCGCAGAGAATAGTTTTTATGCTTTACGCTCTTCAAAACCTCTCTAAGTCGTTTCATACGCCCGCGGGCATCGTCGAAGCATTGACCGAAGTTTCCGTCACCGTTGCCGATGGCGAAATGATTGCGGTGGTGGGACCGAGCGGTTCGGGCAAGAGCACGCTGTTGGGGATACTCGGCTTGCTCGACGCCGAATTCACTGGCGACCTCGAAATGCGTGGCCGATCGATTCGAGGCATGTCGAATCGGCAGCGGGCGCGCACGCGACTTGCCGAAGTGGGGCTCATTTTTCAAAGTTTTCATTTGCTGCCCGCGCTCGACGTACGTCACAACGTTGCGCTTCCCCATTGGAAGCTGCATGGCAACGAGAAACGCGCGCTCGATCGCGCCGACGGACTGTTGGGGGAGCTTGGGCTTGCAGAACGTGCTCGCAGCGACGTCATGCAGCTTTCCGGAGGTGAAATGCAGCGCGTGGCGATTGCTCGATCCCTCATCAACGATCCAGCCGTGCTGCTGGCCGATGAACCGACGGCAAACCTCGACGACGCCAATGCGGCCGCAGTCATAGCGCTATTTCGTCGCGCACATGCGCGCGGCGCGGCAGTCGTCGTGTGCACGCACGATACCGAGCTGCTTGCAGAATTCCCGCGTGTCCTGCGCCTACGGCGAGGCAAACTGGTCGCGTAATGAGTGCCTCGTCATCTCGTTCATTCGAATACCTTGCACGCGCGCGCCGCAGTCGTGGTAAAGTCGTGTCGTGACGAGCGCCGCGATGGCATGGAAAAGCGCAGCGGAAACCGGATGGATCGGCCATCGCCGCTTCGATCTGGTCTTTTTCTTCGGCAGTGCGCTCGTTGCCGCAAGCGTTGGCGCGCTCGCATTGGCCGTGCCTGGGTTCGTCGTGCCGCTTTTCTGGGCGTTTCTCCTATTCGTTGACGGCCCACACCTTTTGGCCACGTGGGCTCGTACGTATTTGGATGCGGCCGAACGCCGCCGTCGACGAAGACTGCTCGTTGGAAGTTTTGCGTGGCTTTTGCCGGGACTTTTGGCGTGGCTAGCCGCACACCTTACGCATTCACGCGCCCCGATAGATCTATTCTTGCTTTTTGCTACGCTATGGAGCTTTCATCACGCCATTAGACAGTTTTATGGCATTCTTGCCATTTATCAGCATCATGCACGCAGCGCGCTCGTCGCACGACGCTGCGATCGTTACTTTTTGCATGGAATTTTGTGGCTGGCGTTCGGTTTGTTTTCTTTTGGGCATCCGCAAAATCGTTCACTCTTCGGATTCCCGCAGGATTTTCCGCGTTGGATTTCGATGGCTGGCATGGGCCTGCTCGTGACGCTCGGTGTATCGGTCGTGGCGTACGGCATGTTTCGTCGCCTGCGGTTTCCCGATGAAAGCTCGAGGCCCCTTTTGTTTTTGCTTGGGCCCGCGATTGGTTTGCAATTGTATGCGATGTTCGTCGTTGGCACCTTCGAACCGCTGATTCCGCGCCCCGAGGACCCCGAACAAGCATTCATGGCGTCCACATCCGTGGGTGGTATCGTTCATGGGATGAATTACCTCGGCATCACGGCGATCGTGGGACTGCGCCGCCACGGGCAAAACACCGACGGTTCCATCGCCGCGCTCTTGGGCAGACGACCGCTTTTAGCATACGGGGTATTCGTGGTCATATCGCTCGGGTATCTCGCGTTGAACGCAGCGCGAGGGGTTCTTCCTGGTATAACGCCGTTTCCCCGTCAGAGTGCAATCGCGGACCTATTTCTCGTCCTGTATTGGGGAATCTTTTTTCATCATTATTATCTCGACCAGCATATTTGGCACGTACGTACGGACGAAACGCTACGATTCGAGCTTGGATTGCAGGCGGCCGAGGGAGCGCGCGCATGAATCCTCCCCGCTCGGCGCTCGTGATTGGAGGTACCGGATACGTTGGACGTGAAGTCGTGCGGGCCTTCGCTCGCGAGGGAATCGGCGTGGTATTCACATACCATCGTCATGCCGACGTTGCTCGAACGCTCGAGGCCGAGACCGGTGCACGTTCATTTCCGACAAACCTTACGAATCCAAACGAAATACGTGAGCTATTCTCACGCCTCGATGAACACTCGCTCGTGCCGGACATTTTGATCCATTGTGCCGTGCTCGCGTGTCGCTCGTCTATCGCCGATGTCACGGATTCCTATCATGATGAATTGTATGCGGTCAACGTGCGGTCAATCCTCGTTGCGGTGCAATCGTTCGTTTCGAGGCTTGGTGGGCGAGGTGGTGACGTCGTTTTGACGGCTTCGCAGGCGGGAATCACGAAACTGCCAGCGTCGGTTCCATTTGCAGCAACGCAATCGGCGCGACTCGGCATGACGCACGCGCTTGCCAAGGAGCTTGGTTCTGCGGACGTGCGCGTCAATTTGGTGCTGCTCGGCGTGCTCGATGGGGGCATTACGGCACAAATCGAACAGGCCCAGCTCGAGGACTATCAGCGTTTCAGCGCATTGTCTCGGCGTGGGACATCCGTGGAGGCGGCCCGTGCCATCGTTCGGCTGGCGCTTACGAATCGGTGGATGACCGGGTCGATCTTGCCCGTGACGGGGGGATTATGACGCCTCGATGGGTTGGCATTGGGCTTTTCGCGGTGCTCGTGGCGCATGCTTTTTTCGAGAAATTGCCGTCCAATCTGCTTTACGAAATGCTTTACGCGTGCCACGTGGCAACGGCCATTCTCGCTGTTGGAATTTTGCTAAAAAAGAAGGAATTTGTCATTTTTGGTTTTTCGTTTCATTTGGGCGCAGGATCCTGGGGGTACCTATTCGACCTGTGCGCCACTCGGACAACGACGTGGACGTCGGTGCTGGTGCACGTGGCGCCGCTCGTCGTGGGATTTGCGGAAGTGCGCCGGTCGGGGTTGCCGCGATGGGCACCGTGGATATCGTTTGCTTTTCTTGCGTCGATGGTGGTGTTCGCGTATTATTTCACGCCACCTGCGCTCAATGTGAATCTCGCGCACCGGCCGTGGCCGCCGGTTGCGAGTTTGACGAGTGCCCTTTGGGCAACCTGGGTGGTCAATCTGATATTCGGTTTTTTCTTGATCATGACCACCGACTGGCTCGTCCGGAAATGGCTCGCACGCACGAGCGCAATCGAGCTCGGGAGTTGACGCATCATGGCGGACGCAGGGGCATCGGCAGAAAAAACGTTGAGCATCACGACGAGTCTTTGCCATACGTGCAAAAAGACGGTGCAAGCCGAAGTCGTGCGGACAGGCGATGAGGTTTTTCTTCGCAAGCGATGCGATGCGCACGGCGCGGCAGACGTATTGCTTTCGTCGTCGGCCGATTGGTATGAAAGCACCGTGGCTCATTCTACGGTCCTTTCGCCGCCCGCAAAGCCTCGACCGGTGGCGGCTGGATGTCCGTACGATTGCGGCCCGTGTGCTTCCCACGAGCAACGTAATCACTTGCCCGTCGTTCCCATCACATCAAAATGCGACCTCGATTGCCCCATTTGTTATACACACAATAAAAACGACGGCGCGTATCACATGTCGGAGGACGAGCTTGCCTCCATTTTGAAGCACTTGCAACATACGGTGCCGGACAGGCGCATTCTCAATTTGACTGGGGGCGAACCGACGCAGCATCCGGCATTTGAA
Source organism: Polyangiaceae bacterium (assembly GCA_016715885.1). Lineage (NCBI taxonomy): Bacteria > Pseudomonadati > Myxococcota > Polyangiales > Polyangiaceae > Polyangiaceae bacterium. The sequence continues at coordinate 228,054 of JADJXL010000016.1, forward strand.
AAGCTGGTTGATTTGTGTGCGCAACATGGCATCAATCGAGTCACCATATCGACGCACGGCTTGCGGTTCTTGCGGGACGAACCTTTGCTCGAACGTCTCGCGAAAATGGGCGCGCGGATCATTTTGTCGTTCGATTCGTTCGAAAGTGAAGCAAACAAGAAAATGCTCGGGGGTCATCACCTGAATGCAAAATTGAAAATTCTCGACTTGCTCGAAAAGCACCATGTCGATACGACGCTCTTGCCCGTTCTGGCACGGGGTGTAAATGATCACGAGATCGGCGCTTTCCTTGATTTGGCACTATCAAAAAATTTCATCCGATCCGTCGAATTTCATCCAATGACGTTCACCGGGCAAAGCGGGACGAGTTTCGAGCGCAGCGCGAGATATACGGCATTCGATGCCGTGGCCGATATCGAAAGACAAACGCAAGGCCTCATACGGGTCGAGGACTTCGTGCCGTCGCCGCTCGCGCATCCACTATGTTATCAAATCGCATACTTGTTGCGATTGCGCGATGGTCGGTGGATACCTTTTACGCGTTTCATGACGCGCGACGACCTGCGCCATCTCCTTTCGCTTGCGCTTTATATCGTGCCTGGCCCGGAAATGGAACAGATTCTCACGGACGTGCTCAACCGATTGTGGGCGGGCGAAGTGGAATGCGAAGACCTGGATGAAGTCCTCGCGTCGCTCAAAGAGCTCGTGACGCGCATGTTTGCCCCCGATACGGACGAGCAGCGCCGGATGCTCATTGCCGAAACATGCACGAAGGCCATTTACGTGCACACGCACATGGACGAAGAAACGTTCGATACGGATCGCATTCGCAAGTGTTGTGTGGGGATGCCGGGTCCCGATGGATCGAACATTCCTTCATGCGCCTACAACGTTCTTTATCGCGAACGCGATGCGAGGTTCACCCCGCAACCCGCCGCTGCGCTCGTCAAGCTCGGTTTGGGGCGGCGCGCATGAAAACATCGCTCGAAGGTAAACGGTGTCTCGTCACGGGCGGTTCACGCAACCTCGGTCGAGCCATCTGTTTGGCGCTGGGTCGTGCGGGGGCAAAAGTCGCATACACATACAAAGAGCGCGATGACGACGCGGCAGAAACGGGCCGGCTTTTGCGCGAAATCGGTGTGGAACCCGTCGTCGTGAAGGGCTCCGTATTCGATGCGAAGCACGTGGCACAGGCCGTAAAAGCGGTGGAAGTCGCGTTTGGCGGCATCGACGTTTTGGTGAACAATGCCGGCCTTACACAGATATTGCCCATTGCGCTCATCGAGGAAGACGAATGGGATGCCGTGATGGATACGAACGTCAAGGGGCCGTATCTTTTTTCGCGTGCCGTGTTGCGGTCGATGATTCGGTCGAAAAAGGGGCACATTCTGAACATCGGATCATTCGGCGCCGATCGGGTCCTCGATGCGCCCGTGCATTACGCCGCATCCAAAGCGGCGATCGTTGGGTTTTCAATGGCGCTCGCGAAAGAAGTCGGTCGCTATGGAATTGCCGTCAATTGCCTCGTGCCGGGACTGCTCGAGACGGGACTGTCGCATCGATTGCCGAAACACCGCGTCGATAGTTATGTCGCGCAATCGGCGCTCGGTCGCCTTGGAACGGTCGAAGAAATCGCAGATTTTGCGGCGTGGCTCGTATCCGACGAAAACTCGTTCATGACGGGTGGTCAGGTCGTCATCGATGGTGGTTTGTGATCAAACCGTGATTCCGTGGCGCTTGACCTCGACCATTCGAATGAATGTTTGTACTGAAAAAAGTGCGAGGATTTGTACGGGCCGTAGGCCTGGCACGATGCGATCTTTCGCTTCGGGGAGCAATTCACGCAACCTTTCGAGGCCCTTTTCGGACACGACGCCTCCGGGGGCGAATTCATCGTCCGTCATGTCACCTTGGGCTGCTTTTTGCATTTCGCCCCGCGTGATCTGGATGCCGAACGTACGCTCGATTTTGAAGACGATGTCGAGATAATCGAGCGATTCGGCGCCGAGGTCCGTCATGAGAAGCGACTCGTTCTTGACGGCGCTGGGATCGAGCGCGAGGGCTTCGGCGACGATGTTGCGGACTTTTTCAGCAATTTCGGGATCGGACGATTCGGGCAAGACGACGGCCATTGGGAATGTTCTCCAGCGAAGTGGCTGCGATGTTACGCGCTAGCGGCGCGTCCATCAAGCCCCCTGGTCATTTCTGTTTCGATGCTTCCACGGCTTTGGCCGTGACTTCGAGGATTTGGGAGTTCGTGGGCCTGTCGGCGACATTTTCGCCCACTTTTTTCCAAAAGATCGTGCCGTTCGGGAGGACCACGAAAACCGCCGGAACGGCGATGTCTCGGCCTTCCATGGCCACGCCCCATTGCAATGCCACACGCAAGTCTTTGTCCTCGAGCAGCGGATAGGGCAATTCGAGAGATTTCGCCAGTTTGGCGGAATCTTCGGCAGTATCGACGCTGATCGCTGCGATTCCGACACCTCGCTTCTGAAGAACCGGATACAGATTTGCCAGCTGCCCGAGCTGGACACGACAATACGGTCACCAATATCCACGGTAAAACGCAATGACGGCCGGGCCGTTGGCCGTCAAGTCTGCGAGCGAGACCTGTTTGCCCGCGGAGTCGGTCAGGGAAAACGCGGGTGCAGGCGCGTTCGTGGCGACGGACGGTGCGCGCGTTTTGACACAGGCCACGCCGACGAGCGCCACGAACGTGGCGAGCACAAAGAGGCGACGAGATTGCATAACCGAGTATTTCGCTTGCATGGTGTGTACCTGATCGAAACGGGTTGCCTACGTACTGGCGGATGCATTCGTGGACGCGGCGATTTGCCCAAGCCGCCCGGCCCAGTAAATCCAAAGGCCGCAGAAGCATAGAAAGATTGCAAGAAATAGCCAAGCGCCCCACGGAGCGCCTTGCCCGATCGACAGGATGAGACCCACGATCGTCGCGCCGGACCAAAGAATCTTGAGGCGCAGCATCGTTCGGAAACTCGCGAGGTCGGCGTGGCGGCCCAGCAGCGATTCACCTCCGATTCCAACGAGCGCTGCGCCGACGACTCGACTGACGACCGGATCGACGACGGTCCAGCCGAGCGGCCGAAGGAGCATTTCGGGCGCGAGGATCAGTGGAATGGCAAAGAAGATGTCGGCGACGAAGTGCACGACGAACCAGAACCGTAGACGCGGGGGAACCATGAGACCTCGTTTCCGCTGCTCCATTGGAGCATGTCGAGAATGCTCGGGGCAAGGGAATTCGTCACGTGCAAAAGCGTTCGACGACATCGAAGAGCAAATCGGTGCCCCACGCGAGCCCATCGACGGGAATGCGTTCGTCTCGGCCATGGAACAGTTCGGCAAAGCGCAATCCGGGGGGCATTTTGACGGGGGAAAACCCATACCACTTGGCTCCGAGCTTCGTGAAGTACTTGGCGTCGGTAAAGCCGGGGATCATGTAGGGGATGACGGCGGCAGAGGGTTCCCTTGCGAGGATTGCATTGCGGATGGTGTCGAATAGAGGAGATTCGACGGGATCGGTGGTCGTTGCGGGCATGTACTTGAGCACTTCGAGAGAAATGCCAGGGCCTAGCACCGCGGACAGTTCGCGCAAGAAGTCGTCTTCGGTTTGTCCGGGAAGGGTTCGTCCGTCGATATCCATTTCGGCAACCCCTGGAATGACATTGATTTTTGCGCCGGCGCGAAGCAGTGTCGGAGAGGCAGTATTCGATAAAAGCGCCGCGAACGAGCGTGCGATCGAGCGATCGGGAAGCTTGCGGAGAATATGAGGAGCTACGTTCGGGTGCAAAAGCTTGAGCAGCAGCGGCGTGAGCGGGCCGGCTTTTCGTGATGCAAGCCCTTCTACGAAATCGCGCACATAAGGCGTCACGTGCACGGGCAAACCATCTTCGCCAAGCCTTGCAATGGCTTCTGCGAGCTTGATGATGGCGGAGTCTTCGCGAGGCATGGAGCCGTGCCCGGCTTCACCGGTCACGCGCGCACGCACCCAACAAATCCCTTTTTCGGCGACTTGAATGGGATAAAAAATGCCACCTCCGACATGGAGCGTATACCCGCCGCTTTCGCCAATGGCGTATTCGGCTCGCACGAGGTCCGCGTGATTCTCCACGAGAAACCGTGAACCGTAATCACAACCCGCCTCTTCGTCCGCGACGGCTGCGAAAATGATGTCCCTGCGGAGCTTGCGTTTTTCTCGCGCGAGACGAGTCATGATGGCAATCGACATCGCGGCCATGTTTTTCATATCGATGGCCCCACGACCCCACAAGCAACCATCGGCGATGACGCCCGAGAATGGGGGGTGAGCCCACACGGCGGGATCCGCTTCGACCACGTCGAGATGTGCGGTGAGAAGCAATGGCGGCAATTCGCCAGTGCCCGTGAGCCGCGCAACGACATTCGCCCGATCGGGTGCGCTTTCGATGAGTTTCGGTGACAAGCCGGCGCGATCGAGCTCATCGGCCACGACGTCCGCGGCGGCTCGTTCTCGGCCCGGGGGATTGGTCGTGTCGATGCGAAGAAGCGTTTGGCATAGGCGGATCGCGTGATTGGCAAGCTCGCTATATGCGCCCAAGTCTGCGGAAGCTTCGGACGATGTCGTCATGGTGGGGCGCATGCTACCAATATTTCGAGCGTTGAGTATGTGCTATTTCGTCCCGAGTCCTTCACAAGTTGCCGAACCGAGTTACAACATGTCGCTTGACGGTTGACTCGGATCGGAATAATCTGAAGAGGATGTTGTTGTCGAGCAGCCCTTTTCAGATTGTGCTCGATCCGCGACTGCGGGTTCAGGGATCACTGAATGGCGCAATGCGGCCAACATCCGTGTGGCCCGCACGTGACATGATACGAGAGCAGGTGGGGTAAGCGATGGGCATTGAGCTGGCGAAAGTGGTCGACTACGTGCGTCTGAAATCGAGAGGGACGGCGGTCGTGGATCTCGCTAGGCTGAATTTGCTTGTTGGGCGCGCCATTTCGCGCAATGCGATGACGTTGCCCGACGAGCCCGAAGTCGTTCAGCGCGCTTGGTTCCACGCTCGCTCGATTCTTGGTGAGCCGGAACCCAAAGGAGCGTGATGAGCAAGGAAATAGGCCCCGCATTCGATATTGAGCGGGGCATTATTGATCTTGGTGGCAGGCGCGTCGTGCTGCACTGCAACCATTACAATGTCTTCCTTCAACGCACCATCGAGGATGGTCTCAAGGCCCGTGCGCCGCGGTTGCTTGCAGCAGCAGGCATGGAAACTGCCCGTAATTTGCTTGGCGGGCTGGAAGTGAAAGCGCCATCCGCTTCGCCGCGTGAGTCGCTCGAACGTGCCGTGCGTATCTTCGCCGAGCATGGTTTTGGTGCTATCGATATCAGTCGAATGAATGACCAGGGCGGTACGGCGACCATTGCCCGGTCGCATTATGCCATCGGATGGCGTTCACGCTGGGGCATTCGCCAAACGCCTGGTTGCTACTTTCCCGCCGGGTATCTCGCAGGTGCCGTCGCCATTGCATCGAATCTCGCGCCCGAGCGAGTCGTCGCGACGGAAACGGCGTGTTACGCGGCCGGCGCAGAGCAATGCACGTTCGTCGTGGAGGTGTGGTAATGGGTATGGACGAACGCGCGGTCACCGAAGCCGTCGCCGGGCTCGAGCTCCGCGGCAATGAAGAAGGATTGATCCCGGCTTTCGGCCTGTACCTCACGAAGCATTTCGCCGATTACTACAATCGGATTTCCTTCGGTTTGGTCGGTGCATTCATTCGAGAATTACCCGAGCTCGAAGAGGACGCCATTGCGCTGTTGACCGAAGCAGGTCACGTTTGCGCATTTCACACGTTCGGCGGCATCATGGTTTCCGTGGAATGGGACGCGGTCGTGCGCCCCATGATTTCGACGCGCGAAGACTGGGCCAAAGGCATGATCGGCGTCGTCAATGCGCTCGGATGGGGACGATATCGGCTCGCCGAGCTCGTGCCGAACGAGCGGTTGGTGCTCGAAATTGCGCATAGTTACGAAGCCGTCGGCATGCTCGAAGGTTATGGCAAGGCCAAGCACCCGCGGTGTTTTTTGGCGGCCGGTGGCGGTGCAGGTCTCATGAATTTGCTGTACCAGGGCGATATCACGAAAAGGCCCGCGCTGACCGAGGATTACTACCATGAAGTCTTCGGCCATCCGCGTAGCTTCCGCGCTCGAGAAACCCGCTGCCTTGCAATGGGTGATTCGCACTGCGAAATCGTCGTCGAGCGGCAACGCCACTAGCCCTCGCGGCACATGGACAATTCCGACGACGATGTGCCTTCCGACGCTGCGAGTACCCGCGGCGCATTGTGTTACGGCGATACGATTGCCGTTTTCGCCATCGGCGATGTCCAAATAACCCAACGTTACGCTTGCATCCGTCGCGACCAATTCGAATGGACGACTTCGGTACCATTTCCTCCGGCTTTCCGTGATTACCTCGTATCACGTGGATCCGTTCGCGGAAGCGGTGCACTCTATGTTCTCGACGTTCCGCATGAATTTCAACTCACGGTAGCGCCCAATGCGGGTCGCGCGGTCTTCGTTCCGCGTCTTGCGACAGAGCTCGACTGGCAAAAAAAGGTGGTCGTCGAGATTGTTTCGAAGCTTGACGAATTCCTGCGATCCGTGTGAATGTCGCGCCGGATCACGCCGGAGGAGTATCGCGTGGATGTCAACGAATTAGCAGCAAAAGCCGTGGTGCTCGAAGCTCGGGTTGCCCAATTGACCGAGCAAATCGAGGAGCAAGCGCGGATTCATCGCAGTGTCGTGGAAGAGCGTGATTTCTTGCGGGCTGCGTTCGAGGCCATGCCTGTGGGCGTGGCGGTGGCTGATATTGCGGGTCACTTTCATATGTGCAACGCCACTATGAAATCCATCATCGGTGGATCATTCGAATGTTTTGACGAACCGCCGCCATGCGAAATATTCTTGCCGGACGGTGTTACGAAGGCTCCACCGGAGCGAGATCCAATTCGACGTGCGCTAGAGGGGCATCCGGTGGACGGAATGGAAAGCCTCGTGCGTCCGTTCGAGGCGCCGGAGCGAGCGACGTGGATCATTCAATCGTCACAACCCATTTGCGAGCAAGACGGATCCGTACGAGGATGTGTTTTGGTGACGCGTGACATTACCGAGCATAAAGAGCTCGTGCGCGAGCTCGACGAAGTCGTTGCAGCAACCGTGGAAGAAAAACGGGTGCTCATTGAAAGGCTCGAGGCTGGTGTCAAAGAATTATCGACACCAATCATTGAAGTTTGGGACAACGTATTGGCTTTGCCGGTCATTGGTACGGTGGACGCGCAGCGTGGCGCAGAGATGACGTCGCGCCTGCTCGATGAGGTCGTTTCGCGCGGCGTGCAATGCGTCATCGTGGACTGGACGGGCGTCGATACGATGGATAGCCAGAGCGCTCAGCACTTATTGGATTTGGTGCGCTCGGTCGAGCTCGTTGGCGCCGAATGCATTCTCACGGGAATTCGCCCTGCCGTGGCGACGGCTCTTTTGGATCTCGACGTGCGATTCGAACACATGCGCCTGCTCCGCAATGTCAAATTCGGGCTGAGGCATTGTTTGGGACGGTTGCAACACAGCGGATCGAAAGCCAAATCGCAGGCGAAATCAGCGCGTCCGTCTTAGTCTTCAACCCATTGCACGACGCGTTCGATGGGCTTTCTTCCTGGTGACGGCGGGGTGGCGCCTTCGGGCCAACCGAGAGCGATGGCCCCAACCATGCGAAATGGTTCACGAATTCCGAGCATCGCCTCGATTTCAGGCTTTGCAATCATGGGTCCGGCCATCCAGCAAGCGCCAACTCCTTCGGCGTGGGCTTGAAGCAAAAGAGCCATGACCGCAGCACACGTCGAACACAATTCGGCTTGCATGCTGCGAGCCGTATGCCATTGCGCTGGATCTCCACCGCCGGACGCAATGAAATCCGCAATGAGGTCGGGATAATCGCGCCATTGGGGAATCACGATGGCAGCGGCGTTGTCCAGCGGCTCGTGGAAGAAATCACCATAATTGGCAAAATCGTCCGCATGGTGGCCGCGTTTGATGATAGCTTTGATTTCCTCCGCGCGTGTACGCACCGCATTGGCAATCTGCTTACGCACGCTGTGCTTGGTCACGACGGTAAATCGCCACGGTTGACGATTGGTGTTCGATGGAGCCGTCACCGCCGCATGCAAAAGTCTCGCGAGGATCTCTTTGTCCACGGGTTTGTCCTCGAAAACACGACGAGATCTCCGTGTTTCGAGCCATTCGAGCATTTCAGGGCCACTCGGGGCTTTCGCGGTGCTCATTCCAGCTTGAATCCTCCGTCCACGTTCCACACCTGTCCCGTGACGTAACTCGCTTCATCGGATACCAGAAATCCCACGACGGCGGCGACTTCTTCCGGCCGTCCAATTCGCTTCAACGAAATGCGTCGCAATAATTCCTCCGGTGCGACGGCGCGCAATTCCGCCGTCATGTCCGTTTCAATGATCCCCGGGGAAACGACGTTCACGCGAATGCCACGCGGAGCAAGCTCGACCGCAAGCGCCTTGGATAGCGATTCGATGGCACCTTTGGACGCTGCATAAAGCGCTTGACCACGACCGGGGCGTGCTGCCGCGACGCTCGAGACGTTGACGATGACGCCTTTGCGTCGAGAAATGAATCGGCGAGATGCTTCTCGGCAGCAGTGGACGACGCCTTGCACGTTCGTGCCGAAGAGGTGTTCGTACTCGTCTTTCGTCGCTGCTGCGAGCAAGCTATCGCGGGTAACGCCCGCGTTGCAGACGAGCGCGTCGAGGGATCCGAGGTCCGCATCGACCCGTTCGAAGAGCTCGGCAACTTCGTTTTCATTCGATACGTCGGCGCGAAAGAGCACGGCGTCGCTGCCCGCCGATTCGACGATGGAAGCGGTTTTTTGCGCAGCATCCTCGTTTTGGCGATACACCACCGCAATCGAATAACCGCGCCGTGCCAAGACTTCGGCGATGGCCCGACCAATGCCTCGCGCTGCACCGGTGACGATAGCGACTCGCTTGCCCGAGGTGTTCATGGTGCCTCCACGCGAATTGCTCCGACGAGACCCGGCATGCCACACGACAACGCAATCGCCGATCGATATTGGGTTGAGTGCATTTCGACGAGCGGGCGCAGAGGCCCCGCGGAAGGGGTTGTCAAGCCAGCAATGGGCGGGAGGACGCCTTTTGCAAGAAGGTGAGTGAGCAAAATGGTTTGTACGACGGATGTGGCCGCGCCCATTTGTCCAAAATTGGCGGTGGTCGACACGAGCGTGGCGCTTTCCCCAAGAACGTTCGCAATGACGGCTCGTTCGGCGTCGTCGCGTTCTCGATGCGAAAGGCCAGCGCCATCCACGATCGTATCACCGCGAGCTAACGTCGAAAGGGCTCGAGCAAGTGTGGATGCGTCGGCGAACCCAGCATTGCCGTCGGCTGCTATGGCGGCCGAGACGAACCCGACAGTTCGTCCGGCGGCATCCGCGGGTCTCTCGAGCACGACGGCCGCTGCGGATTCACTCGGGACAAACCCCGTCGCACGTGCGTCGTAGGGCGCGATGACCGCAGACGGAGCTTCTTCGGGCGTGGCGGCGCCCGATGCGCCCAAAGACAAAATGGTTTCCGGCTCGACAAGAGAATCGTAGGCAAAAACGATGGCCGCATCGACGCTGCCTACTTCGAGCGCCGCAATGGCTGCTCGAAGCGCTTGCGCTCCAGCATTGGATCCCGCCGTGGTCGTGCCATCGCCCGTAGCGCCGATGCCTATCGAAAGCAGGGCGTGGGCATTGTTCGACAAATGAAACAGCATCCAAAAAGGGTGCAATGAAGAAAAACCTTTCGCCCATGCGCCGCTCGCCTGCGGCGAACCGTCTTGACGCTCGAGCACCGGCATGAGGTCGTCCCAATGGGCGCGAAGGCCGCCATAACCGCAAAACAAGCCGAGGCGCGCGCCACGTGCGGGCGTGCTGGAGCGGGCGAATGCTTCGGTTCCGACCTCGATGCCGAAGAGCCCCATGCGTTTGACGAATTTCCGGTGTTTCGAGGGCTTCGGTTCCGTGGAAATCGTTGCTGCGAGCTTGCAAGGGTACGTGCGTGCGTCGAATCTTGCGTTGGGCGCGGCAGCACGATCGCCTGCGAGCATTCGCTTCATGATGGCATCGACATCGTCCCCGAGGGGCGTGCGAAGCGAAAAACCCGTCACGGCCATGCGAAGTGGCCGCTCGGTCATTCCACCCTCCCGAGGATTACACTGACATTTTGCCCGCCAAAACCGAATGAATTCGAGAGGACATAATCGACGCGGGCGATTCGTGGCGTTCGGCCGATGACGTCGATGGGACATTCCGGGTCGGGTTGCTCGAAATGGGCAGTTCCCGGAAGGACGTCGTGCGTGAAGGGCAAAAGGCAAGCGGCCAATTCAATGGCTCCGGCCGCGGCCATGAGATGTCCGACGGCACCCTTGATCGAGCTCACGGGTACGCCACCAAATAATTCTCGAATGGCCTTCGCTTCGGCGACGTCGTTGAGGGGAGTGCCCGTACCGTGGGCATTGATGTATCCGATGTCGGCTGGAGTGAGTTTGGCACGACGCACGGCTTGCTGCATGGCCGCTTTGGCGCGCGAACCATCCGGGCGAGGGGCCGTGGCTCGATACGCGTCTTGCGTCGAAGCCCATCCGAGAATACGCGCGAGCAGTGTTGCGCCACGCGAGCGGGCGCGCGTTTCCTCTTCGACGACGAAGATGGCGGCGCCTTCGCCAATCACGAGGCCATCTCGACGCCGATCGAAGGGACGGCACGCGGATGATTCTGCGCGCGGAGATGGCGCCGAAAGACGCGACATGCCGCCCACGCCGAGTGGATTGACCATCGAATCGGCTGCTCCGCATAAAACGACGTCGGCTTGCCCGCGCTCGATCATGGATGCCGCATGTGCGACGGCCATGCCTCCCGCGGCACATGCGGATACATGCACGGCAACGCGTCCCGACAAACGCAATACACTGCGTATTTTCTGCGCGCACAAATCCACGCGAGACCGATACCGAATGCCTTCCCCGCCTGCCATCGCGCCCGGGCCAATTCGAATTCGCTCGCCGTCGTATTCGGCTGCGACGTCGTCCAGAAACGCTTGCTCGAGCCCAAGACCGAGCGACAAGGCAGCGCGCCGTTCTTCGGCAGTGGAGCCCGCATTTTGAAATGCCTCGGTTGCTGCCGCGAGGCCAAAACAAACCTTTCTATCTCGCAGGAGTCCCGAACGTTCCCATTTTTCGGCTTCACCCGAACGCAGAAAAACGTCGAGGTGCTCCGTGATGAACGCCGCGTTTGTCTGGACAATCGGGACCTCGCCCGCGACACGTGTGGGAAACGTTGAAGCATCGAAATTACGAATGGGGCCAATGGCGCTGCGTCCACCAAGCAAGCCCTTTTCGAGCGCACCGAACCCCACACCAAAGGCCGAAACGGCGCCAACGCCCGTAATGACTGCGCGCCGGTCGCTCATCGCGTCCCCCCTCGCGTGAGCACGACTGCCCCGAGATCTCCGTCCGGTCCTGCCGAAAGGACGAGCGCACGCGTGTTGCCCGTTTCGACGAGCATTCCAAGCGCAGCCGCCCACGCGATTGCGGGCGATGCCGCTAGCGATTCGCCGAGGAGGTTCGTCAAGTCAATCGACTGTTTGACCGCCAAAGCTTCGGGCAAGTCCATCATCGCTTCGCGCGCGGGCGTGCCCCAAGGCGCGAGCACGAGCAGATCACACGGTCGCTCGGCAAGCGCATCGGCCGCCGTGAGCACGGCAGCATCCCGCAACATGCCTGCGCGGGGCACGAGCGCATCGCGTGGGCGTTCTACGGGACAAACCCAAATGGATTCCACTCGACCAAGAGGATCTTCCGCTTCGCGTGCAAGCGCGAGTGCGGCCGCACCGTCGACGGCAACGAGGCCATCGCGCAAAAAGCCTTCGCGCTCGAGCTCGGCAAGCGTGACCGGGTGCGTTGCAGTGTCCGCGCCGCCGGCAAGGGCACGCTCGCAATCGCCTTCGACGATCGCAAGGCAAGCTTCTTCGAGCGCCGTCACGGTGCCGACGCCGCGGGAGAAAAACGCGGCGTTCGGTCCCGCCAAACCTTCGAGGATCGCGCCGTGGCAAAGCGTGAAGTTGTTCATGATCTGGAAGGCAAAGAGGGGATTGCAGGCATCGAGCCCCTCCTTGCCGCAGCGAGCGAGCGAAAACTTCTTCTGCTCGTCGATGCTCGCGGAGACGAGTCGCGCGACGTCGTCCATCTCGGCGCCCGATGCACCTACGCCAAAAAACGCGCCGATTTCCTCGCGTTTGTCCCAAGAGCCCGCGCCGCGCAGCGCATCACGCATCACGAGCGCCGACATCCATGCAGCACGTGACATGAGCTTGCGTTGGCGAATGTCTTCCGGTCGTGAAGGAACGGGAACGTCGATCGGCGATGGCGCGGGAAGATCGCCCCGCAAAATGTGCTTTCCGAGCTCGATGCCCAGCATGCCGACGTGGGTCAACGTCGACACGGCCACGACGAACACATCGGTCGTTAGCTGCACCGAGTCACCACGATGCTCGCATTCGCTCCACCGAATGCGAAGGCGTTGACGAGCGCCGCACTCACGTTCTTACGAATCCCCCGACCCATGATGTGTGGCAACCATGTCGCACGATCCGGTTCTACGAGCCCTGCTGTGGGTAGGCAAATCCCTGACAAAACTGCCTCGTACCCGCACACGAAACCGATGGCGCCCGCACCTGCAATCCAGTGTCCGAGCGCGCCCTTGACTGCGCCGACGTGCGCGTTTGCGAGGGCAGATCCAAGAGCTTGCGAAATCGCCGCCGCTTCGACGGCATCGTTCAGCGGTGTGCTCGTGCCATGCGCTTGCACGTACTCGACCGCATCAACGTGCGCATCGTCGAGCGCGCCGCGCATCGCGCGAGCGGCTCCATCACCGGCAGGATCCGGTGCGGTGAGGTGATGCGCATCGAGTGACCGAGCAACACCAGCTACTTCAACGGATGCATCGCCTCGTTCGGCACTCAACACGACCATCGCCGCTCCTTCGCCCACGACAAACCCGTCACGACGCACGTCGAATGGGCACGATACGCCACGCGCGCTGAGCGCGCCGAGCAAACCGAATCCTACGAGCATGAACGGATCGACGTCGGCACCAACGCCTCCTGCAAGCGCGATGTCGCACACGCCGAGACGGATCGCACGCGTCGCTTCGACAATCGCCGCAGCTCCGGACGCACATGCAAGCGAGATCGTCTCTACGGGACCGTGCGCGCCAATCTTGCCCGCAAGAGCCGATGCAACGGCTGCTGGTGACACCGTGTCGCTCTGAATGGATGCCGCAAGGTGCCGTGCGTCTTGACCAAACCGAGCGTGATCGAATCGCGAGCCGCCGCCTGCAGCACGAGATAGTGCAAAGATGGTCTCGTACGTTGCGCGACCACTCTCGGCACCGATGAAAACGCCGATCCGCGATGAGGGCGCATCGATGCGCGCGCTCTGCCAAGCTTCATCGGCTGCACGACGAGCGAGCGCGAGGCGTCGATCTCGAGCATCGTCGACCGGCCAAGGAACGCATGCAGCGACGCGCGATGGATATCCTTCGACGTCAAACGAAGTCACGGGAGCAACGGCCGTCTTGCCCAACTCGAGTGCATCGCGCGCCTCGGGCCAGGTTTGTCCAAGTGGGCTGACGACCCCAACACCGCGAACGAACACGTGCCGCATCAATGTTCCGCCGCCGAGCCGGAGAGCCAGATGTCGAGGTATTCTTTGCGTCGCGCAAGCAAGACAGGGTGCGTCACGGGAGCCAGGGCAAACCCGAGCTCCGCCGTAGCAACGACCGCACCATCGACACTCGCCGTCCCCTTGACTTGTCCACCATCTTCACGCGCAACGATCATCTCGGCCGCGAGGTCGAGTTTGTCGCCGGGGCGTACGACGCGACGAAACCGCGCACGATCGACCATCGTGAGCAGCGCATGCACGTTGGTTTGTCCTTCCAGACGTCGAGCAGCTTCGAGGAGCACGCCGCAAAGTTGTGCGAGCGATTCCACGATGAGGGCTCCAGGCATGATGGGATGACCCGGAAAGTGGTCGGCGAAAATATCGTCCGACAAGGAAACGCACTTGATTCCCGCCGCAAACTTCGGCGGTTCGAGGCGAGTGATTCGATCGAGAAGGACGTAACGCACGAGTGCGCGCAAGGATAACAGATTCGCGCCTCAACCGAATTGACGACCGATCCCATTCGGCAGAAGATTGCACCTCGCCCGAGGAGAATGCCGCGATGGATTGCGTTAGCTGTGCCACTCCGATTCGACAAGACCGACCGCATACGTTTTTCCACCATGAACGCGCGGCGTGCCCATCTTGCGGCGCAGAGCATGAGGGACGGGTGGTGTTACGGGATGACAAACCCGTGCGGCTCCTCCTTTGTTCGACGTGCGGACCGTCCGAGCAAACGCTCGACGGAACGGCGACGAGTTATGTCGAGCGATTTCTGGCGCGCGGGGAAGTTCCTGAAGGGTTCGAGGGCGAAGTTGAATTCAAGGAAACCACATCGACGTGTCCTACGTGTTTGACGCTTTTGCCGGCCAAGGTGGTCATTCGCGGCGGGCGGGTGTATTTCAAGAAAAACTGTACGACGTGCGGCCCGTCCGAAGCGCTGGTGAGCGAAGACGCGAAGTATTACGTGCGTGCTTATGCTTTTGCACGGGCGGGCACCGAACCGCTCGTCTTTGCGACAAAGGTCGAGCATGGTTGTCCGACGGATTGCGGAACGTGCAACGATCACGAACAGCATACGTGTTTGCCGATCATCGAAGTGACCGACCATTGCAATTTGGAATGTCCAATCTGCATCGTCGACAATCAATATTCGAACCACATCGAGCTCGACGTCTTCGAGAAGATGATCGATACGCTCGTGCGAAACGAGGGGCAATGCGAATCGGTGGCTCTTTCGGGCGGCGAGCCGACGAGTCATCCGAAGATTTTGGACCTGGTGCGTATTGCGAGTCGTCCGGAGATTGGCCGCGTCGTGGTGATTACGAACGGCATTCGTCTCGGTAAAGATCGCGAGTTTGCCCGAGCGCTCAAAGAAAGCGGCGCGTACGTGGGCCTCCAGCTCGATGGCTTCACGGCGGACACCCACGAGAAAATTCGTGGAAAAGATTTGGTCAAAGAAAAAGAAGCGGCGCTCGCGACGCTAAAAGAATTCAAAATCCCGACGCAAATTATTTTCGTCGCGACGCGCGGAGCGAACGACGATCAAATTGGCCGGGTGGTCGAGCTGTTTCTTTCGGAGGATCACTTCTTGTCGCTGAATTTCCAGCCGGCGGCATACACGGGCCAAGGAGGCGGCGTGTTCGTGCACGATCCCATGGATCGATTGACCATTCCCGGCGTCGTGCGGCGCGTCGAAGAGCAAACGGCGGGCAAACTGCGAACGAGCGACTTTTTCCCCTTGCCGTGCTCGCATCCGCAATGTGTTTCCCTCACCTACCTTTTGCGACTCGAAGACGGCTCATTCATTCCGTTTTCGAGGTTCGTGGACTTCACGAAACACGGATCGCTCTTGCGTTCGAGCGCGACGCTTCCGGCGACGCCCGAAATGGAAAAGACGCTCCAAGACGTGCTTTACGAGGTGTACGCCCATCAAGACGAAATCGATCGCGGCACGGAAATTCTCGCGGCGCTCAAGCGTACGATTCGCGTGATGTTCCCGGACAGACCGCTCACGGAAAAGGAGAGTTTGCTGATTGGTGAACAGCAAGCCAAGTCGATCTTTTTGCACCATTACATGGATCGGCACGATTTCGATTTGGAGCGGCTACGAAAGTGTTGTCACCATTATCCGCAGACCGATGGGCGCATCATGCCCGCTTGCGGATTCAATATGTTCCATCGAGGCGCAGCGAAAGGCGCGGGCACGACGACGCCTTCGTGGGGCAAAAAGCCCTGGGTCAAGGAAAACGGCACGACCCGCCTGTCCATCGTGAATCCATGAAGCTTTGCGAAGGACACATCGCACTCGTCACCGGCGGTTCCAAAGGGCTCGGGCGCGCCATTGCGACCACGCTCGCTCGCGAAGGCGCGCACGTGGCATTCAATTGGACCAAATCCGAAGCCGAAGCGCAGGAGACGCTCGCTGAAATTCAATCGCACGGCGTACAGGGTTTTTCTTTCCGTACGAGCGTTCTCGACAAACAGGGGCTCGATGACCTCGTGCGGACGATGGAAAAAAACATCGGAACGATCGACATTTTGGTGAACAATGCGGGCGTGAGCGACGTCGTGCCGCTCGCGCTGATGGAGGAAGAAGACTGGGACCGGGTGCTCGATACGAACGTGAAAGGGACGTTTTTGACGACGCGTGCGGTATTGCGCGGGATGGTGCGGTTGAAGCGCGGGCGCATTCTGAACATCGGGTCGCTGGCGGGCGTGAAAATGATGCAGGCGCCGGTGCATTATTCGACGGCAAAAGCTGCCATCAAGGGTTTTACCGAATCGCTGGCCAAAGAAATCGGGCGCTATGGCATTACGGTGAACAATTTGGCCCCGGGCGTTCTCGAAGGCGGCGTGAGCGTGAATTTGCCAAAAGGACGGCTCGACGAATACATTCGCCACACGGCGCTCGGCCGATTGGGAACGTTTCAAGAAGCGGCCGAAGTGGCGGCGTTCTTGGTGTCGGATCGGAGCTCGTACGTGAATGGAGCGACGATTCTCGTCGATGGCGCGGTGTAGCAGCGTGGCGTCGTGAAACCTGCGCGTTTTGGACTTCTGAGCACGGTCGTCGTTTTCGTAGGCGTAGGCTCGTTTCTTGCCGTTTGGCGAAGTGGCACTTCATTGCCAAAAGCTTCACCACCCACGCCGAGTGCAAGCTCCACCGTTATGCAAACATCCGCGGCACCCGTGGTGGCGGAACAATTGGCGCCGCCTGCGAGTGCAGTTCCAAGTGCCGAACCTGTACCGGAAAAACCTACGCGGTGCCCACCGGAACCAAAAATCGAACTACCGCGTCGAGAAATACCGCAATCGAATGCAGAGCTATTCCGAGCTCTTCAAGAAAATCCCGAGGCGCTCGGTTCGGCGTCGGTCGGCAAACCGACGCGCGGATCGCTGTTCGGGGGTGTCGAATTGAAGGAGTCCGACGGAATCGAGCACGCAGGTGGGTATGCGTGGGGAACGGAGCTCGTCATCCGGTCCGTCGAGCGCGCCGTGCGTGAGGTTCGGCGATGTTTTTCCGATACGCCAAAGCTTTATGTCGGGGATATTTCGCGGGAAAAAGGTGGCTGGCTCAGGCCGCATGCGAGTCATCAATCGGGGCTCGATGTGGACGTAGGTTATTTTTACCGTACGAATGCTCGTTGGTATGAAAAAGCGACAGCCAAAAACTTGGATCTCCCGCGCACGTGGGCGCTCGTGCGAGCTTTCATCGAAGGCGGCAACGTCGATACGATATTCATGGACCTGACGGTGCAGCGCGTCGTCAAAGCGTATGTCGCGACATTACCGAAAGAAGAGCAACCGACCGAGGAATGGTTTCAAAACCCTACGAAAAGGGACACGGCCATTCGGCATGCATGGGGACACATGACGCACTTTCACGTGCGATTTCGGGATCCGGATGCGGTAGCGCTCGGGGAGCGCATCAAGCCAATGCTGCCGCGCATTCGGAAAACGAGACGCAAGTAGTCGCGGCGCTCGTCATTGTGATATCTCGCTACGCACTCGGAGCGCGCACGTTTCGCCATAAACGAGACAGGTTCCAAGCATTCCGAATTCGGGCACGCAGCAGTTGCCGCTCAAACAATCTTTCCCAACGTAGCACGATTGTCCAAGGGAGCACTTGGTGCACGGCACGCCGCCACCACAATCGACATCGGTCTCGTAGCCGTTCTTGACTTGGTCGTTGCACGACGGATCTTGGCAAATGTTTCCTTTACATACCTTGCTGGTGCAGTCCAGCCCGGCATTGCATACCTTCCCCGTCGGGCACGGCTTGCAATCGGGTCCGCCGCAATCGATATCCGTTTCTTGCCCATTCATCACGGCATCTTCGCACGTAGCCTCGGTGCAAATTCCGCCGCTGCAAATCAGGCTCTTGCAATCCTGGTCAACCGTGCACGTCGCGCCCGCCGAACACCTGGGGCATTGAAGTCCGCCGCAATCGACGTCCGTTTCGATCCCATTTTTGACCGTGTCGGTGCATTCGGCCGTTGCACAAAATCCTCCCGAGCAAATGCTGCTCGCGCAATGAGAACCCTCGAGACATTCGACGCACATGCCGAATCCGTCGCAGTATTGAGAACCGTTGCACGCCGTTCCCGCTGCGAGAAATCCGTGTTGCGTTTCGGTTCCGACGCATGCATCGAGCGTGCAGGTAATACCGTCGTCCGTAGGATCGGCAAGATCCTCGACCTTCACGATGTAACCTTTGCCATCGCAAACGTTGCTTTGGCAATCGCCGATTTCTTGGACGGCGACGGGAGTCCCCATCGACGTGAACGTGACGTTGCACTGGCCGTTGACGCAGGCAAACGTTTGACACTCGCTGCTCGCGCCGCAGTCGGTGTCGGATGCGCACTGCATTCCACCGGAGCTCGAACTGCTCGAGCTGCTCGAACCGCCGCTGCCGTATTGGCGTTCTTCGGGGGTACAGGCGGAAATGATTGCGGCAGGCAAGAGAAGGACGGATGCGATGACTTTGAGCAGAAGGCGTTGGGTGATCATTCATCGATTCTACTTCATTCCGATGCCAGGCCAAGGCGTTCGGTGAACGTGCGTCGAGACATCTGCGACTGCGCGTGCTATACGCCCCGCGCCATGAACACCTCGTTCGATCCCAACGCGCCGGCCGCCGTCGATTCCGGCATCTATGGTTTGCCGTTCACCGAATCCGATGCGACCGTGGTGCTCGTGCCCGTTCCTTGGGAAGTGACGACATCGTACGGTGGAGGAACGGCCCACGGGCCTCGTGCGATTTTAGAAGCGAGCCGCCAAGTCGATCTGTACGACCTCGACGTGGAAAAACCCTACCTTCCTGGGATTTTCATGTTGCCCGAAGACGAACGCGTGGGGAGCTGGAACGAAGAAGGCCGTAAATTGGCGAGCGTCATCATCGATGCGGGAGGCGTCGTGGACGGCCCCGATGCTGCGGCAGCGCTCGCTCGTGTCAATGAATTGAGCGGCAAACTCAATGCGTTCGTGCACGCCGAGACCGAACGATTGCTCCGCGCGGGCAAAATCGTGGGAATCGTTGGAGGCGACCATTCCGTGCCTCTTGGAGCCATCGAAGTCGTGGCGCAAAGTCGACCGAACGGAATCGGCGTTTTGCATTTCGACGCTCATTCGGATACTCGGCAAGCGTACGAAGGTTTTACGTTTTCGCACGCATCGATCATGCACAACGTGCTCGAGCGGGTGGCCAACGTCAAAAAATTGGTGCAAGTGGGTATTCGAGACGTGTGCGAAGACGAAATCGAATACTGCAAGAGCCAGGGCGACCGCGTGAGCGTGTTTTTCGATCGCACGATATCTCGGCGAAAGATGATGGGAGAATCATTCGCGTCGATTGCTCGAGAAATGGTAGCAGCTCTTCCGAACGACGTGTGGATCTCGTTCGACATCGATGGGCTCGATCCGCGCTTTTGCCCGCATACGGGTACGCCCGTGCCCGGAGGAATCGATTATGCCGAAGCGGTGTTCGTCATGGGCGAAGTGGTGCGCGCCGGAAAAACCATCGTCGGATTCGATTTGAACGAAGTGGCGCCGGGACCCGAAGGCGACGAATGGGACGGAAACGTGGGCGCGAGGCTGCTTTACAAATTGATCGGGTTTACGCTGGCGAGTCAAGGCAAAGCGAAATTACTGTGATGACTGCGCGAGTGATTTGCGCAATATGCCGTCGAGCTCTTCGTCGGTCAATTCGATGGGATTGTGCCGCATACTGCCAGCTCGCGAGCCCGCAATGATGCCGGCAAGGTCCTTTTCGGTAACTCCATAATCGGCGAGCGGCGGCACGGCGAGAGCATGACGCAATTCATCGAGCGCCATGGCGGCTCGTTCAGGGCTGCGATCGGCTTCATTTTCCGGAACGATGATTCGCGCCACCTCGTCGGCTCGTGCAAGGGCCGGGCCATTCGGTGCACGCGAGCGAAGCGCATGCACATTGGCCGCAAATGTAGCCGGAAGCAAACAGCCGCAACCAGCTCCATGCGGCACCGAGCAAAGCCCACCGAGCGGCGCGACGAGACCATGGACTGCACCGAGCCCCGCATTGGCAAGCGCAATGCCTCCCCATAGCGCTGCCAATGCCATCGACGCATGCGATTCACCATTCGCTTGGCCACGTGCGAGCAATACGAGCGCGCGATATGCCATTGAAATGCCCGGAACCACGAGCGCATCGGTCATGGGCTGCGCACCTTTGGAAAGATATGCCTCGATGAGGTGCGTGAGAGCATCGAGACCCGAGGATGCTGCGACCGAACGAGGTGTCGTTGCAATGAGGGCCGGATCGATGATCGCTACGCGCGGAATCATGAGATCGCTGCGGATGCTTCGTTTTACCTGTAAGTCGGGGATACGGAGAACGCTGTTTTTGGTTACTTCGGAGCCGCTTCCGGCTGTCGTCGGGACTGCAATGAGGGGTAGGGGGACTTTGTCGATGGAGCGGCCGGCGCCGACGGCTTCGATGTAATCCATGGCGACGCCGTCGTTCGTGGCAAGCGCAGCGGCGGCTTTGGCGGCGTCGATGACGCTGCCTCCGCCGACGGCAAGGACGACGTCGTAGCCGCCTTCGCGAGCGAATCGTGCGCTGTCGTCGGCGACGGCGATGTCCGGTTCGCCGTCGACCGTGAAGTGCCCGAATGCGACGCCACGTGCTTCCAGGGCTGCTTCCAGCTTTTGCAGGTGTCCGGAGCGCGCGAGCGAGTGTTTTCCCGTGACGAGCAAGCAACGTTTACCGGTGCGAGCGACGATGGCGGGGGCTTCGGCGAGCGTGCCTGCGCCAAACAGAATTTCGGGAGTGGTCCGAAATGAGAACTGCACGGCGAATTCAGCCCCAGGGATCCGGGAAGAGATTGGCGTATTTTTCGCCAATGCGCGGCACGGCCATCATCGGCGCCACGGTTTCTCGCCATTTCAGATAGTGCGGGGTTTGCTGGTGCGCTTTGAAGTCGGTTTCGTCACGATAAACTTCGTACAGGAAAAACCGGTACGGGTCGTCTGCGCCGCGAAGGACATCGAAACGGACGTTGCCCGGTTCGGTGCGAGTTCCTTCGTAGTTGCCTTTCGTGGCTTCGATGAATTCTTCGACGCGTTCAGGCAAAACTTGGATGCGGACGCAGACGACGTACATGGGGCACCTATATCATCCGACGACGACGAGCGCTACCGACAGGTTGGTGTGGACATTGCCGATTTCGGGCACGTGGCCTTGTTCGCCGAACGTGCAGAACCCGAGCAGCGGCACATTGGGAAGGCGCGACGATAGGCGCGAGAGGACTTCGTCGATGCGATTTCCGAGCGCTCCGGCGCATCCGGCACAATAGATCAAAAATGCGCCGCGAGCGTCTTGGACGCCGAGCTTCGATGTATCGAGGCAGCGATCGACGAGGCGGTCGACGATACCGACGAGGCTGTCGCCGGTGCCGGACATGAGGCATACGGTCGAGCCTTCGGGGGCTTCGGCGAAAAGATCGATGTTGCCTTCGGGGTGGGCGTGAGCTGGGTGAAGGAGCACGTGAAATGGTTTGTCTTCGCGGCCGCCTCGGGCAATACCGATGGGATTGAGCGCGGTTTGCATGAGGAGATTGCCACCTTCGCGCACTTGGTCGGAAATGGCGTCGCCAATCCATGCATGGAGGACTTCCGTTGCGGGGCGATTGTCGAGCGCTTTGACGGTGCGGCCATTGGCGGACGTCACGCGCGCCTTGTTGGCCGTCGGTTCATAAGGACCTTCGATGGCAGCGCCGACGCGAATGTCGTCGCCAAAGATGGCGGCGAGCGTCACGCCTTCGCGTTTGGTATCGCTGCTCGTGAAAATGCTCCAGTCGCCCTGAATCGCGTGGTCGGCGGCGCTGCCACCGAATATGGGCACGCCTGGCAATACTTCGTGGATGCCCTCGAGGACTTGTTCTTCTTTCCCGGGCGTGGCGGCGATGAAGAGCAGTCGTGGGGTTTTTCCGGAAGGACCATTGGCGACGATTTGCGCGGCAGCTTTGTGACCGGCGGCTTTCGGGCCATCCGCGAAATCAGCGCTGCCCGTGGCAAACGCCGCATCGTCGCTCGATGCGAAAAGAAGCACGCCAATGCCGCCGTTCGAACCCATGACGACACCCGAGCGGCCGAGGACGCCGAGCGACGTGGTCGCTCCATGAATGGGTACACCGGGCAAAGCAGTTCGAACCGCTTTGTGAATTTGGGCCGCGTCGTGATCCATCGTGGCGGCAAGAATGCACAGTTTCGGTGCATTCCCAGAAAGACCTTCTTTGGCCGCAGCAATGGCTTCTTGCACACCGCTCGAGGCATCTTCGGCAGCGCTGTATCCAGCGCTCGTCATGAAAAAACTCACGGTTCCTCCCTCGTTTTTCTACTTCATGTGGATGAGTGATGGGGCTTGAGACAAAAGGCCTGCCATATCGGATGGGGAAAGCATGGTTCGTAATGTCTTGATGAATTTGTTTACCGCGACCGGATCGTCGTACGTGCTGGCATCGAAGCCGCGCAGGTTGATTCCAGACGCGAGAATGAGGCGAGAAATGAAAAATGCTCCGTGTTTTCTCTCGAGGAGTCGTACGGCCTGGTAAATGCCTCCCTTGCCGCATCGTTGCGGCTGTCCTGCGGTGCTGTTGGCGGCAGGAGCGGGCGCTCGAAATGCCGACGAAGTGGGAGGTGGAAGAGAAGAGATTCGTTGCGGGTAACCCGGTGGTCTTTCGGCGCGCGTCGACGTGGGCGCGATATCATGGAGCGCACCGGCCGCCGGCTTGTAGGATCCATACCGAACGGATTCCGCAGGAAAGCTCGATTCTATTTCGGGCGAAGACTCCGACCCAGAGGTTGGACCGGTCGGAGGTTGGCGGAAATTCGACACGCGGCGGTTATTCCATGATCACTTGCGCGTGTCCATATCAAATGTCGCACGGACGTGTCGGGTTGCGGGGCTACGTCAATTCAACTCGTGCGTGTTGTCCTTGACACCGTTTCCGCCGTTGCCAGCCGCATCTGCGCCGGCGCCGCCATTGCCCGCCGTGCCGGTTTGGATGTCGGCACCCGCGGTGTCGGGAGCTGTGGCTCCCTTTTTGTAGGCAATGCCGATGGAGTGACCACCAAGCCCTCCTCCTCCTTGACCACCGTTTCCACCTTGACCACCACGGCCACCATTACACGCTGCCTTCGTGCCCATGTTGCCCGACCCGCCGGTACCAGGATTGCCACCAACAGCTCCGAATTGGCCAATTCCACCCGGCCCGCCCGCGCCGCCATTGCCGGTTGCAATCGTTACACTGTCGAATTTCGGCACCGCACCTTCTAGCAAAACGATGGCGATGCTCGATCCGCCAAATCGGCCGCCAAAACCACCGTTTCCTCCACACCCTCCAGCTCCGCCGCTGCCGCCGCTGGCACCATTACAATTGGTTTTCCCTTTGGCACCACCCCCGCCACCGCCGCCTTGACCAGCCGTGCCTTTGGTGCCGGTTGCTCCGTCCATTCCAATGTATCCCGTGGCGCTGATTTCGCCGATGCCGGTCGCGCCCGTGGCGTCCGCACCATTTTCGCCATACGCTCCGTCGTCGCCGGGCTTGCATTGCATGGCATCTTCGCCCGCTCCTCCGTCGCCAAAACCAATGACCATCGGTAATCCTGGATCACCCGCATTGGCTGCGATCAGGTCCTGACCGTTGCCGCCTTTGCCCCCCACCGTTTCAGCACATGACGAATTCGACTTGGCGGCACCGCCGGGATTACCCGAACCTCCGCCCATGCATGCCGTCGCGCCATTGTTGCCTTTGATCGCCATGTCGTCTGCATTGTCCGGCCCGATGTCGTCGCTCGGCGTCGCTCCCGTCGCCCCACCCTTCGCATCGCCAGCCGTCAGGTTTGCTCGAGCGAAATGGACCGTCGCCTGATCGACGATGACGGCAATCGACGAACCTCCGTCAATCACCGCTGCTGCAGCTTCGATGTTCACATCTTCAATGTTCGTCGTACCATTGCCGCGAATACGCACCGACGCCTGAAACTCGGCATCGGCAAGGGGCGCAGCCGGCGCAATGGTAGCGCGCTGATTCGGATCGTATTGCCATTCGTCGCCGGCACAATCGAATCCGCCAAACACCGAAACACCTGCCGTCATCTCGATTCGTTCCGAGACGCTTCCACACACATACACGCGCGAACGACCCGTTTTGTCCGCTGCTGCAAGCTCGACGGCCTTCTGCAGCGATTTCAGCGGAGTCAATTCATTGCCATCACCATCGTCGCTCGCTTTGGCACCACCAACGAAATATGCGCACGTGTCGCGAATTACCTCGGGCTTCTCGCTTGGTAAAGCAGCACACTCGGGTGGCGGTGGGATCACGCCGCTGCTGCTGCTGCTGCCACTCGTGGAGCATGCTTCATAATTCAACGTGCAATCTTGTGCATCGTTTGCGCAGCCAGCCAGTTGCGCAATGCTCCCGGTCACCATCATTCCGAACAGCGCCAACGTTTTTTGCAAATTGCGCATGAGAAGCCTCCTTATTGGCAAGCAACAAGCTCGTGTCCAAATTGATCTTGCAGCGGAAGTGAGTCGTTCAGAACCGACCCGACAAGGATACACCGGCAAAGGTCGGTGCGACGACCGGAGTCATTTCGAACCCCATCGTGCTCGACTTCTTCCTCGTCATCACCGCGTATCCGACCGTGCCTGCACCGAGGATCAGACCCGTCACGAACATCCCCGTGCCCACGTTCACGTACGTGTCGTGGTCTTCGAGCGTGGATTTCAACGACGTGCACTTGGCAATGATTTCAGGCGTCGTTCCGGGGCAATCTCCCACCTTCAGACCTCCGCGAATGCCCTCCGCATCCGACGTCTTGCCTGAACCAGCCGCCCAAAATCCAATGCCCACTCCAAGCCCCGCTGCGGCGAGACCTGCGCCGACCGCAATGATCACCGTGCGCTTCGCATTGCCGCCCGCGCTCGCGCCGCCGACTTTGGGCACGAGCTGCAGATCGAGATCCTGCGTCGAGCCCTTGGCAACGACGACCGTGCGCAGCACATCGTCGTGACCATCCATGCGCCCTTCGATGACGCGCTGACCTACGTCGACGAAGACCCCTTTTTCGAGCGGCGATTGTCCGACGAGTTTGCCATCGACATAGAGCCTCGCGCCAATGACGTTCGTCTTGATGCGAAGCACGCCAATGTGTTGCTTCGCTTCTTCGATGCTCTTGGCGAGCGCCGCGCGCACTTCGGGTTTTCCCCCGGCAGGGAAACCATCGTACGCGTACGAAAGATGCTCGGCAGCGTCACGATACTGGCCGAGCTGCATCTCGACAGCACCGAGGTTGCCCGCCAGATCATGGCTCTGACGGAGATTCCACGCAGATTGATACGCCGCTTCCGCTTCGGCCCACTTTTGCTCGTCGTAGAGCTTGTTGCCCATCTCGTAGAGCTCTTTGGCGCGCGCCGTGTCGTCGGCACGTGCTGACGTGCCAAACGACATCGCCACGAGCGCTGCTGCGATGAACGCGCGTTGTCGCATGCTTTCCCCCGGTCAATCGAACAGTCGCGGTCGCGCCGTCGACGTTGTGGTCGGCGCTGGAGCCGTGGTCGTAGCGGTTGGTTTGGTCGTTGTCGAAGGTCGTCGTGGTGCCGTGCGCGGAGTTTGAGATTTCGTCGCGGGGGACGCTGCCCCAGCATCTTCCGTCGCGTCGGGCTCTTCCATTTCGACGACCTCCTCGGAGTCGGCAGGCGATGTCGTACTTGTTGCCGCAGGCGCTACGCCCGGTACGGAGATCGCGATCGGCGCGCTCGATGAGACTCCATCGGTTCCGCCGCTGGCCCCTCCGCTGCGCAGCACATATGCGACGCCCCCACCAATGAGTGCGGCGACGACGATGACGGCGATCCAAATCGCAGGGCCAAAATTGGTCTGCGCTTTGCCGCCCGTTGGAGGCATGGAAGGAAGACGTGCTGCTTGTGCGGGGGCAGGCGGCGCCATCGCGGCCGATGGCAACATCGATCGATCGATGCCTGCGTTTTGCGACCACGGACTTGCTGCTGCGCCCGGTTGAAGCTGCGGCTGCGGCTGCGATTGCGCGTCGGCAACTTCCACGTTCGCCGGTGGCGGCGGTGGACGTAGTCCGCCCGGCGGTAGGTCCATCTTCTGCGTCGGCATGTGCCGCGGATCGACCGTCTGAACCTTCATGTCCGGCGCAATTCGCACCTTGGACATGTCGATCGTCGCCATGCGTTGATGACGTCGTGGCACTTCGACCGGGGCAACGTACGCGCGCTTTTCACGCTCGCCATGCGAGGCGACCACGCCACCGCGCTTGCTCTGCGGAGCTGCGTTCGACGCATCGGCTGCTTCGTCGGGTTGGTCGCTTGGGTTGGAGTTGTCCGCGCTCACGCCTTCTCTCCCGCGCATGCCACAAGCGCGCTCTGCGAGACCATCATGCCCCGGATTGCCTCTCGCGCGCTAGCAGCCCGTTGCTGGTTCAACGAACTGCACCCTTTCATCCGCTCCCTCGTAAGCACCTTCGCCCCTCCGCACTAGCGCAACCACATCGCCGCGGCAAAGGGGGAACTTCATCCGTCCACACCCTGACCCCGAGCTTGTACTTTTTCCGACGCGCATCCGTCCCCGAAGGCCCCGTTTCATGGCATGACCGGGCCGTGCTTCCCTCCGACTCGACCTCCGCACCTCTCGCTCGACGTCTCCCTCGGCCAGACGAAGACACATCGGCCGACGACATCTTCGATCGATTTCTCGACTATGTGTACGAGAAAAACCTCGAGCTTTACCCCGCACAAGAAGAAGCCCTGCTCGAGATCTGCGCCGGCAAGAACTTGATCCTCAATACGCCGACCGGATCAGGCAAATCGCTCGTCGCCACGGCGATGCACTTTCTGGCCATGTCGAAGGGCAAGCGATCCTTTTACACCTGCCCCATCAAGGCTCTCGTGAGCGAAAAGTTTTTTGCTCTGTGTCGAGATTTCGGACCCGACAACGTCGGCATGATGACCGGCGATGCATCGGTCAACCGGGACGCACCCATCGTCTGCTGCACCGCGGAGATCCTCTCGAACATCGCGCTGCGTGAAGGCGACAGCTCGGGGATCGACTACGTGATCATGGACGAGTTTCATTACTACGCCGATCGCGATCGCGGCGTCGCATGGCAAGTTCCGCTGCTCACGATGCCGAACGCGACGTTCTTGCTCATGTCGGCAACGCTCGGCGACACCGAAAAATTCTCCAAGATCCTCACGGACTTGACGGGCAAAGAAACGGCGCTCGTGCGCTCGCGCGAAAGGCCCGTGCCGCTCGATTTCGAATACCGCGAAACGGCGCTGCACGAGACCGTCCACGATCTGGTGCAAAAAGATCGAGCACCGGTCTACATCGTTTGCTTCACGCAGCGCGCAGCCGCCGAAGAAGCGCAAAACTTGATGAGCCTCGACTACGCGTCGAAGGAAGACAAACGCGCAATCGCCAACGTGCTCTCCGGCGCGCGGTTCGATAGTCCCTACGGCAAGGATTTGCAGCGCTTTCTGCGCCACGGCGTCGGACTGCATCACGCGGGCCTGTTGCCGAAGTATCGCTTGCTCGTCGAAAAACTCGCGCAAAAGGGTTTGCTCAAGGTCATCTGTGGAACGGACACGCTCGGCGTCGGCGTGAACATCCCGATTCGCACGGTGCTTTTTACGAAACTGTGCAAGTTCGACGGACAAAAGACGGCGATCCTCAGCGTGCGCGACTTTCAACAGATCTCGGGACGCGCAGGAAGAAAAGGCTTCGACGATCGAGGCACCGTGGTTGCGCAAGCACCCGAGCACGTCATCGAGAACTTGAGACTCGAAGCGAAAGCCGGAAGCGATCCCGTCAAGAAGAAGCGCATCGTACGCAAAAAACCGCCTGAAAAAGGCTACGTGCACTTCGATCGAGCCACGTTCGAAAAGCTCATCGCGTCCGATCCCGAGCCCCTCGTGTCGCGTTTTTCCGTGTCACACGGGATGCTCCTGAACGTGCTCGGCCGCGAAGGTGACGGTTGTCGCGCGATGAAGAAGCTGCTCTCGAGCGTGCACGAAACGCCCGCGCAGCGGCGGATTCACAAGAAGACGGCGCTGCAAATGTTCCGCTCGCTCGTGCGCGGAGGCATCGTGGAACTGCTCCCGTTTCATCACGAATCGGGCCGCAAAGTGCGCGTGAACGTCGACTTGCAAGAAGACTTTTCCATCAATCACGCCCTTGGTTTGTGGCTCGTCGACACCGTTCACAAGCTCGATCCGGAATCGGCGACGCACCAGCTCGATGTCCTGACGCTCGTCGAAAGCATCCTCGAAAACCCGGATCTCATCCTGCAAAAGCAGCTCGACAAGTTGAAGCGGCTGAAGATGATCGAGCTGAAACAAGCGGGCATGGAGTTCGAGGATCGCGTCGCGGAGCTCGACAAGATGGAGTATCCGAAGCCGCAAGCGGAGTTCGTGTACGGCACGTTCAACGAGTTCGCGAGGCATCATCCGTGGGTCGGACGCGAGAACATTCGGCCGAAGTCGATCGCGCGTGAGATGTACGAGAACCTGTACTCGTTCAGCGACTACATCCGCGAGTACGAGCTTCAGCGCAGCGAAGGGCTTTTGTTGCGGTACTTGTCGGACGTGTACAAGGCGCTCGTGCAGACGGTGCCGGACAGCGTGAAAACCGACGAGATCGACGACGTGGAGATTTTTCTCGGAGCGATCGTGCGTCAGGTGGACTCGTCGCTGCTCGAAGAGTGGGAGCGGATGCGCGATCCATCGCGTGCGGTGAAGGTTGTAGAAAGACAAACCGAGGAGAAGGAGGCGTTCGACATCACGACCGACACGCGTGCGTTCGTCGCGCTTTTGCGCAACGAACTGTTTTCGCTCGTGCGTGCGCTGTCGAAACGCGATTACGAAGAGGCCTCGGCGATTGTGCAGGCTGGTGGCGAAGAATGGACGCCGCGGCGATTCGACGAGGCATTGGCCGCGTATTGGGAGGAGCACCCGGAAATTCGGACGGATCCTGCGGCTCGCAATCCGAGCCATACGCAGGTGCGTCAATGGCCGTTCGTGTGGGAATTTACGCAGATTTTGGTCGACGAATCGGGCGAAGGCGATTGGGTGCTGGAAGGCGTCATCGATATCGACAAGTCGCGGGAAGCAAATAAGCCGGTGATAACGCTACGGAGGATTGCGGGGTAGAAATTTACACGAGCTATTTTCGCAAGCCTCGTGTCGTGCGATGATGGTGACATGTGGATCGATGCCGATCTTTGCGGCGGAAACATTCATCTCGTTCGCAAGCATCACGGCGGATCGGCGGAGCTTACGCTTCAGCACGACAGCGCGTCGCCCATCCGCCAATGGTTCCACTTCCGCGTGCGAGGCGCTCAAGGGTCGCACCTCGAATTGTCGATCGTCAATGCAGGTGAGGCCAGTTATCCTCACGGCTACTACCATTACCGCGCGCTCGCTTCGTACGACCTCGAACGATGGTTTCGCATCGACACGCATTTCGACGGACGAAAGCTCGTTCTTCGGCATCGACCTGAAGACGACGTCGTGCATTATTCCTATTTTGGAGCATATCCTCTCGACCGGCAACGAACGCTTTTGACACGCGCATCGAGTGTGCCGTGGATGCGCGTCGATTCGATTGGACGAAGCATCGAAGGCCGCTCGATTGATCTCGTATCGTTTGGCAATGATGGTCCGGGCAAACGGCGAATATGGATTTCAGCCAGGCAGCATTCCGGGGAAACGATGGCGGCATTCTTTGCGGAAGGCGTCATCGAAAGGTTGCTCGATGGCGATGACGAAGTCACCCGCGCCTTGCTCGACGATTGCGTGATTTTCATTGTGCCCAACGTCAATCCGGATGGCAGTGCCCGAGGCAATTTCCGTACGAATGCGGCTGGGCGGGACCTCAATCGCGAATGGGCATTTCCCAACGCCGAAGCGAGCCCTGAAGTGCTCGCCGTTCGATCCGCCATGGAAGAAGCGGGTGTGGATCTCTATCTCGACATTCACGGCGACGAAACCGAACCGTGCATTTTCGCCGTTGGTTGCGCGGGGAACCCTCGATATTCGGACCGGCTTCATTGGCTCGAAAGGCGGTTTGCCGGGGGCCTTGTGAAATGTGATCGCGGTTTTTCCCCCGAGCACGATTATGGACCGAACGATCCTGGCAAAGGCGACTTGCGAATTGCCAACAATTGGGTCGGCGAACGCTTCGATTGCTTGTCCATGACCATTGAAATGCCCTTCAAAGATGTTGCGCCAGCAGATGGATTTTCTCCCGACCGAGCGCGCTCGTTTGGCCGCCGGACGCTGGAATGTGTGCTCGAATCGCTGGATGCATTGCGGTGATGTGGCACTTGTCTGCTCGAATGTGGAAATCCAGCATATTCCGAACAAATAGAATGCATTCGGGGGTGGACAAAATGCGCGATTCGTCCTAGACGGTGCCTCGTTTCAAATTTCGTGGCGGTGCAGTTGATGAAGCTTCACGAACGGCTTGCGGCACTGGATCTTTCTCCGGTGCCGACGTGGGTATTCGACGCGGGTTTTTTCGTCAGCGTTGGGCAAATCATGCTGCTTTGGAGATCTGGCGCGCGAAAACGCGCGAAGAGCTCTACGCCCGCGATTACTCGGACATGACCGCATCCACGCGCGCGAGAATGCAGGGGTACATCGAGAGCTTTCGCTTTGGGCGCAGCGCTGAAGAGGAATGGACGCTGTATCCAAAAGGCGAACCCGTGACGATGAAGCTCTTCATGTCGGGTGTGCAGCTCGACGACGATCGCACGGGCGTGCTCATTCAGGCATTCGTGAAGGAAAAAGGGCCCACGCCGGATCTCGTGCGCAGCATCGAAGCGCTGAGGCACACGTCCTTGATGGTGACGCTGCTCGACATGGAGGGGAAGATTGTCCTGCAAAACCCGGCAGCCATTCGAGCGTTCGGGGCGGAGAATTCGTTTGCTTCTCGATTCACCGATGACGCGATATCCGAAGCGATTTTTGCGTCGGCGCGTGCGGGCGAAGTCTTCGAGCTCGAGACGCTCGTGCGAGCGGAGACTGGCGACAATTGGCACGCGATCGAGGCGCGAACATTGCCGGATCCTGCAACGGGCAAGACCGTCATTTTGGTGCAGCACACGGACGAAACTGCGCGCTATCAAGCCGAGCGGCGTGCACAGGACGAAGGTCGGCTCGCGGCCGAATTGCGTGGAACGCTGGCGCTCGTGGAGAAGCAAAAAGCGGAGATTTTGGCCCTGTCCGCGCCCATGCTCGAAGTGTCTGCTCGCACGATTGCATTGCCCATCATCGGTACACTCGATTCAGCGCGAGCGAATGCGCTCGAGGAGCGCGTTTTAGCGGTCGTGTCGAATCGCGGGGCAGAATGCGTCATCTTGGATTTGACCGGTGCCGACGCGTTGACGACCGCTCAGACGGCCGAACAAGTGGCCCGTCTTGGCCGTGCGATTCGGCTTCTCGGCGCGCGCACCATCGTGACAGGCATCGCGCCAGCGCTCGCGCGGACGCTCGTCATGGCAGGCGTGGATATGGGCGACGTGCTTCTCTTGCGGAGTCTGCGTGACGGAATCGCCGCGGCTGCAAAACGCGAGCGAGCTTGATGCGTCAATGACCGTTGGCTTTTTTCAGCAGCGTTCCGGCCACGTACGTAATGATTCCGCGGTGGAAGACCTGACTGAAAAATGCATTGATTTTGTTGATGATGCCCGGCACGATGCTGCGTTTTCTGCGAAACATTGCGCGTAAGCTGATGCGTGCAACCTGCGCGGCCGTGAGAACCGACGCATTCATGAGGGGCGGATGTTTTGCCCCCGCGACGTCGTTGAATTCGGTCGTCGTGACGCCTGGGTAAAGCGTCGTGACACTCACGCCGGTTCCCTCGAGCTCGAAGCGCAAAGCTTCCGAAAATTGCCCCACGAACGCTTGGCTTGCCGCATAGGCCGCGACATAGGGTGAAGGCAAAAAAGCAGAAGCCGACGCGACATTGAGGATGTAGCCGTGTTTTCGCTCGACCATGGCCGGCGCGAATTCGCGACACAGGAATGTCAAAGCGTCGATGTTGAGCCGGAACATCGCGGCCATTTTGCGCGTGTCCATTTCGATGAACTTGCCCTGCATGCCATATCCCGCATTGTTGATCAGGATTTCGGTATGCAGCTTCCTTCGAGCCGTCTCTTCGCGCAGGCGCTCGGCAGCGTCGGGCTCCGACAGATCCAGTGGAATCACGCAGACGTCGACGTTCGTGCGTTTACGAATGTCGGCAGCGAGCGATTCCAAGCGATCGATACGACGAGCGACGAGAATGAGGGGATAGCCCTGATCGGCCAGCTCGTGGGCCATGGCGAGCCCAATACCGCTGCTGGCGCCGGTGATGAGCGCGTAATCTTTCTTCATACGAGGCTAGCCGCGTTCATTCCGAGTCGGCATCACGCGAGCTCGGTTTTTTCTTTTCGTCGGCTCGTTTGATGGGTAGCGGAATGCCATGGTGATGCAGGTAATTCGACGAAAGCCGCCAGTCTTCGTAATACGTGCCGAACAAGCGGTCGAAGAACGAAAACCCTGCTGCATGGTTGATAAGATTGCCTCGCTTGCAATGGTGCAGCTTGTGCGCGTGATTGTCCATGAAGATGTAGCTGAGCCACCCGATGTTGAACGTGATGTTCGTATGGTCGGTGGCTTGGAGCAGCAGGATGAGCCCGTAAGCGACGAGGGTCGGGGCCAGATCCATTCCGAGCAGCCACGAAATGATGATGAGCGCCGGTTGGAATTGCCCGAGCGACGTATCGACGAGCGACGATTGATTGCCGCGGAGGAAATCCAGCTCGGTTACCGAATGATGAGCCGCGTGCTTTTTGCGGTAATATCTAAGAATCCGGTTGGGGCCTCGGCTGTGACTCATGAACTGATGAATCAGATAATAGGCGAAGTCACAAAGGACCGTCGCGGCAGCAATGAGCCACCAATTGTTGTAGAGTTTGCCGTAGAGCGGAAAGTGCGAAACGACGTACCAGCCCGCAGCGACGAATCCGCCGCCAATCGCCACGCCCTTGATGAATACCATGAACAGCCCGTCGAAGATTTCCCTCGGCGTGGCTTTGGGAATCCCGAGCGCCGGCCAAAACTTTTCGCAAACCAACGTAAATGGAATGAAGAAAAACGATACCGCAAAGAACGCCCAGATGGTGTTCCATAGCGTGACGCCAACGATGGCCAGCACGACGACGTACGCAATCGGCGATCCCAAATGGCCAAATATCCCGAACCACACGTTGCCCCGTTCCTCTTTCGGGATGTCGGGAATCGCAAGCTGATCGTACTTCATGGCCGTCATGCGACCCGCGATGCCCCTTTTTTCGGGCTCCGGTGCAGCATCGATCGATTGGGAGATCTGAATCCGTTGGGCCATGTCGTCGTTCCGTAGCGTTAAGGCGTGCGTTTGGGCGTCGTGAAGCGTTTCTACGAAACGCGGCGCAATGATCCGTCTACCGTAGCTACTTTCTCGCGTCAAGCTTGCGGCGAACCACTGCATGAATTCGTGACTGCTCATGATGAAATCTTGATTCAATGCCGCATTCGACCTCACAGTTTCCGGCCTTCGTTATGATGACGTTGGAAAATACGATCATCACTGCCGTGATTTTGAAGTTTCGAAGGGAGCGCGAAAACGCCCGTATCGGCGTGACAAACGCGTACGCGCCGCCATGAAGCGAGCGATCGAGCGCCGCTCGACCGTGTAAATTCGTGAAAATCAACAAAATTCGACGCTCGGTTGCCGAAGTCGGCTCGTCGAAAGTGCGCAGCGACGCTACGGTTCGACTCGATTTTTGCAATCTCATTCTCTAAGCTCGATCCTCATGGGCCTGCTCATCGCACGCGACACCTTTGACGAGCACGAGTACGATCGTTTTTCAGAGCGGCTTCGGGCTAGCCTCGAGGCCCTCGAATCACTCGTGCGAAATAGGCCTGGGTTTGGCGAGGGCGAAACGACGATTGGTGCCGAGCTCGAACTTTTTATCGTCGATGACGCTGGGCTGCCGCTGCCGGCCAACCGCGACGTCTTGGCGCGAACGGTCGATCCTCGATTCACTGTCGAGATGGACCGCTTCAACCTCGAATTCAATGCTCGGCCCGGGTTGCTTGCTGGGCGGCCATTTTCGGCGCTGACGACGGAAATAAATGGTGCCATTGCGGAAATATCGCGAGCCGCGCGCGAATGCTCCGGACGTATCGTGCATATTGGCATTTTGCCGACGCTGCGTCGCGAAGACCTCGTCCTCGAAAAAATGACCGACATTCCCCGCTACGTCGCTTTATCGAAGGGCGTGCGACGGCTCCGTGGTGGACCCTTTCATTTGCGAATCAACGGCGTCGATCCACTGGCGCTCGATACGGACGACGTGGCGATGGAAGGAGCGTGTACCTCCTTTCAAATTCATTTGCGCGTTTCGCCCGCGAACTTCGTGCGATACTACAACGCAGCACAGTTGGCCACGATTCCTACGCTGGCTGCATCGGGCAATTCTCCCATTCTCGTGGGGCACCGTCTCTGGGAAGAAACACGAATTGCATTGTTCAAACAATCCGTCGACGATCGCGCGGAACATCCCGGCTGGCATCCTCCGCCGCGCGTCGCGTTTGGTCATGGCTGGATGCGAAAGAGTGTCGTCGAGGCATTTGCGGAGAGCGTGGCATTGCATGTTCCGCTCTTGCCCGTTCTTGGCGAGGAAAACCCGCTCGAAGCTGCCCGTCGTGGTCAAGTGCCATCGCTTGCCGAGCTTCGATTGCATCATGGCACTGTGTGGCGGTGGAATCGCGCGGTCTACGATCCCGCGGATGGGGGCCATTTTCGCATCGAATTCCGCGCGCTGCCTGCAGGTCCTACGACCGTGGACATGGTGGCCAATGCAGCCTTCATGCTAGGGCTGACGCTCGGATTGGCGCCGGACGTGGATCGAATTCTGGCGGCGTACCCATTTCCGCTCGCTCAATATGCGTTTTACCGAGCGGCTCAATCGGGGCTCGATGCCGTTTTCCCGTGGCCAACCGATGCTCCGCCATCGCCTCGTGACATCAATGCTCGAGCCCTATGTTTGCAGCTCCTGCCCATTGCACGTAGGGGCCTCGTCGATGCCGGCGTCGACGCAGAAGAAGCCGACCATTATCTCTCGATTTTCGCTTCACGCGTCGATACGCGCCGCACAGGTGCATCGTGGCAGCGCCGAATGCTTTCGGAATTGCTCCGCAACATGCCGCTTCAAGATGCTTTGCAAGCGCTTCTTCGCCAGTACGAAACTCTTTCTGGCGGTGGCGCACCCGTTCACGAGTGGCCCATTCATTGAAATAGCCAAGAATGGTAATACGCGAGTATCTCGCGGACGATGAATACGGGCTCTTTCAGTAGCCTTCGCGTCATCTTCGCAGGCACCGTGTACACACGCACGCGCGCCCGCGAAAAAAGCATTTTTACACGCGGTTCGTGATAATAATGGCTCACCGCAAGGGCCTTCGAAAATCCTTCGCGCTGCATGAGCTCCGCGGTATTGCGTACCGTCGACGACGTGTCGATTCCTGCTTCGTCGAGCAAAATGTCAGCAGCCGGTACACCCGCTTCCACCGCGCGCTTTTTCATGACCTCCGGCTCGGAATACCCATTTCCCTGGTCTATCGCACCACTCATGACGAGTTTTTTGATGAGTCCTTTTTGATACAAACGAATTCCTTCATCGACGCGATCGGACAGCGCAAGCGATGGCGTGCCGTCATCCCATACGCGGGCACCGAAAACGACTGCACAATCGGCTTCCCGAGCGTAGTTCGTTGGGCCAAACGTAAACATCAACAAAAGCGGTAGCGCTGCCGCGACGACACATGAAATTGAAAAAAATTGGAGCGCTCGTTTCCACGTCCAGGCATCTTTCGAACGACCACGAGCCATGTCATACGTGAGCGCCGCAAAGAACGCGCATACCACTATGGAGCTTGGAATGGGAAAGGACGTCTGAACGTGACCCGAAAAGACGACGCAGTAAAAAATGATGATATCCGCGGCCGAAAGAAGCGCTACCGTGCCCACGAGCACGGCCGCAATGCTGCGAAATCGCTGCGTTTCGAACGGTTTTACGCGATTGAGAACGAGCACCACTGCGACAAGCGCTTCGAACGGCAGCGCAAAAACATGCAATGATTCAGGTACACCGACGAACGATCGTATGACGTCAAACGGTCCGCGCAAGAGCTCGCCGAGCACGTTGACGAGGCCGAACACGCCAACGGCTGCGCCCGCATCGCGAAGGAGCGAACGCAGCACGTTGGAAAGGGGGCGCATCGGTGGATTGAAGGAAGCTCAGCGCGGGCGAGCGCCAGGGGGCAAATCGATGTGAGCAACGCGATCGCCGTAGACGATGTTGCGGATGAATTCCACGTTCAAGAATTGATGCGGGAATCCAAGGTCGACACGGCTCGCATTGTTCAGACGTTCGACGTGTTCGGGCGCAAGGGTGAAATCGAGCGCGCCAATCACGTCCTGAATTTGCGATACTTTGCGTGCGCCAAAAATGGGCAGAATGTCCGGACCTTGGCCACGCACCCAGTTCGTCGCGACTTGCGTCGACGTCTTGCCAAGCTCGTCGGCAATCTTGTCGACCTCGCGGGCGATGTTCATGTTCCGCTCGGACAAACGACTCGCATTGCCAGCGGCGCGTTTGGAATCCTCGGGCTTGCCGCCCGTTCGCGAATACTTGCCCGTGAGCACGCCGCCGCCGAGGGGTCCCCAAGGCGTGACCGTCAAGCCGAATGCGCGCGCCATCGGTATCAAGTCCCGCTCCACCGTTCGTTCGATCAGGCTGTATTCGATCTGCAACGCGGCAAATGGCGACCACCCGCGAAAATTCGCAATGGTATTCGCTTGCGACACGACCCATGCCGGGACGTCCGACACGCCGACGGCAAGTACTTTGCCCGAACGCACGAGATCGTCGAGCCCCCGCATGACCTCGTCGACGCCCGTCGTGAAGTCCCACGCGTGCACCCAAAAGAGATCGATGTAATCGGTCCCGAGTCGTTTGAGGCTCGCATGGACCGATTGCATCATATTCTTGCGCGAATTGCCGCAAGCATTGGGATCTCCAGAAGCCATTGCGAGGGTGAACTTCGTCGCGAGCACCCACCGATTGCGATTGCCGGCAATGATCTTGCCGCAAATCTCTTCGGATTGCCCTTCGTGGTATTTGTTGGCCGTATCCAGAAAGTTCCCGCCGGCTTCGGCGTATGCTGCGGCGACTTCGAGCGATTCGGCCTCGTTTGCCCCATTGCCCCACCTGTCGCCGAACGTCATCGTGCCGAGGCACAATTCGGAGACTTTGATTCCCGTATTGCCCAAGAGTTTGTAACGCATCGTCATCCCCTTTTTCACGTCGGAAGTTTGGCCGACAAGAACGATTGCAACTTAATGACGTTCTTCTCGTCCCGCGTAAACGATGGCGCCGTGTACATCTGCGACCAATTCGTTACTTCATTGATGAAATTATTCCGCACGGCATCGTCGTCGACGATTTCGTCCACCGTTCGCCCTCGCGCAGCTCCTTTCGTCAATTCCCGCACGTACCGTTCGAGCCGCGAGTAATCCTTGCCCAAAAGCTCCGCGATCAGCGGCTTGTCCGCAGCGAGCCGCGTGAGCACCGGCGCTTCGTTCCGCATGTCTTGCGATTCGGTGACAATCAGCGATGCCGCCACGCGCAGGACGAAAGCATCATCCAAAAACCCGAGGTCCTCGACGCCGTCCGGAATCAGATCCAACGACTTGAACAGGTAGTTCAACGCTCCCGCCGCGTACTTCTTGACCGAAAGCGATGCCGACGCCGACGCCAAGATCTTCGACATGTCGGCCGCATCTGCGCCGAGCGTGCGAAGCCAGTCGGGGAATGAGTTCAAGCAACGCGTTTCCAGATCCGTCAGCATGGAGTGTCTCCTCGTCGTAGTCGCCCGGCGCGATGGTCGCTCGCTTGCCGTCCGCGTTCAAGGCGTAGCGACGCGAAGCGCTGGCTTCTGCGGCCGATAGCTCAGAACACGAAGCGCGTTCATCGAAAAAACCTTCAGGATGTCGTCGTTCGTCCACCCGCGTCGCCGCAGCTCCGTCGCGAGCGCGGGCAGACGAGATGCATCCTCGAGTCCCTCGGCAGGATCGATGTCCCCATCGAAGTCACTGCCGATCGCAACATGATCGATCCCCGCAAGCTTCACCATGTAGTCGAGCTGCTTGATCACGTCGGTCAGCTTCGCCTTCGTAGAGTTTGAACAGACAAACGGGGCGTGAAAGTTCAGGCCCGCGACACCTCCCGTTCGGCCGATGTGGCGCAGTTGATCGTCCGTCAAGTTGCGCGAAACTTTGCACAGAGATCGGGCGTTCGAGTGCGTCGCGACAATCGGTGCTCCGTACGAATCCGCGATGGGGACGAGGTCCGTGAAGCCTGCATCGGAGAGGTGAGAAACATCGACGAGCGCGCCCTTTTCATAGACGCGCTTGGCAAAGTCCTTGCCGAGGTCTGTCAATCCAAACTTGGCACGCTGCCCCGTCGCCGCCGAAGCAAGCTTGTTGTTGCGCGCATGAGCGAGACTCACGAGGCGCACGCCGCGATCGATGAACCGATCGATCGCCGTGATGTCATCGGCAAACGCACCAGCTCCTTCGATCGCCAAAAACGTCGATATTCGCCTTGGATCGGCCAATCGCGACCCGAGCGGGAGAAACAGGCTGCTCGCATCGACGACGCTTCGAGCAGCATCGTAGAGCGCTTCGGCATCGGCGATCTTCGGCCCACCCTTGATCTTGTCCGAGATGTAGATCGGCAGCACGATGCCGCCGTAGTTCCCAGCCTTGATCGCGTCGATGCGTAATTGCCCTTCGACGAGCTTCGGCGATCGCCCACGATCGCGCACCTGCCAAGGCACGTCGGCATGCAGATCGACGACCATGAACGTTACGTCGGGCTCGGCTGCAAAAGCGACCGGAGCGAGCATTGAAACGAGCACACCGAAAGCGAAGGCCGTGACGCGTTTCATCGTCCGCCTGCAAGAAATCCTGCGACGAAACCGATGCCAAGACAAACCGCCGCGATCACGGCCACGAGCCACCATGGCGCTCCCGAGCGCGCCGAGCTTTCCTCCGGCAGCGTTCGTCCTGGTGGAACTGGCGAGTGGAGCACCTGAACTTGCGGCGCAACAACCGCTACGACGGCGTCGGCTCCACCACTCACGCGCGTGTGCCCCGCAGGCGCGTATTGCGCGCGAGCGGTCGTCGTGAGCGGATTCAGTTGCGGCCTGGCGTTGGCACTTGCGGGCGTCGTATCGGCGACGGCCATGGAGCCCGCTGGAGCGGATACTGCGGCTCCCGTGGGAGCCACGAACGCCGACGCCTGCATGATCGACGTGCCCTGTTGGGACGTTCTCGGCGCACCGGCAGCAGGCGCGACATCCATGACGGGCATCGCCAGCGACGTTGCTCCATAAGCCGCTTGTGATGCATTGGCGCTCATGATCGCTGCGAGCGCACGTGTCATTTCATCTGCGGTCTGGTACCGCGCGTTCACGTCCTTGGCGAAAGCGCGCTCGAAAAACGCCGAAAAGCGCGCGTGCTCGGGCGCAATGCTCTCGATGGGCACCGGCGAGCCGACGATGACTGCCGTGAGGCGCGTGAAGTCGTCATCACCTCGGAACGGGAGCGCGCCCGTGAGCATTTGATAAAGCATCGTGCCCATCGCCCAGAGATCGGCGCGATGATCCACCGACTTGGCGCTCTTGATCTGCTCGGGACTCATGTATCCCGCTGTGCCGATGAGTGCTCCGGTGCGTGTTTTCGACCCCATCCCGCCCGCTGCATCCATGATCTTTGCGATCCCGAAATCGAGCAGGCGCACGAAATCGTTTCCGCTCGGATCTTTGGAGATGAAAACGTTGTCGGGCTTCAGATCTCGATGAACGATCCGAGCTGCATGCGCGGCGCCCAGCGCCGAAAGCACTTGGCTCATGATCGGCCACGCTTCCTCGGCACTCATGGTTTGTCCTCCATCGAGGCGATCTCCGAGCGACTGGCCGTGAAGCAGCTCCATCACCATGTACGGCGAACCATCTTCCGCAACGGCGGACTCGATCACCGAGACGATGTTCGGATGCGCAAGGTTCTGCGTCGCTTGTGCTTCCGCGAAAAACCTCTGCCGCACTTCCTCCATCTTCTTGAATTCTTCGTGCAGTACCTTGACGGCGCGTTTGCCTTCGGCGCAGTCGGCTTCGTACACGGCGCCCATGCCGCCCTCGCCCAGAAGTTTGACGAGACGAAAGCGTCGGTTGAGAACGGCGCCAACGAGTTGTTCGGCGGGGCTTTGCATGGCCATGGGGCGGAAACTCTATCAGAAGCAGTTGGGGTGGATTCAAGGCGACGCGGATGCGACGGCAGACTTGCGTGCGTTCGGGCTTGCAGCAAGCGGCGCTGCGAGCGCTTCTCCCGGCGAGCCATTGCCGTAAAGGACTTCATAGGCCGCAAGGCTGGTCATGACGCGCTTGGTGTAATTGCGCGTTTCTTCATACGGAATTTGTTCGACCCAAAGATCGAAGTCCTCGTTCGGGCGCTCGGCAATCCAATCTTTCGGCTTGCCTCCGCCCGCATTGTAACCAGGAATGGCGAGCAGCGGATTGTCGGGAAACATGTTGCGCAGCACGGACAAATATCTGCATCCGAGCGCGATGTTGATTTCAGGGCGCTTCAAAGATTGCGCATCACCCGGCAAACGCAGAGGTTTGGCCATGCGCTTGGCTGTGGGGACGATGAGCTGCATCAATCCCACTGCATTGGCGCTCGAAACGACGCGCGGATCGAAAGCGCTTTCTTCGCGCATGATGGCGTATGCGAGCGCTTCCGGGATGCCACTACGCGTCGTCTCCGCCGTGACGGAGGGCAAATACGGCCTTGGAAAAGCGATTTCCCATGCGCTCCGCCACGATCCGGCGGGATAATGGTCCGTCCAATCCGTGAATTCGGCCCGAGTGGGCGATTGCGTAGCCGTGGCCGATCGAAGAATCTGGTGCGCTTCTTTCGGCGAACCGACGCGTGAAAAAAGAAGCGCCGCGGCCCAGAGCACTTCGGGCGGTGCCGTGCGAGCGCCCACGCCGAGGCGATCGAGCTCGTAGCGCGCAAATCGTGCTTCTCCCTGGCGCGCCAATTCCACGGCTCGGACAAACTCGCCCTTTCCAAAAACGGGGCTCTTCGGCACGGCTGGCGCCCCCGCTTGCCCATCGCGCGCCAAAGCATCCGCCAATATTTTTTTCGCCGCTGCACCATTTTGGTCGCTCAAACGCGCGTACGCGAGCGCCATGTAAAACGACAGCGGGTATTCGTTGATGACGTTCGCGAGCAGGGTTTTTCCTTGCTCGATGGCTCCCGTCTCGATGCGTGCTCGCCCCAAGTAATACGGCAGGCGCCCTGCCGAATGATACGCTCGCTCATGCGGGGCTCTGGCCAGCGCTTTTTCGAGCGGCGCAATGGCACCGGCCCAATCACGTTTCACCATCCGCGAAAGAGCCAATTGAAACAAACCGTCCTCGACCATGTCCCCTTCGGGATAATCGTCCGGCATCGATGTCAGCATTTGGGAAAATCGGACATCGTCTCCGAGCTCGCGGACGGCATAGGCTCCTTTCAATCGAGCATCGTCGGCCAATCGATGCGTCCGGAATTCTTGTTCGAGCATTCCATAACGCTGCGCGGCGTCCGCATGACGTCCCGCTCGAGCAGCCGCTTTTCCTGCATGCCACAATGCTTCCACCCGGCGACTTGCTCCGGCGCATCGTTCAATGGCGGTACCATACGCATCCGAGCCTTCGTTTCTCTTGCGCAGGCGAACCATGGCTTCGGCACGCGTGATCCACACGTTGCACGCGAAATCGCCAGGATTGGCCGCGAGCGGATCGGCCACGAGCGCATCGGTCGTGCGTAAAGCTTCGCGGCTTTGTCCCGCATCGAGCTGGGCTTTGGCGCGCGCGAAAAGTTCGTCTTGCGTGGGTGATTCGAAGGCTTTGCGCCTTGGAAAAGGAAGGCTGCCCAGCGCATCGTTTTCAATCGCTTTCGCCTCGGCATGGCCGGCGCCCGAGGGACCTTCGTAAATGACCCTGCGCGCCAAACCAATTGCTTCTTCCGCGTGTTCTTCGGAAGGTTTTTGTAAGAGCGCCCGAGCGACTTTCAGCGTCACTTCGACCCAGCGCGCGGGATGTCCATGCTTGCCGAGGTACGCACGATAATGAGGCATCGCGGCATCCAGGTCGCCTTTGCCGAGGAGTGCGTCGGCTCGAAGGAGCGTCAACGATTGCGTAATCGGCAATTCGGCAGGAATCTTTTCGATGTGCGGCAACGCTTCGGCAGGTTTTTCCGCGCGAACCAAAAGATCCGCCGCCTGAAAACGAGCGTAACCTTCGAGCGCTCCGCCGAGCGCCGCCGCGGATTCGAAAGCGCGCGCCGCACCGAGCGGATCGCCTGCGAGCGAGCGAATGAGGCCGAGTTGATAACGAAACGCGCGCTCGTCGTCCATCGACGGACGCGGCTCGGCATAAAGCACCGCCTCGAGCGCCTTGCCTGCTTCGACATACGCTTCACGTGTGAACGCAGCTTTGACGGCCGATAGACGCGGGTCGTCGAGCACCGGCGCGAGACGGCCCGGATCGAATTCGACGGCTTCCCCCGGAGCCGCCTGAGGCGCGGCTGCAGACGGCGCTGCGGCGAGCGTCGTGGCGGCCGCCGCGACGGACGCCGATGCGGCTGGGTTTCCCGCGGATGCTCCACTGCCGAGGTACGGGGCCGACACGGCTGCGCATCCGAGCGCAACGAGGACCAGCGCAGGAAGCGCCCAGACCACCGAGCGGCGGTGGAAGTGAAGTGGGAACGAAGGACGACGCACGAACGGAAGCTTAGCGCGAAATGCGCGGATTGCCCAAAAGAACGATCAATCCGCGATCTTGGCGAGCTTCGGTTCTTCCTCGATGGGCATCCCCAGAGCCGCGGAAATTTGTTCCCGCGCCCGCGCACCCAGAGCGACCGGATCATCGCCGAACGTTTCCGGCATGATCGGTTCCAGGATCTCCACGCGAATACGCGCCCTGAACGACAAAAGCGGACTATCTTCGAACACGAGGCCCGATGTGCCCGTGATCGCTATCGGCACGATGGGTACCTTTTCTTCAATGGCCAAGACAAACGCGCCTCGACGAAACGGAAGCAGCCTGTCGCCTTTGTTGAACGTGCCTTCGGGGTAAATGTAGACGGGAATTCCCTTTCGGATCCAATACCTACATCGATCCATCATCTCGCGGGCCGACGCCGAATCTCCGCGAACCAGCGGAATGTACCCGCAAAGCTTCATCGACCAGCCGACCAGCGGCGTCTTGAAAAGAATTGCTTTCGAGACGAATCGATATTGCGTCGCAAGACCGAACGAAACGAGAATGTCTGCAAGCGATTGATGGTTCGCCACGAATACCGAACCACCCTTCGGAATGCGTTCCCGTCCGACGAACTCGATCTTCCACCACGGGTTCATCCGCAGGTAGTTGAACATCCACCCGTTGATGTACCAGTGCATGAAACGCCGCTCGCGATCGATGCCGAGCAGATCGAGCAGCAGGTGGATCGAAGCGCCCACGACGAACCCCGCGGACGCGGTGACGACGAAGAAGCACCAGAAAAACGTGGAGAATAGAATCTGGGCAAGGCGCATCCGAAGCCGTCCGTCTCGGGG
This sequence comes from Polyangiaceae bacterium, assembly GCA_016715885.1. NCBI lineage: Bacteria > Pseudomonadati > Myxococcota > Polyangiales > Polyangiaceae > Polyangiaceae bacterium. The sequence continues at coordinate 272,176 of JADJXL010000016.1, forward strand.
TAGTCCATCGGAACTTTCGCGTCAAGGAAGGCCGCATGTGCACGTGCGCTGCGTGCAGATGTCCCCGATCGCTGCGGAACATGATATGTCCCGGCCAGCATGAAGAACGACGAGCGGGACGAAAGTTCGCGCGGCGAAGAGCGCGAAGCGAGTGAATCCGAGGCCGTGAAGAACGAGGCCGAGAGCGATGCGGCGAGCGAATCCGAAGGCGCATCCGATGCGGAAAACGAAGCTGAAAGCGATGCTCCGGCGAGCGACGAGAAGGCGGCCGCAGGTGAAAACAAGGCGCCATCGTCCGACCGCTCTGCGCAGAAATCAGCTTGGAATCCGCGTCCCGTCGTGACGCCAAGGGTGGGCTACGCGCTGAGCGTGCTGACGGCGTTGCTCTACTTTCTCGCGTTTCCCGGGACGGCAGCGCGCCCGTTTGCATTCGTCGCGTTCTTCGCCTTCGTGCCGTGGCTCTACGCCATCCGCGGACAAACCCCACGCATGGCCCTCAAAATGAGCTGGCTCATGATGTTCGTCGGCGCCTCGTGCGGGTTCTACTGGCTCGTGAACATGCTCGAGGTCTTCAGCGGCTTCCCGCTGCCCTTGTGCGTGCTTTTCGCCGCGATCCTCAACGTGTACCAGTCCGGTCGCATGGCCGTCACCGGATGGCTCTACGGCCGCGCAACCGAGCGTGGATGGCCGCATGCCCCCGTGTTCATCGCCGCGTTCGTCGCCGGCGAGCTCGTTTATCCGCTTCTATTTCCCTGGTATGCCGGCGTCACGATGCACGACTGGCCCATCATGATGCAGGTCGCGGACCTCGGCGGACCTTTTGCCGTGAGCGTCATGCTGATGGGCTCGAACTTGGCCATTGCCGAATTGATCGAAGTTTATCGGCGCATGCCTGCCAATCGAGTCACGATGGCGGTTGGATTTGCCGTTCCCGTGATTGCGGCGCTCTACGGCAAAATTCGCATGAGCTCCATCGATGCGAAAGTCGCGAATGCCGAAAAAATTCGTGTCGGCATGGTGCAGCCCTACAACGATTTGTTCAATCGACGGGATGCCTTGCGCACGCACCTCGACATGACGAAAGAGCTTCAAAAGAAAGAGCCCGTCGATCTCGTCGTATGGAGCGAAGCGCCGCTCGGTCGCGCATTTTCGGAAGAACGTTACAAACAAATGGTGAAGTTCGACGTGACTGGCAAACTCGGCGTGCCCAGCATCGTCGGCGCATTGCTCGTGCGCCAGCCCGATCGCACGAAAGACCCGACGGCCAAGCGTGACTTCTTCAACGTGGCGCTCATGGCCGATGAAAAAGGAAACATCATCGGTCGTTACGACAAACAATTTTTGCTCATGTTCGGGGAATATTTGCCGTTTGGCGACGTGTTCCCCATCATGTACAAATGGTCGCCCAATTCGAGCAAATTCACGCCGGGCACGTCCTTCGCGCCGCTCGAATGGAAGGGTCATCGCATCTCCACGATGATCTGTTACGAAGATATTTTGCCGAGTTTCGTCAACAAACTCGTCGCGGCCGGTGATCCCGACTTATTCGTGAATCTCACGAACGACACGTGGTTCGGCAATACGACCGAGCCATGGATTCACTTGGCGCTCGCAAAATTCCGGTCGATCGAGCATCGATTGTATTTGATCCGCGTGACCAACAGCGGCGTGTCCGCCATCGTCGATCCCAACGGACGCGTCACGGTTCACGGGGGCGTCTACACGAAAGAAAGCATCATTGGCGAAGCGCGATTCTTGCGCGAGCGCACCGTGTATTCACGCATTGGCGACGCACCCTGGTGGACCCTGTCCTTGCTCGTGGGGATCGCCGCGTTCCGCAAGCGCAAGGGTACCAATGCCGCTCGATCGTGAAAAGCCAATAGCCACTTCCGACAAACCAAGGCTCCCCTGGTTTCGTGAAGAGCCCTTTGGTGCGTGGGTTCGTCTGGACGATCGAACGCTCGTCGCGGTCGATCACGGCTTGGCGGGGCGTCTCGGCGTACCGCTAGGAAAAACCAATTCTGCGAAATGCCCGAACGGCCCGCTCGAAGCGCACGTATCCGTCACGTCCCGCTGTTTTGCGCCCTGTACCGATTGCTACTTGGACGCAAAGCCCGATGGATACATGCCATCGCACGAAGAACTGCGCGAAAGAATAGTGGCATTGCGCGATCTCGGGGCATCGACCATTGCGTTTGGCGGGGGTGAACCGCTCTTGCGGAATGATCTCGGGGATCTCGCAGCATTTGCTCGCTCGTTGGGAATGGTCCCCGTGATGACGACGAGTGGGCTTGGTTTGTCCGAGGCGCGTGTCGCCGAGCTCCGGGCGTTTGCGCAAATCAACATAAGCCACGACGGCGTGGGTGGTGCTTACGCGTCCGTGCGAGGTTTCGACGGATCTCGCGCGGCAGAACGCGCAATGGAGCTGCTCTCGCGCGCCGGTATTGCCGTAGGAGCGAACGTGGTGGTCACGCGCGAATCATTCGAACAACTGCGACAAACGGCGAAACGCGTCGCAGACCTCGGCGCAGGGGAAATGCAGCTTTTGCGGTTCAAACCTCAAGGGCGAGCGGCGCGCTTGGCGTACCTGGAGAAACGATTGGCGCCGGCCCAGGTGCGCGATTTATGGGCCGTCATTGCGGACATCATTGGCGAGCGAAGGCTTTCCGTGCGAATCGATTGTGCGCTCGTACCGCTCTTGTCCGAGGCGCTCTGCGAGCTTCCGGATCCGGCGCAAACGCTGTCGTCACTCGGCGTTTTTGGTTGTGAAGCCGGGCGGAATCTCGGGGCCGTCGATGCGCATGGGCGTTTTTCCGCGTGCAGCTTTTCTCATGCCTCGACGGGCGCATCGAGCGACGTTGCGAACGCATGGGCAAACGACGAGGACCTAAAGCGATTTCGTCAATACCATGTTTCGCCGGACGAACCATGTCGATCGTGTATTCTGTTTCCTGTTTGTCGTGGCGGATGCCAAGTCGTTTCGCGTCATGCTGGTGAAGGCGCATTCGGGCCGGATCCAGAATGCCCGCGTGTGCGGCGCAAACGCGCTTCCGGGGCTTCTACGTGATGGATCCGTGCGCTCCGGATGATGCCATTTTTCTTTATGGCGCAAGGCGCCTGCTCCTCGTGCTCCATGCAGCGGGAAGCATCGTGCTCGTCGGGGCATCGACGCATCATGCGCTGCACATGCGGTACTATCTTCGACACAAGTTTGTCCGCGTGGCGCAGGAAAAACTGTGGGCAAAGGTCGTAGCAGTTGCGTACGTCTTCACGTTCGTCATCGGGGCGCTTTTGTATCCGACGTATCGCTACCACGTGCGAGGCCTGTACCTCGACCGGTTTGCCCCGACGTACGCCGGATTGTTTGACGTCAAAGAAGTGTACGCATCGCTCACGTTGGTCGTCGCGGTGGGCCTCGGAGCGCTCGCATTTGCCCTGCGTCCTGCCGAAGAGCGGTGGCTCGTGCGCGTGTATGCCGTGATGAGCTTCCTCGTGTGCGGTGTCGTTTGGCTCAACGTCGTGCTCGGACTGCTGGTCACGTCCGTACGGGGGATCGGATGATGGATGCATCGATCTCCACAAGCCGTCCTTCACCGTCGGCGCGGCTTTTCGTCGCGTTTCTTGCGGCTCGTCTTGCGTATGGGTTGGCCTTCTTGGTGAGCGCGATGCGCAAGTCTCCCGTGCCTTGGTACATGCCGCTCGAGCGCCGGTTTGTCTTTGCGTCACGCCCGGAGGGGCTAGGCATGGACTGGTACGGGCGAACGGCGCTGGGGCTTTTCGCGGCGCTTGCCGTGGGTCTCTTGGCGTATGGTTTGTCTGGGCGATCGACGTGGCTCTCCAAGCCAAACGTCGTGCTCTCCGTAGCGCGTGCAGGCGGCCTCGTGCTCGTGCTCGACTTCGTCTACTTCGGTTGGGCGCTCATGACCCAGACGCCCGATCCGTGGCCGTTGCCCGCGTGGTATTGTCCGCGGTGAGTCGAGCATCGTGCATCCCGTCGCCATCGTCGTGTGTGCCTTGTGGATCGCCGTTGCGACGATGACGGCGGCGATTCGTGGCGTGCGCGGGGCAAAGGAAGGTCGTTTGCGGCTCGCGATGACGCGGCTGAAAAGCCCTACGATTTACCTGTTTGCGGCCTATCTGCTCATCGCCGCGCTCGTGACGCCAAAGTCGCCGGGTGAAACGACATCGCCTCTCATGTGGCTCGCGTTTTCCATCCCGTTGGCAAACGCGCTTGCGGTGCTGTCGGCCGCGGGCAAGCCGAAGCCTTCACGCGCTGAAGCGCTTGGTCTGGCGCTGCTTCATGGTGGTGCGGTGCTTGCTGCGGCGGCGCTCATCCTCGCCATCGCGTCGCCGCAGTTCGTGCCGACGTGGCTGGGTGGACCGGGCGCTCCTGTCGAACTGCGTCAGTAGCCGCGTCGTGCAACGACGTACGCGTTGCGTTCGATCTCGTGCGAAGACGCCGTCACGACGGCCGTGGACGTGTGCTCGCGGACGCGCAGAACACGGACTTCGGCGTACGTTTCGTCGGGGAATGCCTTGTCGTCGCCAGTGGCGGCAATGTCTTCGGTCTTGGCGGGACGATCATCCTCGATGACGGGTCTCACGGTGGCGAACTTTCCAGCGCCGCGCACCGAGAAGCGCCAGCGATCACCACGTCGCAAACCGAAAAAGCGCATGCCGGGGACGACGCCCTCCTCTTTGCCTTTGTCGAGAAAAACCACTTGGTGCGTGCCGTAAAACGCATGCGGATAAAGAGCTGCGATGATGCGAGCCTGCAGGTCCTTGTCGCTCTTGACGGGTGGAACGATCAAGAAGCTGCGATCGACGGGACCAGCCTTCGCACCTCGTTCGATGACGTCGATCGATTCGATGATGCGCCCGCGCGCCATGCGTTCGTCTTTGTTGATGCGATCGATGCGCACGGTGCCGCGAATGGACACGAGGGTACCTTTTTCGGCTGCCGCACCGCTCGTTACGAGAGGCCGGAAGAGGACCAAGGTTTGTCCCTGTGCAACCTCGCGCTCTTTGCCGTCTTTGTCCTTGCCCAGCTTGACGTACACGTCGTCGCCTTCGCTGAGCATCATCTTTTCCGATGGGCTTCCGACGACTTCGCCCCACACGTCGTCGGTCTTGTCGTCGAGCCAGCCCACGTCGCGCAGAAAGACGGTTTGCGGCGGAACGCGCGCGCCCTTGCGCAGCCCGAGGTTCATTGCGGCAGGGCCCGTATCGGACGCATCGCGAAGTCGGACCTGATCGCCGGGATAGATCCAGTGCGGGTTCTGGATTTGCGCGTTCTGCGCCCACAGCCGCGGCCAGCCGTAGGGATTGCGGTAGTAGCGCCCCGAGATGTCCCACAGCGTGTCGCCCGAACGAACCGTGTGCATCTCGGGCACGATCTGGCCTTCGATGACGTAGCCGCTGTTCTCACCACCTCGCACGGTCTCGCTCGCTCCTGGATCCGGAAGCAAGTCGAAGCCGTCGGTCGAGCGTGACGTGTCGATCGATGATCGCGAGCTCGAAGGCAGGTGCCCGTCGGGATTGAAACCCGGTTGCGGATAGCCCGGAACGACCACTTGCGTCGGCGGCGGCGCGGGCGCCTGCACGATGGTGACTTGAGGTGCACCAGCGGGTGTTGCGCCAGGGGCCGTGTCTTGGGCGCTCGAATCGAACGCGGCCAGTGAAAGGATGGCGAGAAGGGTCGCTGTGAGGGCCTGTCGTTGCTTCATCGTGGCGTTCCTGATCCAGTCTTCGCGGGCCGCGGTTGCACGGGTGGTTTCGATGTGCGCGGGGACTGCGCAACCACTTCGCCTCGTCCGGTGGATCGAAGCACCGGGCGAGGTTCGTCTTGGTCGACCTCACTGGCAGTCGATGTTTCGTCTTTGGACGCAGCGGGTTTGTCCGCTTGTGGCGATGTTTCGGGGGTTGGCGTCAAGCGCAGGACGTCTAGTTTCGGGCGATCTTCGTCTGCTGAGACGGCGGCCTTGGGTGCGGACTCGGGCGCCGCTTTGGGCGTGCGCGTTGTTTCGAGGGCTTCGACGCGCGCCATCAAGATCGCGTTCTCTGCCCGCATTCGCACGAGCTCTTGCTGGATCGCCGAAAGCTCTTTGCGCGTGGGGCTGCCATCTTTGGCGCATCCCACGGACGCGGTCGCAACGGCGAGAGTGCAGACGAGAATTCGCATTCGATACGATGCTACTTCGTCGCTGAGCGGGTGGCCAAAACTACGGCAAATGAGCGTCTGGTGGACGGGCTTTGACGGGCGGGGGGCAACTTCTGGTAGGGTCGCCGTTCGAGGATGAGGATCATGCCGAAGCAACTCAACAAACTCTTCTCCGTCTCGCTTGCTACTTTGGCTGCCGCCGTGGCTCTCGTGTCTTTCGTTCCGGGCTGTGGCGAAGAAGCCATGGATGATGGCTGTTTCGATTACGCGAGCTTCAAGAGCGACTCGCGCACCGTTTCGTTCCAGACCGACGTGCTCCCCGTTTTCCGCAACTCGTGTGGTTTGTCCGCCGCGTGTCACGGCAGTGAATCAGGACCTGCGGGTCAGTCGTACCTCGGGCCGCCCTCGATTGATGGCATGGCGACGCAAGCGCAGATCGATGCGATCTTCACGCAAAACGTCGGCGTGAATTCGACGAAGGCTGCAACGATGAAGATCGTGGATCCAGGCAGCCCCGAGACGAGCTTCCTCATGCACAAGATGGACAACACTCTCAAGTGTGCCGACGTCAAGTGCGAGGCGGGATGTGGTGGCTCGATGCCGCTCGCCAACCCGATCCTCGGCGACAAAGATCGCGAGACCGTGCGTCTTTGGATCGCGCAGGGAGCGAAGAAAGATTGATCGGGCGTTTGTCCGGACACATCGTCGAGGACTCGGCCGAGGGCGTCGTCGTCATCGACGTCGGGGGGGTCGGCTACGAGGTCAGCGTGCCCCTCGGTGCGCTTGGACGAGCTTCGCGTGACGACAGCGGCATCGTCACGCTCTACGTGCACACGCACGTTCGAGAAGACACGTTCGCCCTCTACGGGTTTCCTTCGCGCGACGATCGCGCTGCATTCCGTGAGCTCATTGGCGTCTCGAACGTCGGCCCGAAGATTGCCATGGCAATTCTCGGAGGTTTGTCCGCGGGCGAGCTCGCTTCGGTGATTGCTCGCGGAGAAGTTGCGCGTCTCGTTGCCGTTCCTGGAATCGGCAAGAAAACTGCGGAGCGGCTCATCTTGGAGCTCAAAGGAAAACTCCAAGCTGCTCCCGTTGCCGCAGGCAAGGCTGCGGCTCAGGCGGCCCCGCCGGCTCCGGAAGGCCAAGCCGAACTGCTTGCGGGCGCTCTCACGCGCATGGGATTCCGGCCTGCGGAAGCGGAACGCGCCGTGACGGCGCTCGGTGCCCGTGTGAAGACCGAGCCTCTCGGAGATCTCGTTCGAGACGCGCTTGCCGTTCTTTCGAAGAAGTAGCTGCGACCAACGTCCGTCCAGGAGTGGCGCGCTGCACCACCGAGCAGCCCAGTTCTTCCGCGCTCCCGTGCACAGGCGCATGTTCGATGGAGCAAACGGCCATCAAGAACATGGACGGCGGACGGCCTACGCGAATATGCTGCACGCGCGATCGGGCTGGCTTGGATGGTTATGCCCGAGGAGGCGCCGTGATTACGTGTCCGAAGTGCAGCAAGGATAACCAGGATCACTACAAGTTTTGCCTTGGTTGTGGGGCGGAGTTGCCGCGAGACGCGGCGCCGAAAAAGTTCGCAGCAGGAGGAACGCCGCCGCACGGAGTTGCAGCGGTCAAGCCGGCTGTCGTCGAGAAGGTCGACAAGGAAAAAGAAAGCGCGCAAGCGGCCGTGCCGACCACGCGTTCATCGGCAGCCTCGTCGCCCGCGGTTCCTGCCGTGGCGCTTGCTCCATCCGCGGCCCCCGCAGCACCAGCTCCCGTCGTTGCACCAGCGCCGGTGTTGCCTCCCGTTGCGGCAGCAGCAGCCTCGTCGCCAGCCGGTGCCGTCATCTGCGGTGACTGCAGTCATGCGAATGCAGCGACCAATCGATTCTGCGCGTCGTGTGGTGCGAAGCTCGCGAAGCCTGCAGCAGCCCCCGCAGCCGCAGCCGCTCCGGCTCCTGCAGCCGCACCGGCTCCGGCCACGACGATGGTCGTTCTGACGGCTCTGCGCGCCGACGGATCCGAAGCTGGTTCGTACAACTTGCCGTCCGCTCCGACGACGATCATCGGTCGCGATACCGGTGCCATTTTCGCTGGCGACAGCTACCTCTCCCCGCGGCATGCGACCTTCAGCGTGAAGGGCACCAAACTCACCATTCGAGACGAAAGCTCGCTCAACGGCATCTATCGCAAGTTGAGGCGCGATGATCCGATCGTGCTTGCGTTCGGAGATGTCTTCCGCATCGGTCAAGAGATCATGCGAATCGAGACGCTGACGACCGTCCCCGCGACCGCCGATGGAGTCGAACGACTTGGCAGTCCATCGAAAGGGTACGTCGCTCGTCTAGCGCTCATCACGGGTCGCGATACGTCTGGAAACGCGTTCCCCATTCCCGAGGCTGGGCTTCATCTCGGCCGCGAACGAGGCGACATCCTGTTCCCCGAAGACGGCTACGTCTCGGGATTGCATTGCCGCCTCGCATGGGAGAAAGATCATATTGTCCTGACAGACCTTGGGAGCTCCAACGGAACGTTCGTCCGCTTGGGTGCGGAGACCGAGCTCGTCGACAACGACGTCCTCCTCATGGGACAGCAGCTCTTCCGCGTGAACATTCGCTCCTGACGCCCGCACGCGCTGCGGCCGCCGCACGTGACTCGCATCGAGGGAGAGGGGAGAGGATGGCATGAACTCGCCGCGCACGATTCGCGTCGTCGCTGCCGTCATTGATCAAGACGGCAAGTACCTCATTACACAACGTCGTCCTACAGCCCTACTGCCGCTCTTGTGGGAGTTTCCTGGGGGACGTGTCGAAGATGGCGAAACGGATGCCAACGCGTTGAAACGTGAAGTGTTCCATCGCCTCGGGGTCGAAGTCGTACCGGGGCAACTCATTTCGTTCGTGAGCCATCCGTACGAACGATACGTCGTGGACCTCTATCTCTACGAGTGTCGCATTATGTCCGGCGAGCTTGCGCCTCTCGCCGTCAACGCATTCAAGTGGGTGACGAGTGCCGAGTTCGATCAGTACCCGTTCACGCCTGCGGATGAAGCGAGCATGAGCAAGCTTCTGGGCGTCGGCTGAGCGCGGAAAAGTCGTCCGTCCGCGCAAAAGTCATCCCAACTCACTGCGTCTCGTCTCGCGCACCGTGCAAAAGCCCAGATCGTGGTGAATCGATTGTCGATGCAGCGCGTCTGTGGCCCGTCGCGTCTTGCGGGTTGGGAAGAGACGCGCACGGTTGTAGCGTTGAAGAGGCGCCATGCGAACAAACGTCCTGATATTGGGGTCGATGGTGATTGCTGCTTCGGCATTCGCCATTGGGTGCGGCGGAGCAGGAAACAACAAGGGGGTTCACGCAGGCGGCGTGAGCGACCAAGGATGCGGTCGCGTTCGGCCTGGTGTGGGGGCACTGCCGAAGCAGGTCATGCACCAAGGCTCGACCGTCGCCATCGCTCAACACGGCAAGCGGTCGATTGCATACGTCGCTGATGCCGACGATGGAACGGTACACACGGTCGATGTTGCGACGGGCGAGGAGATCGCCACGACGTCCGTTGCAGGCTCTCCCTCACAACTCATCGTTGCTGCCGACGGTCGCGTGGTCGTTGCTCTTCGCGATCGCAGCGTCGTTCAAGTGCTCGAACCGACTGCCAAAGCCGAAGAGCCGCTCGAGTCGCTTTGTGTCGTTCCCACGCCCGCCGAACCTGTCGCTCTCGCGACGACGCCCGACGAAAAAACGCTCCTCGTTTCGAGCGGTTGGGGCGCCGCACTGACGGCCTACGACGCTGCGAGTTTGGCCCGCAGGTACGAGGTCCCGCTTCCTCGCGAGCCTCGCGCCGTCGTCGTTTCCGACGATGGCAAACGCGCATTCGTCACGCATGTCGTTGGTTCACGAATGAGCGTGGTCGACTTGGACAAACGCTCTGCCGTGTCGATGAACGTCGGTGGAACGGAAGAAGCCGAGTTTGGCCGGCGACACAGACTTTTTGGTAGCAGTCGAAGCGTCGTCGAACGACGAGGCTGTCAGGGATATGCGCTGGCTAAGTCGACCGAGCTCGCAGGACGCATCTTCGCTCCTCAAGTTCTCGTCGACCCGGGTCGTGCGGACGAGCGGTCCGAAGGATATGGCGACAGCAGCGCGAGTGCTCCCGAAGTTGCGGCAGTCGCGGTCATCGACGAAGACACGGCCGAGCCCATCGCAGAGTCGCTGTCGGTCGAGCAAGACGTGCGAACGATGGCGGGCATGCGCAAGCCCCGTCCGGCTTGCCTATTGCCACGTGCCGCCGTGGTCGATGGTCCGTCACGCGGGCTCTTCGTTGCGTGCATGGGTCTCGACGCCGTCGTCGAATACGACGCCGCGTCGGCTGATCCCGAACATTCCGAGCGCCGGCGAATTCCGGTTGCTGCAGGACCAACCGGTCTCGCCGTGGATACCGAAGCACGGCGACTCGTCGTGTTCTCTCAATTCGACCGCACGCTTCATGTCGTTCCGCTCGATGGCAAATCCGAAACGGCGAGCGACGACGACGCGACGGGCATGCGCGTGGCGCTGTCGCGCAAGGCGAAAGCAGTCACAGGCGTCGACCGCGAACTTGGTCGTCGTCTCTTTCACGCCACGAACGACCCGCGCATTTCCCGAGATGGTCGCGCATGCGCAAGTTGCCATCCGGATGGTCGCGACGATGCCCTCACGTGGGCTACGCCCGAGGGACCGCGACAAACTCCGATGCTTGCCGGCCGGCTCGCTCGAACGGCGCCCTACGGTTGGCTCGGGTCGACGGACAGCGTCGAAGGACATCTATCGCAAACGTTTGCCCGCCTCGGTGGAACCGGTCTCGAGCGTCGCGAGCTCGATGCGCTCATCGCGTTCGCAACGAACCTCGACGCACCTGTCATGACAAACTCTTCGACCGACAAGGTTCTCGTGGATCGTGGTCGTGACGTTTTTCATTCAGCCAAGGCCGGGTGCGCGAGCTGCCATCGTGAATCCGATGCTTTCACCGATCGGCAGGCGTACGACGTGAAGAGCAAGGCTGACGCGGACGCGGCGGCATCCTTCGATACGCCTTCGCTCAAGTTCGTTGGTGGCACCGCGCCCTACTTCCACGATGGGCGATACTCGACCCTGCGTGCCCTCTTGCTCGATTCGGACGGCAAAATGGGACACACCAAGCACCTGGCGCAAGATGACCTCGTCGCGCTCGAGGCGTACCTGAGGAGTCTGTGATGCGTACGCTCATCACCCCCCTCGCCACAGTGTTTGTCCTGTCGGCACTTGCCCCGTCGGTCGCCGGTGCGGCAAGCGCACCGAGCGTCGCTTCTTTGCCCGAAGCGCGTTTGCCCGAAATGTTGCACCCCAAAGATTCTCCGCTGACGGTTGCGGCGGACGAGAGCATCACAGGACTTCGCGTAACAACTGCGAAGGAGCGTCAATTCGGCAGCGTCATGGGAATGGAAGGTCGGTGCGTGACCATTGGTGCCGTCGCGCCTGGTGCGGTTCCTTCAGGCAACGTCAGCGCCATGATTCGGGCGTCGTCGAGCGCGTTGCCACTCCGAATGGAGCGGTTTGTCGGATCGAATTCAGGTAAACCCGAGCTCGAAATCATCGATGCCTGGGTCGACATGACGACGAGCGGCCTGCGCGCCGAGCGCACGACGCGCGTTTCACTCGTGCCCCTTGGTAAAGGACCCGCTGGGTACGTCGTGTACGGCTTTCGCAGCGACAACAAGCTCCACGTCGTATTCCCGACACCACAACGCTTCGTCTTCGTCGATGCGTTCGGCAAAGTTGGCTTTGCGGGTTGTGGTCACGCGCGCCTCGTGCTCGATCCCGCAGCGAACGCTGGATCGATCGTACGTGTTGCAGGGACGCTCGAATCCAAACCGGCGACGAAAACCCCGAGCGTCAATTCACGACAGATGGCTCAACCCCCCACGTTTCGCGGCATCGAAGCGAGCGTCAGCGTCAGCCGAACGAAACGCGACAAGGAACCCCTCCTCAGCGTGACCGTTGGCTGGAGCGAAGACGACGTGCCCGCACCAGTCATGGCCGCAGCGATCGAAGAGGAGTTTTCGCAACACCTCGACGATATGCCGATGCCCGTACCGATCGACCGAGACTGAGCCTTCTCTTGCGGGACGCGGTCGAGTCGGACAATCTCGACCCACTCGAACAAGGAAGGTTTTCGTGAGCGACCTCAAATTTTACTACACACCCATGACGAGCGCGATTCGTGTGCACTGGGCGCTCGAAGAGCTCGGCGTTCCCTATGAAAAAGTGCGCATCGATTTCGAAGCCGGTGATCAGAAGAAGCCCGAGTTTCTAGCGCTCAATCCAAACGGAAAAGTTCCGCTTCTCGTTGCCGAGGGCGAACCCATCTTCGAATCGCTCGCGATCCTGCTGTACCTCGGCGAGCGGTTTGGCGTGGACAAGGGCCTCTTTCCTACGCCGAGTCCTACGCGAGCCGTCGCGTTCAAGTGGATGGCATGGAGCACCGTCACGCTGGGCGAGGCAGTGACGCGATATCTGCGCAACACCGCCGATCGTTTTCCCGCAGAAGAACGCAACGCCAAGGCTGCCGAAACGGCGAAGAGTGACATTCAAGCGGCGCTCGGCATCCTCGACAAAGAGCTCGCTGACAAACCCTACGTGCTCGGCGATTCGTTCTCGCTCGTTGATGTTTCCCTCGCTGCGCTCGTCCCCTTCCTGGCGCGCGTCGGAATCGAGACTGGCGCCTTCACGAACATCAATGCGTGGGTTGGTCGATGTATGAGCCGTCCCGCGCTCGGGCGAGCGATGATGGGCTGAGCTCAACCTGCATTCCTACGAAGCAGAACCAAAAACGTTGGTCCTCCAATGAGTGCGGTGACCGCGCCCACGGGGGGCTCCGTGCCGAGCGTACGAAACGCAAGGCGCGCGACGAGATCACAACCCACGACCATGACGGCTCCGCCCAGCATGGACACCGGCATCACGCGCCTTTGGTCGTATCCAATCAGCCGGCGCACCGCATGTGGCACCACGAGCCCCACGAAGCCGATGAGTCCCGTCATGCTGACGATCGCTCCGACGACAAATGACGACGCGAAGAAGATTCGGCGCTCGAGTCTCCGCACATCGACGCCGAGCGTTCCGGCCGTTTCGTCACCCAGCGAGAGCACGTTGAGCCGTGCTGCGTCGTGGAGCAGCACGGCACATCCAAGAGCCACGTAGACAGTTCCCGCAAGCAGGGATGGCAGATGTGGAAGATCCACGAAGCCCACGAGCCATCGCAGGAGCTGTTGTGCGCGCGATGGCGGCACCAGTGCTTTTTGAAACGTGATGAGCGAAGCGGCGATCGAGTTGACCATCACGCCCGCCAAAAGAATCGATGTGCTCGATGTTCCTCCGCGGGCATTGCGCGCAATCCCATAGACGAGCGACGTCGCAACCAGCCCGCCGACGAACGACGCGACGGGAAGCAGGGCCGCACCAAGTAACGTTGCGGTGCCAAGGCCCAGCGCGATGGCCGTCGTCGCGCCGAACGCGGCTCCGCCCGAGACACCGAGGATGTATGGTTCGGCAAGCGGGTTGCGTAGTAGCGCTTGAAACGCAGCACCAACTGCGCTCAGACCCGCACCAGCCAACGCGGCTAGCGCGACACGCGGAAGGCGCACGTCGACCAGGATGGTCCGATCGAGACCATCTTCGCCAAACGCGCGTTCGAGCGATATCGATTCCGTGCCTGTGGCGAGCGCAAGGACGACAGTGACGACGAGCAGTAGCGTTGCAAAGGCGATCGGACGTCGAATCAAACGTCGGTGCCTCCACGAGATGCAGCTTTGGTGTTCGAATTGTTTCGTTCGAACAGCAAGCGAAGTCCCGTCAGCGTCAGGTCGTCATCCGTCTCTTCGATGCTGGTCGTTTGAGGTGCAATGAGCCGCGCAAGCCCGCCGGTGGCGATGACGCGACAGGGGTAGTCGAGCTCGCGGATGAGCCTCGTGCAGAGTCCATCTACGAGCCCTGCGTAGCCGTAGACGATGCCCGATTGCATGCTGTGCACGGGGTTTCTTCCGACAACCTTGGGTGGAAGCGCAATCTCCACGCGCGACAGCCTTGCTGCTCTCGAGAACAGAGCATCGGCGCTGATTTGCACGCCGGGCGTGATGACACCTCCCAGGTACTCGCCCTTGGGCGTGACGCAGTCGAACGTCGTTGCCGTGCCAAAGTCGACGACGATGACTCCGCCTTTGGCCCATTCATACGCGGCGACCGCGTTCACGATGCGGTCAGCGCCTACTTCGCGCGGGTTCTCGTAAAGTATCGCCATGCCCGTCTTGATGCCGGGACCCACCACGAGAGGTTCTCGGCCAAACCCACGCCTGACGACTTCGACGGTCGTGTCCGTCAGTGCGGGCACCACGCTCGCAATGATGGCGTTCTCGATACGCGCGTGATCGAGCCCTCGGAGCGCGAGCATCTGCCTGACGAGGACCGCATATTCATCCGCCGTACGATTGCGTGCGCTCTCGCATCGCACATGTTCGCGCAGCACCGTCCCCTCGAAAACGCCGAACGAAATGTTCGTATTGCCGACATCGACCACGAGCAGCATCGGTCCCTCTTCAATTTTTGCAGCAGTCTACAACTTGCGCGCGAGCATCATGCCGTCGCGTACGGACAACAAAACATTCTGGACGCGAGCATCGGCAGTCACCGCGTCGTTGAAACGCGTGATGGCGATATCCGACGGTGCAACCGGAGCCAGCACGCGGCCGCTCCAAAGCGTGTTGTCCGCGACGAGCAGTCCGCCCTTCCGCAGCATGGGTAGTACGAGCTCGTAATAATCGACGTACCGCTCTTTGTCGGCGTCCAAGAACACGAGATCGAACGGCTCCGTCGTGGGGAGCGCTCGCAGCGACGTCAAGGCATCGCCAAGCACGATGCGAATTTTCTTTCCATATGAAACTCGATCGAAAAACGATTGCGCAATACGCGTCGCTTCGGGATCGATGTCGAGCGTGACGAGCTCTCCATCGTCGGGCAGCGCTCGCGCCATGCACAGTGCCGAATAGCCCGTGAACGTTCCGATCTCCAAAACCCGGCGCGCTCCCATCAGCGCGCAGAGCATCTCGAGAAACGTCCCTTCGACGCGCCCCACCTGCATGTGAGGAGACTTCATCGAGCCGTACGTCACCGTGCGCAACTCGTCGAAGATCTCGGGACGAGGTTGGGTGTGGGCTTCGACGTACGCATCGAGTCCCGGTAGT
This sequence comes from Polyangiaceae bacterium, assembly GCA_016715885.1. NCBI lineage: Bacteria > Pseudomonadati > Myxococcota > Polyangiales > Polyangiaceae > Polyangiaceae bacterium. The sequence continues at coordinate 287,572 of JADJXL010000016.1, forward strand.
ACGATGTCCGTCATGATGTCCCGCCTTCGTGTTGGATTTCGCGTCGAGCCTACCACCTTGATTCGTCTGGGTCGGGTGTGACGCACGATGCGTTGCGTCTCTTGTTCCAGCAGTGCCAGGATCGAACGAGTCCTTTCCCTTCGCGCATAAACGGGGGAAGATCCCCTTCGTGACGTTCGTGTGATGGAGGGTAGCGTGAGCACCAAGAGGCTTGGCTTTGCAGCACTCGTGCTTGGGTTTGTCGGCGCATGCGCAACCCCGACGGGCCCCGGCTTCAACCAGAACAATGGCGCTGGTGGAGAAGGTGGTGAAGGCGGAGAAGGGGGAGAGGGTGGCATGTCCAGCGGCATGGGTGGCGCTGGCGTGTCGAGCAGTTCGTCGAGCGGCGGAGTGTCGAGTAGCTCGTCGAGTGCAAGCTCATCGAGCAGCAGCTCATCGAGCAGCAGTGCATCGAGCAGCAGCTCATCGAGCAGCAGTTCCGGCGGCCCCATGTGTGGACCTTCCGAGCACCTGTGTTCGGGCATCTGCGCCCCCAACTCGCCCGAAACGGGATGCTTCACTTCGCAAACGTGCACGCCGTGTCCGCAAGTTCAGAACGGTGTGCCGACCTGCTCCGCGCAAGGCATTTGCGACGTGAGCTGCAACTCGGGGTACCAAAAGCTCGGCAATGTGTGCACCTGCTCGGCTGCTTGTTGTCAAAACGCCGATTGTCCTTCCGGACAAACCTGTATGGGCGGCACGTGCTCGGGTGGCGGTGGTACGTGTGACCCGTTCGCGTGCACCGCAAGCTGCATCATTCAAATGAAAATCGGCACGTGCATTGGCGACATGTGCATATGTGTCACGCCGCCCTGAGATGTCGTTTGTCCAGGAAATCGAATCGAGCAAGTATCCGACATTGTCGTTCGTGGTTCTCGTGACGGATCCGTACAGACGGCTCGTCCCCTGAGTGCACTGCCGCTTCTCGCGGTTTTGTTTGCAGAAAGTCGCCCTTGCCGCCTGCGCATGCCATGCTGCGTCCCGCGGCATGATTTCGCACCAGACCCCTTATTTCATCGTCCACTCGGATGGTGCGGGCTTCGTCGTCCGCGTCCAAAGGACCGGACTCGAGTTTCCCGATATCGCGACGATGGAGCGCGACATGGACGCGATTATCGTCGCTCTCGATCGCCTCGGACGCGATCGCAAGGGCCTTTGCATCGATTGGCGCGAAGGGCCGTTGCGCAACGACACTCCATTCGAGGACACCATTCGACGCACGATTCCTCGTATGGTCCGCGGTTATCGAGCTGTCGCGGTGATCGCCAGGTCCGCCGTTGGAGCGTTGCAAGTCAAGCGCCTCTTTCGCGAAGCGAGTTTCGTGGGCGAGGTGTTTCAGGACGAATCCGAGGCGCTGGATTATTTGCGTGGTTCGGCAGGTGTGATGTCGCGTCGTCCCACGCCCATTCCTCCTGGCGAGCGGTCGGTCCCGACGAATGCACGCGGCGACAGAATGTCCACGGCGCAGTTGCAGGCAATCGAACGAGTGTCTGCCACGGCTGGTGCGCGTACTGAAAGGCATTCGTCGCTTCCTCCGATGCCTTCCGAGCGTCCGAATGCGCAATCGGCGGGGCGTGATCGAATGTCGACGGTGCCGCCGCAGCCGGCCGAGCGTATATCGCAGCTTCCGAATCCCGAAGACCGGCCTTCGTCTCTGCCGCTTCCGCCGCCTGCTCGACCGCCTCGAACGCACTGAGCGGCCCAACCGAGTAGCAGGTTGGGGGCAGCCTATGGCACGCTGGCCTCGATGAAGATCGCGGCGACGGGAATCACCAGCAGTGTCGGCAGGCGCCTTTGCGAGATCGCGCGGGAACGTGGCGACGAAATCACCGGACTCGTGCGTGATCCGAATCGGCTCGACGCAAGGAGTCTCGAGCGCCTCGGCGTGCGCATCGTTGCGGGGGACGTGTGTGACGCACGGGCCGTCGCCGAAGTTGCGCGTGGAGCGGATGTGCTCGTGCATGCGGCAGCGGCCGTTGGAGACGGCGTCGATCCTGCGGAGATGCAGCGGGTGAACGTCGACGGAACGCGTGTCGTCATCGAAGCCGCGGCCGAAGCTCGCGTGGCGCATGTCGTGTACCTCTCGTCGACGGCGGTTTATGGCCGTCCGGATCGCGGTCGAGTGACGGAGGCGTGGCCAACGCGTCTCATTGGAATGCCTTACGAAGACACGAAAGCCCTAGCCGAGCGAATTGCGTTCGAGCGCGGGCGCGAGCTGGGTTTGTCCGTGGTCGCCATTCGCCCGCCGATCATTTACGGACCTTATGATCGAAACTTCATGCCTCGAGCGCTCTCGATGTTGAAGCGTCGTATGGTTCTTTTGATCGATGGCGGTCGAGCGCCGCTCAACCTGGTGTGGGTCGATCACGTGATCGACGTCGTGCTTGCTGCAGCGGCGCGGCGAGATCTGGGTGGCGAAGCGTTCAACGTGATGGACCAAGTCGACGAGCGACCGCCGAGTGTACGGGAGGTTTTCGAGACGATTGCGAGAGCGGCCGAGCTTCCGCCACCGCGAATTCGGCTGCCGTATTCAGCGGCGATGGCATTGGCAAAAACGCTCGAATGGGGATATTCCGCCGCAAAATCCAAAAAGACGCCACCGTTTACTCCATTCGTCGTTAAAATTCTGACGCGCGACGTCATCTATGATTCGTCGAAAGCGGCGGCCGAATTGGGTTTTACGCCGCGAATGACGTCACTCGCCGGAGTTGCTCGTTTCGCGGCGCTCTTGGGTGGCATTACCAGCCCGCACGACCGTTCCAAAGGCTGAATCTCGTTGCGTGTTTAGAAGAAGGTAGATCGGGGGGTATGGGGGGGCCGAGCCTCGCGTAGCGCGCGTCCCACGCGCGCGAAGCGAGCGCGCAAATCCTGGCCCGGATTCAACCTGATTGCTCTCCAGGGGGCGCTTCGGCGTTCACATCCGTCAAGCGCATGGGCAAAAGGCGGAGCAATGCCAACGCGAAGATGATATCGACGAGCGTAATGGCAATGCCCCAAGCCGTCGTGCATGCGGCAATCGCTGCCAATCGATCGGCCGACGTTGGATGCGGCGCGTATTGCTCGAAAAACGTCGCTGCGAGCACGTCGCGCGTGCCGAAACCTTGCGGCGTGAGCGGCAGCGTGACCGCCACCATCACAATCGGCACATACGTGAACGCCGCTTCGACCGGAATGCGGACGTCGAAAAACCAAAATGGGAGCCACGTGCCCAGAAAGAGCACGGCAAGGTGCGGCAATCGAGCCACGAGCGCGCGGAGATGACCCGTGACACCAGCCTCGAAGAGCGGAGCCAAAAGGCGTATTCGCACGAGAGGCGCCGGGCGCAATGCGAGAACGACGAGATACACGATGCCTGCGCCGAGCGGCAGCGCAAGCCACACCATTGGTTTTCCCACGAGAAGAATGGCCACACATGCAAGCCCCAAAATGCAACCCATCCAGGATGCATAAACGAGCAGCGTTGCCCCCGCGACGCGCGCCAGCGGAGCGCCATGAATGCGCGAAAGAGCCAACGTAATGAATGCTTGACCGAGGTGGTGATTCAAAATCGACGGCAGATACGAAGCGCCGCGCAAAATGAAAAAATCACGAAATCGAATGTTCGCCACGGATGCTCGATAAATGAGCACCGTTGCCAAGCTGTCGGCAGCGCAAAGGCCAACCACGAAAAGAATGACTGCCGGGAAAAAGAACGGCGACGAAACCCGCTTCAGATGCCCGAGAAAAGCATGCAAATCGAGCCGCGACAGGACGAAGCCGACGAGCCCCAGCGCGACGACGAACGGCAGTATGGTGCGCCAAACGCGCCGACGCGCGCTCGTGCCCGAAGAAGATACTGCTGGACTTGACGTTGAAGCTTCAGCCATCGCGCGGGGGACCGTAGCAGAAAAGCAAGCCAGAGAAATCGCAGTCAGCGACCGTGCGACGCCGCAACCGCGACGTTCCTCTTGCGGCTGAGGCGCGCTACGGCCGTCACGAGCGTCGCCGGATCGATCGGTTTGGTCAGATGCTCGGTAAATCCAGCATCGAACGCACGCTCCCGATCCTCGCTGCGCGCGAACGCCGTCAGCGCCACCGCGGGCACCGGCAACTCGTTGCACGACGCTTCTCGCGAACGCAGCTCACGCACGAGCGCATAACCGTCCATGCCCGGCATGCCGACGTCACTGACGAGCACGTCCGGTCGCGCCTCGTCGATGACCGCAAGCGCCTCGGCCGCCGATGCCGCGCTCACCACCTCCGCCGACGATTCCTCGAGGACGCGCTGCACGAATTCACGCGTGTCGCTTTCGTCCTCGACCAGCAAAACGCGCACGCCTCCCAGCATCGTGCCTTCCGCTGCCGCCTTCGACGATTCTGCTCCTGCGCCAAGCACTCGCTCTGGCTTCGATGCGAGCGGCAGCTCGACCGTGAACGTCGACCCACGTCCCAGTCCTGCACTCTCGGCGCGCACGCGTCCGCCGTGAAGCTCGGCCAAGTGCTTGACGATCGCCAGGCCCAAGCCCAGGCCTCCGTGCTTGCGCGATGCCGCGGTGCCTTCTTGCTGTCGAAAGCGCGTGAAAAGATGAGGCAAGAACTCAGGCGAAATGCCTTCGCCGGTATCGCGAACGATGATGTGCGCCCACCCGTCTCGCGCTTCCACCCGCACTTCGACCGTGCCGTCGCGTGGCGTGAACTTGATCGCGTTCGAAACGAGGTTCCACACGATCTGCTCGACACGCGCGGGATCACCGACCAACGGCTCGTCGATCGGTGAAATGTGCGTGTTCAGCCGAACCCCTTTCGCTTGAGCCACCGGCCGAACCGTTTCGACGGCGGTCGACGTGACAGCACCAAGATCGATCGGCGAAGTTTCAAGTCGTAGTTTGCCGGTGACGATGCGTCCCACATCGAGAAGATCGGCAACGAGCTGCGTGAGCGTGCGCGCGTTTCGTTCGATGATGGTCAAGCCTCGATCGAGTTTGTCCGGGTCACGCTGCGGACGCTTCAGGATCTGAACCCAGCCAAGAATGGCCGTCAGCGGTGTGCGCAACTCGTGGGAGATCGTCGCGACAAACTCGTCCTTCATGCGGTTCAGCCGCTCCGCTTCCGATCTCGCTGCACGCTCGCTTTCTTCCGCGCGTTTGCGATCGGTGATGTCGATGTTGATTCCGTGCAGACGCGTTGGACGTCCCCGTTCATCACGATCGATCCGCCCCAGCCTCAGGATCCAACGCTCACCTTTTCGTGGATGAAGAATCCGAAACTCGGTGCGGTAGAGGTCCTGTCGACTCGGCTGGAGGAGCTGCTGCACTTGAGCTTCCTGCGCGGCTCGGTCGTCCTGCAACAACGTGTCGAGCCAATCGCGAAGACTCGTGATCGACGTCGTCTCTGGATCCAGCCCGTAGAGCGCGTAGTTCGTCTTCGACCAGACCAGTTTGTCGCGGATGACATCCCAGTCCCACGTACCGGCGCCCGCCGCATCGAGGGTCAACTCCATGCGAGCGTTGGCTTCGCGCAGCAACGCTTCTCGCGCAGCAACCCGCCGCTCGGCCTCGACCGTGCGTGCGATCTCGCTGTGCATCCTTCCGCTGACGCCACTGATGACGAGGCCGATCAAAACGAACAGGACGATTCGAGCGACGTCGTCAGAAATAGTCGAGTCAAACTGCGGCTCGATGAAGAAGTACGTACCCACTACGGTACTGAAGAGCGTTGCCAGCACACCGACCCAAAAGCCGCCGAGTGCCGCGCAGATCGTCACTGGAAGGACAAACGCTACCAGTGGCGACGTTTCCCGCAGTAGGTCCTGAAACGCCATGCGCAGCAGCACGGTTGCTGCGACGCACGCGACCACCAACAGCACTCCACCGCGCGAGAGCCTCCAAAAGGTTCGCTTGGGTGTCGTTCCGTCCTCTCCACGATCGAGAAACCCGATCATTTCTTGGCGTTCATAGTGCCACTCCGTGAGCATGAAAGCCGCTCGGTCTCAATCCGATCGCATTGTTTCGAGTTCGGATCAATCAGGACCGGACGAACTCGACTTCATTGTGGGACTCGACGCAACGAACGAGCGTCGCAACGAAGCAGACGTGCTGATGGAGCGGTGAGGAGAACGTCACAACGAGCGAGCTCGTCATGCACTTCTGCCAAGACGAATGCATCGCGTTCGATGACGAGCGCAGGTCCTTCATCAAGTGCCGCACGCAATGCTACTCGTGCATCGGCACCAGACGTTTCGTCGAGAGAATGCGAATGGGCTAGCGAGAGCACGCGTCGTCGTGACGCTCGCAAAACAAACTCGCCCGATTGCTCGACATCGGGCCACATCGCCTGTCCGCCCGCCGCTCGCTCGATGTAGTACGCCAAGAGCGTTGCATCGTAGTGCGCCACGACGACGATCCGCGACTCCGATCGTTCGAGCGCAAACGATGCGAAACGCGGCATGAATGCATCGGTGTCCGGCAGATACGCAAGGCCCGCCCCGGGCAGAGACCCGCGCGCGAAGACCAAGAGAATCGCCCCGCAAACCAAGACCCATGCACGCTTTGCACGGCCGCGTGCGGACGGGCCCAGTGCCAGCGCAAGCGACAAGGCAGGGACGATCGCAACGAGATAATACGGCTGAACGCGCGCGAATTGTGAGGCGAGTGCGATGCCGAGCGCCGTCGTGATCGTCACGCCAAACGCAACGAGAGACGCTCCATCACGCCGGAAGAGCCACGCAGCGATCGCCACGAACGTTGCAGCACAAATGGTTGTAGCTCCAACGGATGCGGAGGCTTGCGTCACGAGCTCCGACAAGGTTTCCACGGGCGAGCGCTGTCCCCAGGCGAGTCCAGGAAAACTCGCTGCAACCGAGCGCGCACCGTGATCTCGAAGGATCGTCCATGCACCAAGTACCAGCGCGGGCGATCCCGCTACGGCGCCCAGACCTAGCGCAACAAGGGTGTCCTTGCGCAACGTGCGCGTCGCAGCGAGCGTCACGACGATGCCGAGGATCACGAGCGGCGCGAGGTAATACGTCCACGCAAGAAGGGCGATCACGAGGGCGAGTGATCGCTTCACATGGATGGACGCTGAGCTCGACAGCCGCACGGAGAGCGCAACGGCTGCGATGACGAGCAATGCGAAGAAGGGGATTTCGCTGACTTCACGCGAACGCCTCACGAGCTCGGGGCTGATGGTGACGATGAGCCCGCACAAGGCGCTCGATGGGCCCGCGCGCCGTCGAACGAGACGTGCTCCCCAGATGATCGCCGGTCCGATGAGCGCGCCTGAAATGGCCGCTGGAAGCCGAGCGATCGTCTCGGTTTGTCCAAAGAAACCAGCCACATGAAGCACGACGAACCACAAGGGCGGATGTCGGTCTTCGAGCCCTTTGCCCGTCAGGATTTCACCGAGCGGGAGTTGTCCCGTGAAGAAACGCTGCACGTCTTGATCGTGGGTGAACGGTAGATCGAGGTGCGGCAGACGCAGGCCCAGGCCAAGACAGAAAAGCAGGGCAGCAGCCAGAGCATCACCATGACGAGGTAGCGATGCGACAAACCCTAGCGCCGTCGCCACGAGCAGCACGATGAGTGCTCCACGCAATCCAGCTGCACGCTCGAACGCGCGTGTCATCCACGGCGGAGACGGTTCGGCTTCGAGAGGGATGGACGAGACACTGCCGAGACCATGATCGTTTGCTCTCAAATGAATTGCGATCGCTTCGGTGACGGCTTCGAGATCTTCGTTCGATGCAGCGGATCTCGGCGTTTCATAAGCCACCCCGAAATTCGTGGTCTCGCGAATTCCCGGCCACTGCCCCTTGTCGACGATGTGCACTTCGATGCGGCCGGGCGGCCCGTGTGTCGCGTCGTCTCGACGAGCCGTGAAGACCACGTCGCGCTCTTCACCGCGGCGTGGTGACGACAGGTAATAGCCACGCGTGATGTGCCCGCCCGGTACGAGTGGCAGCATGAGCTCTTCCCACGTCGCCGAGCGAGGCTTCGCGGCATCGGGCCAAAGCAGGATCGTGGCTGCGACGAGCGCGAACATCGCAAACAGTACACGTCGCCAGGTCGTCGACGCCGAAGGTGTCACATGTGGGACGTTACCGAGAGCGCCACGAACTTGGCAGTCGAGGTTGCTCGATGGTGCGCGAACAGGCGCGCTCGGCCAGCAAACCGCAGTAGCTCATGCAAAGCGGCGCTCTATACTTTGGACGGTGTCGACAGGTTCTCCCCCGAGTGACCTCGTCAAAAAGACGAGCAGTCGTGAGCGCATGCCAGGTGACGACGATGGTCCCTCCGCAGGTGCCATCGTTCGTGCACGGAGTCGTATACAAGTGCGTCGTTTTGCAGGGCCAGTGGCGTACGCCGAGCAGCTCTCGCATTTGCGCATCGCACACTTGACGGACTTGCATGTCGGCCGAGTGACGCCGTGGGCCGTTCAACTCGCAGCCGTCGATTTGACGAACGAAGAGAAGCCGGACTTGGTGCTGCTGACGGGTGACTTCGTTTGTCACAGCCAGGAATATCTCGATCGCCTCGAGTACCTCATTTCGCGTTTTCAGGTGCCCGTCATGGCGGTGCTCGGCAATCACGACTATTGGTCGGGCGCGGATGAAGTTCGTCTGGCGCTGCGTCGTGGTGGTGCCGAGGTGCTGGACAATCGACACACGCTCATCGGTCTGCGCCATCAGATGTTGCAGGTCGTCGGCTTGGATGATGCGTACACGGGTCACGCGCGTCGGGACGAAGCACTCAAGGGACTACGCAAGGACCTTCCCTCGATAGCGATGTCGCACATCGCAGAAGAAGCGGATGGACTGTGGTTTCACGGGGTGCCGCTCGTATTGTCCGGACACACCCATGCTGGTCAGATCACGCTGGCGCGTTTGCATGAGCTCGCGCTCGGGAAGTTGGCGGGGCACAGGTACGTTCACGGCTTGTATGGGAGCCGGAAAAACGGCGGTGATCACCCGGGAGCGGTGTACGTTGGCGCGGGTATCGGCGCGTCGGTGATGCCGCTTCGGCTAGGTGAGCGAGGCCAGCGCGAAGTGGCGATTTTCGAGCTGGGATACGAACCGGGGACCATCGAAGAGCATCACGCCGAGCAAGCGCCTTTGCCAGGCCGTCCGCCGTCGGCGCGGGTGATGGCCAAGCGAGCTGCGGCGGTCATCGAGAAGCGTGAAAAGCGCGAGCGAAAAGCCGGGCGAAACCCGTGATGGCGTTCATGCCTGCGGAATGACTGGCGGCCTCTGCGCCTCGAACTTGTCGTGAACGAAGAGAAGCACGTCGTCGCGGTGCTGCTGCACGTCGAGCTCGTGGTGAAAGATCGCCTCGATGGTCATGTCGGGTCCGATCACGAACGTGTATCGCCGTGCCAGACCTACGATGGGCCAGAGCACGCCGTAGGCTTTCGCGATGCGTTTGTCCGCGTCCGCAATCAGCGGAAAGGGCACGCGAAGCTCGCCCGCAAAGCGACATTGCGTATCGAACTCGTCGGTGCTTACGCCGACCAGATTTGCGCCGGCAAGAAGCAGCTCGTTGAAGTTGTCGGTGAACGTTCGAGTTTCTTTGGTGCAGTGAGGGGTGAAGGCTTTGGGAAAGAAGTAGACGACCGTACACAGGCCGGTTTGCTCGGACAGGACGAACGGCGTTCCATTGTTTGTCTGGGCGGAGATCTCGGGTGCCCGATCACCCACTTTCAGCGAGCTCATCTAGATCGGCTCCATGGTAGCTTCGGACAGCGGCGGCGTCAGCGTTCTGTTTGCGAGGGTCGGCAGATTGGGCGCATCCGGTGCGAGACGATCCTCGCGTGCGCGTGCCCTAGAAACTCGCGTTTTCTCGCGGGGTTCGCTACCATCATCGCACGCGTGTTCCGACGAACTGCCCGGGCAAGCTCAGAGTACGGCGGCCACTCGTGGCTGTCGTGTCTTTCGTTGGGATACGGTTTCAACGGTTCATGCCCGGACAAGCCCTCCGTGCGCTGTGATGCGCCGAGCAGGGTAGGGAGAAGCTTTCGATGAAGCGAACTTCTTGGCTCTTGATCGTTCCGCTTGCGCTTGCTGCCGCCGTTGCCGCGCCCATGGCGTGTGTCGAATTCGATACGTACTCCCTCGACCCGACCGGCCCAGGTGGCGGCGGTACGGGTGGCATGGGTGGTTCGAGCACCGGTTCTGGCGGCATGACGACCTCGTCGAGCAGCAGCGGCGGTGACTGCAAAATGGTCGAGGATTGCATTGGCAATGCATGCAAGACTGCGATCGCGTGCGAAATGGGCACTTGCAAATGGGATTTCGCTGCGAATGGCACCAAGTCGGCCTCGCAACTCTATGGCGATTGCTTGGATCGAGTGTGCGATGGGGCCGGTGACTTCACGGATGTCAGTGGTGACGAGACGAAAGACAAGTACGTATGGGCAAACCCGTGTTACACGAGCGCCTGCGGAAAAGACTACGACAAGGCCATGGCCAATGACGGCGTCACGTGTGAGACTCCGTGGGGCAATCCTGCAGGTACATGCAATAATTTCAAATGCGTCGAATGCACGCAGGAGTCCGAATGCGGGATGACTGAAACGTGCCAGAATGGCCGGTGCGTCCCGGTAAGCTGCGGCGACGGGCTGCTGAATGGCATGGGCGGCGCGGGCGGCGCGGGCGGCGCGGGCGGCATGGGCGGCATGGGCGGCGCGGGCGGTATGGGCGGCGCGGGCGGCATGGGCGGTGGCCTGCCTGGCCCAGAGACCGGTACCGATTGCGGTGGGCCCGAGTGCCAGCCTTGCGGTGAAGGCGAGGGGTGCAACACCTCCGACGATTGCGAGGGCGTTTGCGACACGTTGGTGAGCAAGTGTCTGGCCCCCTCGTGTTCCGATGGCAAGCTCAACAACGACGAAACGGATCGCGATTGTGGAGGCGCATGTGCCTCGGAAATGCCCCCCAAGAAATGCCCCGCGTTCTTCAAGTGCCTGTTCCCCACCGATTGCGAAAGCGGCGTGTGTTTCAAGGGAGCGTGTCAAGAGCCGACCTGCTTTGATTTGACGCAAAACGGCAGCGAGACGAATGTCGATTGTGGTGGCTCCTGTGCGCCTTGCCAGTAATCGAGCCGGTGCGCTCCTGCGTCAGAAGCGCCGTCATCTCACGTGAAAACGCCTGACTCTCCGATGATTGTCAATGTGGGGCGCTGCATCGAAAACTGCGCGATACCCACGGTCGAATGAACGCGAGTGAACAACTCACCGCGCCTGTCGCGGTACGGGAGGAATCCTTGTCATGAAAATCGAACGGGCTTGGTTCTTTGTTGCATGCTTCGGTGTCGTTGCCGCGCATTTCGTGGGATGCAGTGATCCCCCTGAGGTCACGACTCCGCCAACCAGTTCGTCTTCCGGCAGCAGCAGCGGCGACGGTGGCGCCGGTGGTTCGGGCGGAGGCGGCGCCGGCGGCGGGTCCAGCTCCAGCAGCGGCATGCCGCCAGAGTGCACGACGGCCGCCGATTGCACGAATCACGGCACGGCGGACTTTTGCGGCGAACCCGAATGCTCCGATGGCAAATGCGGCCGCAAAGGATTGCAAGCCCCCGGTACTCCATTGCCGTCGCAGCTCTATGGCGATTGCCTCGAACGGCAATGCGACAGCTCGTTCAACATTGCCGAGGTCGCGGCAGACGACGTTTACGACGACGCCAAAGAATGCACCACCGACGTCTGCACCAATGGCGTGCTTTCCCATGAACCCGTCGCGCAAGGAACTCTCTGCACGCAGCCCACCGGTGCTCAGGGTATTTGTGACGGAACCGGCGCCTGCGTGACGTGCCTCGACGGCGTTCAAAGCTGCACGGGCTCGTTCGTGTGCCAAATGAATACGTGCGTCAACATGAAATGCACCAATACCATTCAAGATCCCGGCGAAAGTGACGTCGATTGCGGTGCTGTCGGCTGCTTGCCGTGCGCGGACGGGCTAAAATGCACGAATTTCACGCAATGCGCGAGCAGCGTGTGCACGAATGGCATGTGCGCGGCACCAAGCTGCTCCGATGCCTTCAAAAACGGCAACGAAACCGGCTTCGACTGCGGCGGTGCCGATTGCAACAAATGCGCCGACAACGAAGGATGCGTCACGCCGAACGATTGTCAAAGCGGTGTGTGCAAAGCCGGTGTGTGCATTCCCCCGACCTGCACCGATGCTGTGCAAAACGCCGACGAGGGCGGCATCGATTGCGGCGGAGCCTGCCCGACGCCCTGCCCGTAATTCCAACCTCGACCCTCCATGCCGCGTAGCGTCCCCATCCCCACCGATTGCCTGCTCTGCGGGACGTGCTGCTTCTCCACTCTGCCCGAATACATCCGCGTCTTCGGCGTCGATTACGATCGCATGGACGACGAAGCGAAGTCCTTCACGCATTTCATCGGCAATCGCTGCTTCATGCAAATTCACGAAGGACACTGCGCTGCATTGGCCATCGAATCGAGCGGCCGCTTCGTTTGTCGCATCTACCCGATGCGGCCAGACGTTTGTCGGTCGCTCGAACGCGGGTCGGGCGCTTGCGCTGGAGAATTGATTGACAAACGCGAACGACCCCTGCTCGCGCTCGAGGCGCTCTTGCGCAGTCGCAAGTAAAGCGCCGTTCAATTTGAACAAAGCAAAATCGGGGGTTTGGGGGGCCGAGCCTCGCCGTGCTTTTGCGAAGCAAAAGCACCGGGAGGCGAGCCTCGGCCCCCCAACGTTAACCAAGCCTCGCGCGGCGCGCGTCCCACGCGCGCGAAGCGAGCGTGCAAATTCTGGCCCGGATTCACGGCGAGGAAGGGGCTGCGTCCACACCTGCATCCACGTTTGCCGCGGGCGCGCGACGCTCGACACGCATCGTCACATCCACCAACACAGTTTGTCCTGGTGCAACCATAATTTCGCGTTTTTCGTCGGGCGCATTCGGATGCTTGAACGTCACGTAATGACGCCCCGCAGAAACGACGATCGGCTTGGCCATTGGCGTCACGTCCACCGTGCGGCCATCCACGACCACTTCTGCCCACGGTCGCGCCAATACGCGTAAAAATCCCCGCTCCGATTCATGCATGTTTTCTTCGGCAATACGTGAAATCTCCCCACCGCCAGAAGCGACCTCGATGGCCACGGCTCCTACGATGACGAGCAAAAAGAGCCCTCCGAGCTGCCATGCCAACGGGCGTAGTGCCAATCGGGACGCCGCTTTTTTTCGATGCCGCCGGACCTTGTCCTCGACCAGCATCTCCCCAAGATTTGCCTGCGCGAGCGCTCGCGTCACGAGAACCGGCAATGGTGAATTCGATAATGCATCGAGTGCTTCGTCGAGCGCCGTCGCCAATGCTTCGCCGTCGTCGAAGCGTTCCTCGGGGCGTTTGGCAAGACAACGAAAAACAGCGTGCGAAAGCACTTCGGGAATTTTTACCCCGTGAGCTGAAAATGGCGACGGCTCCTCGCTGCGAATTCGGCGCGAAAGCTCGGTGGGCGACGGTTTTCCATCATCCCATGGCCCCTGTCCGCAAAGCATTTCATACAGGACGACACCCAAAGAAAAAACATCCGATTGCGGCGTCGCGGGCTCCCCCATGATCCGCTCGGGGGACATGTATCGATGCCCATGAATCACTTCGGTGCGCTCGAAACGCTCCGCGGAACCCCCCAATTCTTCGGCCGCTTCAAAATCCAAAAGAACGACGCGTCCGTCCGGCGAAATCACGATTCCGCGCGGCTCCACATTTCGATGCACGATGCGTCGCGCGTGCGCATGACCGAGTCCATGCGCAACTTCGAGCGCAATGGCGACGGCAGTCGGCACTTCGAGCCTCCGGGACTGCTGGAGAATGGCAGCGAGCGACGGGCCATCGACATATTCGAGCGCCACCCATGTCGGATCGGAATCGGACGACACGTCGAGCAGGCGCGGAATGGAAACATGCGCCAAGCGGCTCAGTATCTTCGCTTCACGGCCAAGCGTGGCTGCGAGCGGCGAGCCTTCTGCAAGGCTCGTTTTCAATGTTTTTAAAAGAACGATGCGCCCCAGCCGCTCATGTTCGGCACGATGAAGCGACGCAATGCTACCTTCTGCCAATCGCTCCCGAATTCGATAAGGTCCCACGTGCGCCGGCACAAGGAGCTCCCCTTATCGCGCCGAGCGTAGCGACCGCCCCGTCATGGCCTCGGGTTTGGCAATTCCAAGCACGTCGAGCACCGTCGGAGCCACGTCTGCAAGCTGTCCGCCGGACACGAGCGACGCGCCTGTGTCGGATGGGTTTGCATAGAAAAACGGCGTCGGGTTTGTCGTGTGTAAACCTCGAGGTTTGCCCTCGGCGTCGATCATCTCTTCCGCTGCCCCATGCGTGCCGACGACGAAGAGCACGCCACCAGCCGCTTCCGCAGCGCTCGCAATCGTCCCGATCGCCGCGTCGATCGCTTCGATCGCCTCGATCGCTGCGCCAAGATCACCTCGACGCGCAGCACGATCCGCCGCACCAAAGTTCACCACGACAAACGCATGCGTCCCTTCACGGAGCGCTCGCTCCGCTGCCGCAGCTTGTTCACCCTCTGCCACGATCGTCACCGCGTCGTTCGAACGCACGCCTCCATCGAAGAAGCGCGACACGTGCATCGCACGATCGGCCGTTGCGATACGCAGCCCGGACAAACTCGCACCGCTCGTCGCTTCACCGAGCGTGCCGCTCATCGGCTGGCGCGGAAATGCCGCCAGCACATGCTCGAGTGCAGGGTCGATTTCGGTCAGCGAGAGCAGTCCAAATTCGTCGAAAGCTCGTACGGGTTTGCCCCGCTCCGTCAGGAACTCGACGACGTCCTCCGGGATGTTCTGACGGACGAACATCGACGCGAGCTGACGCGCGCGGTCTGGCCGGTGAAACAGGAACATGCCCGCTTCTTCGCCGATCCACTGCCAGACCAGTTTGTCGGCAGTGAAGTCCGCCATGTAGTCGCCCTTCATGCCCTCGTAGTCCCCGATGCGTACCGGCTCGATCGTCCCATCGGTGCGCTTCTTGTCGTACGCCGCGCGCAGCGCATCGTGCACTGTCTCTTTCGTGTCCACGGACCCGCGCACGATCGCCTCGTAGACGCGCTTCGTCGCTTCCCAATCACCGCTGCGATCCATCGCGAACGATGCTCCCGAGATGGTGCCGATCGTGCCGCGTTCCTCGAGTGAAAACAGCAGCGAATCGAGCAGCCGCGTCGCGCTCTTCGGAGCACTCGGCCGCTCTTCCAGAAACACGTGCACACACACGCGCGCATCGTTCGCCTCGCACACACGCAAGAGCGTGTGCAGGTGGCTCATCGACGCATGAGCGCTCGCATCCGAGAGCGGCATGAACAAGTGCAGGCGACACTTCCGATCGGCCGCGATCCACATCGCCCGTTCGATGATCTTGTTCTCGCCGAACTTCTTGCTCGCGATGACCCGATCGATCTCCGCTGAAGCCGGACGAGGCACTCGACCCGTACCAATCGCTTCGCACCCGAGCGCCCCCGTGCCCGGTTTGTCCGCTGCAAACCCCACGGCTTCGCCGCTTGCGGAAAGGTTCGTCCGAGCAAACCGTTGCGCGAGACCATCGAGGTGCGGCGTTTTCGCGAGACGAACCGCGTTGCCTTCCGCCTCGTCCCGATCACCTACTCCATCGAGCAAGCACAAAACCACGGGGCCTGTTTTTCGCGGTGCGTCCATGTCTTGCCCTTCTCCCTACGCGCTCGCTTCACCGCCCGTCTCGCGGCGAGTCTTGCGCCGCGAGCGTATGGCTTCTCGGGCCAGCTCGTCGGCGCGTTCATTTCCCGAAACACCAGAATGCCCAGGAACGTACACGAGCTTCGTCTTTTTGCGTTCGGAGAGAGCTCGTTTCACGCTCGCCACGAGCTCCTGATTTGCCTTTGCTTTCCAGCCTTTTTGGAGCACGCCGATGGCGTATTGACTGTCGGTGTAGACAGTCATCGGCGTCTCGGCGGGAACTTCACCCACGGCCCGCAAGATCGCCGTGAGCTCGGCGATGTTGTTCGTTCCTTCGCCAAGGTACTCGCTCAGCTCGATCCGCCTCGGCCCATCGACGATCATGACGCCGAGCCCTGCGGGGCCAGGATTGCCCGTGCAAGCGCCATCGGCGTACGCGATCACTTGCCCAGCGGGTGGTGGTGGAGCGTTTTCGTGCGCTGCTTTCGCCGCTGCTTTTCTTTCTTCCGACGTCGACGCAGCCCCTCCGGCCTTCGTCGTCTTCGCCGACGTTTCCTTTTTTTCAACGGTTTCGGCCGGTCCACATGCGTCGTCGGGCAAGACCTCGCCCGCGATGACGCTCAGGTTGTCCTCCCGAGCTCCGTATTTCCGCCCGTCGTTCGGTTTGTACCGAACTTCGACACGGCCCCCGTCTGCAACGAGCCTTCCCGCTTCGTCGGCTCGAGCAAACACCTTTTGACCTCGTAACAATGCGCGTACCCAGGGCACGGGCGCACCTTGCCACGAACGTTTGCAGAAGCCACCCCCCGCGTAGCGCGAGCTTCCCCCGTGACAGGAGCCCGCCTTCGTTGTAAACGCCGCATGTGAACCCCCGTTCCTTCTTCGCCCCCGATCTCTTCAAGGGGCAGGTCGCCATCGTCACTGGAGGTGGCAGTGGTATCGGTCTCGAGGTCGCGCGTGAGCTCGGGCAGCTTGGCGCGAGCGTTGCGATTTGCGGGCGCAAGGCGGACAAAATCGAAGCCGCGTTGACGACGCTTCGCGACGCGGGTTTGTCCGACGAGCGTCTCTTCGGAGCGCCGTGCGACATTCGCGATGTGCTTCAGATCGAAGCCTTCGTGCGCGCCGTGCGTGCTCGATTCGGCCGCATCGATATCCTCGTGAACAACGCGGGTGGGCAGTTTCCGAGCCCCGCCGAGCACATACCGCCGAAAGGGTTCGAGGCGGTCATTCGCAACAACTTGAACGGCACGTTTTACATGACGCGTGAAGTTGCGAATGCGGCGATGATTCCTCAGAAGCGCGGGCGCATCGTCAACATCACCGCTCAGGTTTTTCGCGGTTTTCCCGGAATGGTGCACACGGGCGCTGCGCGCGCGGGCGTCGAAAACATCACCCGCACGCTCGCGGTCGAGTGGGCGCAACACGGCATTCGCGTCAATGCCGTTGCACCGGGGACCATCAAATCATCCGGCACCAGCCAATACGGCGACGAATTGCTCGAAACCGCTCGCAAGGCCATTCCACTCAAGCGGTGGGGCACCGTGGAAGAAGTCGCTCGCGTCGTCGTATTTCTCGCCAGCGACATGAATGATTTCATCACCGGTGCCATCGTTCCCATCGACGGAGCAGGCTCGCTCTGGGGTGACATCTGGCCCATTCCCGAACCGTAGCGTGACGCAGCACGAGACGCCTCCGCCCCCGCCGAGCGGCGAAGTTCCCGCCGCATCGCAGCCGCCTGTACAAGCTCGCACGCCCTTTTTGCAGGCGGTGAAGAGTCGTCTGCGCGGGGCAGCTGAATGGGCGCGTGATTATGTCATGGGATACGACCCAGGGTTTTTCTGGGTACTCGCGCCCTTCATCGTGCTCAGCATGATCCTGTTCACGCGATATCCCACGACAAACTACATTTTCGACGAGCAGGAGGCGCTGCTTGCCAACCCTTACGTCAATGCGACGGGGGGCTTGAAGTTCATCGATGCCATCCATCGCGACTTTTGGGGCCTGCCTGCGGATCGTAGCGTCGGATCTTATCGACCCTTGCCCAACTTTCTTTGGCGAGCGCTTTGGATCATATCGAAACAGCCGTTT
This sequence comes from Polyangiaceae bacterium, assembly GCA_016715885.1. NCBI lineage: Bacteria > Pseudomonadati > Myxococcota > Polyangiales > Polyangiaceae > Polyangiaceae bacterium. Next base: position 305,361 of record JADJXL010000016.1, read on the forward strand.
TTTCACCATTTTTACAATGTCGTTTTTCATGCCATCAATGGCGCAATGCTGTCGATGTTCGTTTTTCACGCGACACGTCGGCGCGGCACGAGTTACCTAGCCGGAGCCATTTTCGTTTGTAGTGCCGTCCTAACGGAAGCCGTGAGCGGCATCGTTGGCATCGCCGATGTTTTCGGTGGCATGGGCGCGCTTTTCGCCCTCTATGCGCTCGTCTTGCCAGGTTGGGCCATGCCCATTGGCGTATTTTTCGCTCTTTTGTTTGGATTATTCAGCAAAGAGAGCGCCATCGTTTGCGTTCCGCTCGTGCCCTTTGCAGCGCTCGTCACGGCGCCTCTTTTGCACCCCGAAAGGCCGCAACGCGTGCTTCGTACGTGCGCTGCCGCGGTGGGCTCCGTGGCGGCGTTCGTGCTTTACGTCGAGCTGCGACGCCGATGGTTCTTGTCGCCAACGCCGGAAGAATTGCTCGAACCATTGCCGGAACAGGCATCGGCTCTGACGCGCGCTGCAAGGGCATTTCTCTTGTGGTTTCACCAAGCTCCATTACCTCGCGATCCGCTCAACAATCCGCTTGCCAATGTCGAGACGCCGCTTCGTGTCGCGGGTGCACTGCGCGTTTATTTGCGAGGTTTGGGGCAAGTCGTTTTTCCCAAAACGTTGAGCGGTGACTATTCGTTTCCGCAAGAGCCTGCCCCCGAGCACCCCATTTTCGTGGAAAGCGTGCTCGGTGCATTCTTCATGGTAGGGCCCATTCTCGTTGGGGTTTGGGCGTGGATTTCGGCAATGCGACGCGAGTCGAAAGCGCGGACGGACGCCGCGCTGCTCGGGTGGAAACCCGCTGGCAAAGCCAGAATGCGTATGGCCGTCGTCGCGTCGTTTCTATTTGCATTGGCCCCGCTGCTCGTCGCCATCGAGGTATTCCTTCTGCGGCCGCGCGGGATCTTTTTGACGATACGAGGTTTTTCCTGGGCGATCATTGCCGTACCGCTGCTCGCTCTCTCATTCGGTTTGTTCGCTGAATCAGGGCGTGCGGTCGTCGATCCGGACGCTGGTCATCACGGCCCAAGGCCGCTCGGTCGAGCTGGTTTGGCGCTCGTTTCCTTGGGCCTCGTATGGCTCGTCGTCAGCTATTTCCCTCATTCCAACATTCCCGTCGTATTGCCGACGGTGCGTGCCGAACGATTTTGGTATTTCCCTGTCATTGGCACGTCGATGGTGTTGGCATTTGCATTCGTTGCGCTTCACGAAGCATTGAAAAACAAAGGCAAGCTCGGGATGCTCGTTCCGGCGCTACTCGGTGGTTTTTTCGCGTTTCAATGCACCAAGGCGTACATGCATGCGCGGGACTATCGATCCGACCTGACGTTCTGGGAAGCGACGAAAGATGCCGTTCCGCAATCGGCCAAAGCGCACCTCAATTACTCCGTCATGAAAGGCGCTCGTGCGGATATGGAAACGCGCCTTCACGAAAGCCGCATAGCGCTGGAGCTTGCGCCCAAATGGCCCATGGCGCACATTTACACGGGCGATACGCTTTGCCGGATGCATCGAGCGGACGAGGCGTGGCCGCTCTACGCGAGTGGGTTTGCCCTTGGTCCGAACGAGCCGGGTTTGATTGCGCTGGCTCTGCAATGTTTGTACGACGAAAAGAAGCTTTTCGATCACGCGGACGAGCTTCGCGAGATTGCGGCCGAGCATCCGGGAACGTGGATTGCGTACCTCGGCATCGATACGCTCGATAACGGCGAAAAGCACGGCGGGGTGGATCCCAAGTATCGACCGCGGTCGTACAACGAAGGGCCCAAAGAGAGCGTCGATTGAAAAGGCGTTCGTTCGCGCGCCACGATAACCATGTTGCGAGCGATGCCATGGGAGGAGAGCGTCATGAATCATGTTCTGTCTGTTGAACAGGTATTTACGGAACGATTGCTACGAGTTCCGGATTATCAGCGCGGTTATGCCTGGAAAGAGGAACATCTGACGGAGTTCCTCGAAGACCTCGAATTGCTTGGAGTAGGCAAGCATCACTATACAGGCACGCTCGTGCTCCATGCCCTTAACGAGCCACCTCGCGTCGACGATGAGGGGCGGAGTTATCGTTGCCACGATATCGTCGATGGTCAACAGCGGATGACGACCATCGTCGTCCTCCTCGATGTCATACGTCGTGAATTGAATTCGCAAGGTCTTACAAAACTCGCTGAAGGCATTCGGCGGACATACATCCACACAACGGGGATTGACGGGCAGCCGATGCACAAGCTCGTCTTGAATTCGGATTGTCATGGATATTTTATTCGCAATGTCCTTGCAGACAATCCAAGTCCCGACGGGCCGGCCATTTACTCTCACGAGCGATTGCGTGACGCACGAGCTCGATTCGAGCGGCATCTGTCGGAAAAACGCGTCGCGCTTGGCGTGCATTTTAGAGATTGGCTGCTCGAGCTTCGGAGCAAAATTACACAACAGTTGAGGCTCGTTCTCTATGTCGTCGACGATGCGGCGGACGTTGGAGTCGTTTTCGAGACGATGAACAATCGCGGAAAGCAGCTTGCAGAGTTAGAAAAGGTCAAAAATTATCTACTGTACCTGACGACGAAGCTCGACATTCCGAGTCCAAATCTTCGAGACACGATCAATGAAGCCTGGGCCACCATTTTCAAAAATCTCATGTCCGCGGGCCTCTCCGACGCCGAAGATCAGCTCCTGCGCGCCCATTGGTTAATGGCATACAACCCCCGGGCGAAGGAGTGGAATCAAAGCAAGTCGGTCAAGGATAAGCTGGGGCTCAGGGCGTACCAAGGGAATCACAAGGCGCTCATCGCGGCCATCATTCGATACGCGACGACGCTACGTGACGGGTCGCTTGCGTTCTGCGATATCATGATGCCGTCGCGATCGAATTCATTCACCTCATATCGCACGAAACCCAAGGAATGTGCGGACATTCAATCTGCGAGCGAGAAGCTGCGTCGTCTTGGGAACATGGCGTCCTTCGTCCCATTGCTCATGGCAGCCCGTTCGCGTTTCTCGACAGCCAATGAAGCCGTTGATTATCTCGAAATTGTACGTCTCGCCGAGGTATTCGCCTTCCGAGTCTACGGATTGCTCGAAAAAAGAGCAAACGCGGGTCAAAGCTGGCTGTTCTCACTTGCGCACGAACTGTTCACGAGCTCCAAGGGGCGGTCGGAGGTATCGGACTCGATTCGCGGGGGCGCGTTGCTTTACTGCTCCGACCAGGAATTCAAAGACAACATGGCCAGCATTGGCGATTGGTACAATAAATGGTCGGCACTCAAGTATTTTCTGTATGAATACGAGGAGCATCTCGCGCATAAAAACAAGGTGCGGGTCGTCGAATGGGCGAAAGTTCAAAACCGCAAACGGGAAGATTCGGTCGAGCATATTTTGCCGCAAACGCCGAGCGACCCATATTGGCAAACGAAGTTCACCGCAGAACAGCGCAAGACGTACATGCACGACCTCGGCAATCTTTGCTTGACGATCAACAATGGCAGTTATCGTAACAAGTCATTTCCCAATAAAAAGGGCACGCATGGTCAGATGGATCCACCTTGTTATGCGACTGCCGATCTCGTCATGGAACGCGTGCTCGCCCAGCATAAAGATTGGAACGAGCAAGCGATTCTCCATCGGCGGGGCGAAATGAGTGCATGGGCGTGCGAGCGCTGGAAAGTCGATCCCCCCTCGAACCTGGCCGACGAAGCAGTGGACGAGGCGGACGAGGACGAGGAAGCGATAGGATAGAGAGCATCAGCTCATGCGTTTTTGCAGTGGCCACCAGGTCCGACATCCTTCACGCCACGCGCTCGAACCATTGAAAACCTTCCCCGCAGCTTTCGCGCATCTGCAGTCGAGCGCCGGAAACGTTTCCACCGTGCCCCACGCCTGTGACGATTGCCTTCGGAATCCGCTATTTCCGCCTTCCCGTGCGTGATGTCGACGCATAGGAACGTTCCCCGAGTGCTTCGCGATATACGTGTGCATCCGAGGAAACGTTTCCTTCGCCCTTCGCAACATACGCTAAAGCCACAGGGAACGTTTACCTTGCCCTCCACGCCAGGCGTTGACGCAGCAAGGAACGTTCTCCTCGCCCTTCTATACATTTTGTAACGCGTTGCGATACGAATCTGGGATGAATAATGCTTGGATGGGTGTGGTGGATGATGTACGATTGCGTTCAGAACACCGTCTGGAGGTGATATGGCTGTCAATTTGAACAACATCTCTCGCGTGGAGAAGCGTGAGATCGCAGCGGGCGTCCTCGCCAATTTGCAGGCTCGTGCGGTGCAGGGGCCAGCGGAGCCTGCGCTGGATGCGTACATCCCGGAGCTGACGGACATTACGGGGGCACTTGCGACCCATGTGACGGCAAGCATGGTTGCCGACGCGAAGCGTGCGGCACGATTGGCACGTCTCGCCGCGGCGGATGTTGCTGTGGATACTTGGTATCGGCATATCGAGAGCTACGTCGGCATCGAGGCGGGGCGCAAGTTGGGCCCTCATGTTGCGGAGGCTGCGGCATTGCACGAGGCGGCATTTCCGGATGGTCTTGCGCATGTCGATGACCCCGTTGCGGATGAAAATCGAATTTGCCGCAAGGCACTCATGACGCTCCGCTCAGACGAGCATGCGGCGACGATTCAAGCAATCGAATTGCCGACGGTTTGGCTGGACCGGTGGGAAACAGCACTAAACGAAAGTGATGCGGCATTCAAGGATGTCGAGGCTGCGCATATGGACAAGCAGTCGAGCGTGAATGCGGGGCGGGATGCGGAGGCCGAATGGGTCGAGCTTTTCGTGCGATTGCGACGATATGTAGCCAGTCGAGCGAAGCGTTCCGACACGGTTCGAGTTCAAGAGGGAAAAACATTGCTCGCGCCGCTTTTGGATACGCTGGCGAAAATGAAGGCTCAGGCGGCCGCTCGTGCCACGCGTCGACGGAATGCATCCGAGCAAGCCACTACGACCGAATAGCACCTTGGTAACGGCAGTCGTCGAGACATGGATGTGAATCATCTCGATCTCGGTCCTATGATGGCTCCCATTTCCGCAGATTCCTTGTCCAGTACGTCAATCAGGACATGCACATCGCGAACGTAAGGCCGAGTCGAGCCGCACGTAGCAGTTGTTCGTGGCCGGCCATCGACGAGAAGTTGCCGTCTACGCGTAGTCCGTGTATAGCTGTGGCACATTGGATGCGAAGACAGTACCACCGGACATTCTGATCGACTGGTTGTTTCGTGCGTGCGCTGACGCGGCCGAAATCCATGAAACACCTGCTAAACCAGCAGACACGGAAGACGTTCTAGCGCATCGGTATCTCGTTGCAGTGATGGACGAGGGGGCAACAACTCCTCGGCTCCTCAAGCACGCAGCAATTCATCTCGATCTTTGGCTCGTACCTCGATCAATCTGGGCGCTGGCGCGACAAGGAAAATCGGCTTTGCCGAGCGGCTTTGGCTGTGAGCCGGTGACGTCTTGGCGCCGGGAGCCGCGGCACGATGACGCTGCCAGTCTGGTGCACAGCTTGGTGCTCGAGAATTTCCGTGGGTTCGGTCATCTACGCATCTCGTTTCAGCCCGATTTCAATATCTTGATTGGCCAAAATGGAACGGGAAAAACAACGATTCTAGATGCGCTCGCGCTGGGGTTGCACAACGGGTTGCATGCATTTCATCCGCAGTTTGGGGATTCCTTTGCGGCGGCCCGGCCTGAAGACGTGCGCATGGCACGAGTGGACAAAGGCGGAATCACTCAATTCGAGCGACAACTGCCCACGAGAGTCGATGTGGAGATGCGGCTATGTGGGGAGCGCATTCAGCCGGGGGCTGTGATTGAGCGATTTGGGGACGGGCTTGGCGTCGGTTCTGGGCGATTCATTGCGCCATTTGATTATATCGATCTGATTAGCTGGTTTGTACAAGGCGGCTTCGACGTGACGTTGCCGTTGGTCGCATACTACGGGTCTCGTCGTTCGTTCGGCTCCAAGCCAGAGCGCTCGACGAGCATCGGCGAGACCTCTCGTTTTGCAGCTTATCGGGATTGCCTGAACCCATTGACGAATCTTTCAGGTACACGCGCATGGTTTCGCCGTATCGAGCTGCTTGCTTTACAAGAGGGAATCACGCCGCCAGTGCTCACCGCAAGCAAAGAGGCAATTGCAGAGTGCTTGGATGGCTTTGACCTCGTGCGTTACGATGCACGTCTCGACGATCTTGCCGCGCGTTCGAGGTCAACCGGACTCGCGCTTGGGTTTGATCAGTTGAGCGATGGTCAGAAAAATGTGTTGGGCATGGTCGCTGATATGGCATATCGCGCGGCAAACCTCAATCCACACCTAGGCGTAGATGCTGTTCGCAAGACGCCTGGCATCGTACTCATCGACGAAGTGGATCAGCACCTTCACCCGGCATGGCAACGACGTGTGATAGGAGATTTACAGCGAGCTTTTCCGGCCGTGCAATTCATCGTCACGACACATTCGCCGCAAGTGCTCGGTCAATCGCAAAGAGGCAATATCTTCATTCTCGAGAACTTCGAGTTGCTGCAGACGAGGCCACACACATATGGTCGGGACGCCAATTCCATTCTTGGCGAGGTAATGGGGGTGCCCGAACGCCCCAAAGACATCGACGACCTGATCCGCACGACTTCTCAGCTCGTCGAAGAAGAGCGACTCGATGACGCGAAAGCAGCTTTGGAAAAGCTCGCGTCAATCGTGGGCGACGACGATCATATGGTGGTTCGCATTCGAACGCTCATGTCATTCATGGATGACGAGGCTTGATTCCATGCGAACGATCGAGAAGGAAGAAGCTCCGTTGAGCTGGCGGAGGCACGCACAAAAAAGCGGCGCTTACAAGGACTACAAGGAGCTTGACGAAGCTCGGAACGCGTTGCTGCGTGAACAGGGGAATCTCTGTTGTTTTTGCATGCAGCGAATCAATCTGCGCAATATGAAAATTGCGCACTGGGATCCGCAAAGCTCGAGTAAAGGCCGGACGATGGATTGGGGCAATGTAATGGGAGCGTGTCTTGGCGGTGATCGTGAGCGTCACGCCGTCAAACATTGCGATACGGCCCAAGGAAACAAGCCCATCAAGGTCAATCCGGCCGACCGGACGCAGCGGTGCGAACGACTCATTCAATACGGAGCGGACGGCCATATTGGCTCGATGGATCCCGCAATCCACGCGGATCTCGACGAAACACTCAACTTGAACAACGAATACCTGAAGAGGCGTCGCCGAGCCATTCTGGATGCGCTGCGCACCCGCCTCGAAAAATGTGTTCCTGGAGGGGGGCACTGGCCTCCCGAGGTTTTCGAGCAAGAGCTCAAAAAGTGGGAACAACGCGACAAGCAGGGCATGTTTCGCGAGTATTGTCAGGTTGCAATATACTGGCTCGAAAAGCAACTTCGTAGGCGCAAACGAGCCACCTGACGCGAGGCCGCGCAGAGCGTCGATTGAATCAGTGACCCCCCATGATGGGCGTCTTCATGTGTGAGGGGATCACGTGTGACATCCACGCGCGCAATCCATCTCCATCGTGGGGCAAATCGTCGTACCAAATGCGCACCGTGCCGTCCGTGCCGGCGGAAACGAGTTTGTCGCCTTTGGGGGAAAAAACGAACGCTCTGATCACGCCCTTGTGCCCCTCGAGCGACCGGCTTTGTCCGGAGGCGAGATCCCATAAACGTAGGCTGCCATCGACGTCGCCGGACAAGAGTCGCGTGTTGTCAGGTGAAAGCGCGATGTTCAGCACCATGGCATCGTGTCCGCGCAAAATGGGTAAAGCTTTGCCCGTTTCGACTTCCCACCTGCGGATCGCTGGTTCGCTTCCAAGCGAATACAAGGTTTTCCCGTCGCTCGATGCAATGACGTTGATGATGCCTACCCCGCTTGCATCGATGGTGCGAGCTTTCCCCGTAGCAAGGTCCCAAATGCGCACGGTATGGTCTTTTCCGCCGGAAACGAGGCGCTTTCCGTCGGGCAGAAACAACACGACATTGACGTCGCCGACGTGGCCCACGAGCGAACGTTCTGGGCCGCCGTTCACCGAGATCACCTGAAGGCCGCCCTGCCTGTCTCCAATCGCTACGTTCGATGCGTCGGGCGAGATTGCGAATGACTTTACGCCTTGCTTGGCCGTGAAAATGAGCTGACCTTGCCCAGACGCTACATCCCAAAGCCGCACGGTATCGTCTGCGCCGACGGACACCAGCCGATCACCCTTGGGTGAAAAGCGAAGCCACGCCACGGGACCGTCGTGCGCTGCAAATTCGCGAACGTTCGACGAGTCGTCGAGCGAACGAACGAATATCGTACCATTTTTGTCGGCATGAGCGACCATTGTGCCATCGAACGACATCGTAAATCGCTCGCCGTCGAGGACCGTCGTCGTGGTTTTACCAAGCTTTGGATCCATGGGCTCGATACGCAAGTTTCCATTTTGCGCGATCGACATCACTGCGTCTCCTCGAGCGGCAAAACGTGCCACAACCAGAGGAGCGGAATCACGCGACAAGATGCGGTCCCGCGACGCGACGATGGGAAAAACTCGCGCGGTATGGTCCCAGCTCGTGGCGACCGCCTCTTGCCTATTGGGCGAAAAGGCTACGAAATAGGTCGAATCTAGAAAACCGTAATGCGTTCGAGCGATTTCCGTTTCGAGATTGCGGACGACGACGGTTCGATCGTGGCTTGCGGTCGCGATCCATTGGCCATCGTCCGAGGGCCAAAGCGTGAAGATTGTCCCGCGATGATCGTGGAATACGCGTGTGGATTCTCGTTCGAGGTTGCGGACATGCAGGGCATGGCCCACGCCGAATGCGAAGTATTTGCTGTCTTTCGAGAAAGCAGCGGTGCCGTAGTCGGGCCGGATATCGGGCGGATGGTATTCGAGTTGCTTTCCATTGATATCCCAAAGCGACGTGTACAGTCCCGTTCCGGCACATGCCACATATTTACTATCCGGACTTATGAATGCAAAGCTGCAGCGTCCACGCTCATTTTGGAAATCGCGATGCTGACGGGTTTCGAGGTTCATCACGCGAAGGGTGCCGTCGGCCGTATATGCGACGTATTTGTAATCGGCCGATACGGTGAACATGCCGGGACAATCCACTTCGCCAGGCAATCGATCGACGCTGCCTGTGGTCAGATCGTGTATCTCTATGCGTTTGCTTGCACAGCTCAATAGCGCGATGTGATTCTCGTCGCCGAGATATTGGTTCCAATAAAGCGCCTGGCCGGTGGTCCGCACGACGTGTACGGTTTTACCAGTATCGATATCCCAAATGCGGACGGTGCCGTCCTTGCTTCCCGACATGAGCCGCTTGCCATCACGTGTGAAAACGGTACGCCACACCTCGTCCGTATGCCCCGAGAACGTGCGCAAAAGCTCGCCGGTTTCTGCGCTCCAGGTGCGAACCGTACGATCGTCACTGCACGTCGCAATCATGCTCCCGTCGGGAGAATATTCGGCCGTATTGAGTGGCCCGGTATGACCGCGTAAAACCTTCGCAATGCCATATGCCTGGGCATCGGCGGCAATGAGCCGCGCTTCGCCCCAGCGATTGAATGCTCCACAAAGAGTCGACAGCCATGCAATCGCTTCGTTGGGGTCGTGCCGAGCGGCGGCGCGCGCCTGGATGAGCATGAGCTCGTCCGATTGTTGCATCGTCTCCCATTGCGCAGCTTCGGCCTCCGATTGCTTTTGCTGCGCACGCGCTCGTTCTTCGTTCGCCCGGTCCCGTTCCACTTCGGCGACCCGGCGCGCTGCGAGCACACGTGACAAACTCGTGAAACCCACCACGCTCGTAATGGCGAGGCCAAAGAGGGCAGCGGCGACGACGCCGCGGTGTCGCTGAACGAACTTGAATGCACGTTCGCGGCGAGAATAATTGTACGCTCCGACGATCTGCCCCGTTTGAAAACGGCGCAAGTCGTGCGCGAATTCATTTGCCGTCGGATATCGCTCGGCAGGATCCCGCGCCATCGCTTTGCTGACGATTGCGAGCAAATCACGCGGCACGCCACGCTCACGCGCAGAAAGCGGCAAAGGCGGCTCGGTCAGGACCTTGGCCAGCACCTCCATGGCGTTTTTCCCCTCGTACGGGGCCACGCCGGCGAGCACATGATAAAGAATGGCCCCGAGCGCATACACGTCGGCACGCTCGTCCACGGGATCACCCGCCGCTTGCTCGGGCGGCATGTACCCGGGCGTGCCCAATACGGCGCCCGCCATGGTCAGCGAGCTCGTGCTGTCAGGGGCCTTGTCGGAATGTACCGGCGACGTCGTTGCGGCTTTGACCGCCTCGATTTCACGCAAATCCTTGGCAATGCCCCAATCAATGACCACGGTTTCGCCAAACGGACCAATCAGCACATTGGCCGGCTTTAGGTCGCGGTGCACGATATGCTCGCTGTGCGCGTACGCAATGGCTTCGGCCACCGCAATGACGTGCGGCAAAAGCGCCAGACGTTTGTCGAGCGTGCGGGCTTCGTCGACGACCTCGCCGAGCGATCGGCCGGACACGAGCTTCATTGCATAAAAAATTTCGCCGTCGGGAAATCGTCCTACGTCGTAGACCGGAACGATGGCCGGGTGCTGAAGCTTGGCCGTGACCAAAGCTTCGCGGAGAAAGCGAGCCTCGTGCTCGGGGCTCGGATCGAGCAGCTCTTTGAGGGCGACCTGCCGTTCGAGGCGTTTGTCGCTGGCACGCAGAATGCGACCAATGCCGCCTTGTGCGATTTCGTCGCCGATGGCGTACCGATCTCGCGCGACAATTTCGACGTTTGGCGGCGTGTCGAGCGATCCGGTGTGCGTCGAGGAGCTTTCGGCGGGAACGGTATCGCTGTCGTATGACATTGTTCGAATGAACCCCCGAAAGTTAGGCGTTCATTCCGCCAATTTTACAACAAAAATAGTGCCGTTTTCCTGCCGAGACGTCCGCAGGTGGTTCCGTTGAGGCTGAAATGGCGAACCACGCTGTGGGCCACCCAAGCCTTGGGTGTGCTCGAGCGTATGAAGCTACACGATTACGTTGTTGTCGGCGCAAGCGGATGCGCCGCGGGGGGAGGGAGGAGACCGGGTTTTACGCCGGTCTCCGGGGCAAACGTCACTTGCCGGAGCGATACGTGCTCCACCACGACTGCATGCGGCTGGTTTGACCCGCCGTGAACTGGAACATGCAGTAATCGTCCGTGTAGTCCATGAAGTTGGTGATCGGGTCGCTGCCGGGCCACTTGCTTCCCGTGCACGAATTGCGACCCGTGGGACACCCGTAAGCGGCCGACTTTTCCGCGGGCGTGTCGCTCACGCCATCGCCGCTCTTGGAACAACCTCCCTGGAACGTGTGATACAGGCCCATCCAGTGGCCAACTTCGTGCGTGCCGGTGTCACCCTCGTTGTAAGGAGCGGCCGAACCACCGGGCAGCGACGAATACAAGAGAACGACGCCGTCCATCTTGGGCTGCGAATTGTAGCTATTCGGGAACGTTGCCCAACCGAGCAATCCGCCGCCAGGATTCCACGTGTAGATGTTCAAATCATCCGCGCTGCCCTGACGCAATGCATTCTTGATTTGCGATTCGGCGCTCGATCCATAGGCAGCCGTGTACCACGTCGCATTCGTCGTGCGATCGACCGACACGAGGTTGAACGAGAATCCCGTGCCCGCATAAGCCGCATTGAGCACGTTCATCTGATCGTTGATCATCTGCGTCGTGATGTCGCCATTGGAGACGCCCGTGCCCTTGTTGATGACGTGGAAGTACGTGTTGATGACGGCACCTCCACCGGCGTTGAAATTGTCTTTCCAAGGAGCGAGCGCCTCGAATTCGGCTTCGACCTTTGCAAACTCGTCGTCCGTCAGGTCCTTGGTGCCGCAGGTGCGCACGACCGGCGCCGCAGCCTCGGGTTCGGCGCCCACGTCCAGGCCCTCGCCGACCTCCGTCGAATCGACGCTGCAGCCAACGCCCAATGCCGACGCTGCGGCAAAAAGGCCCCCGAGAACTACCCAATGCTGAAGCTTGCGCATGCGGCTCTCCTTTTGATTTCCTGTAGGAAAAGTGACCACCGCAGAGTATTCGCCATGCTTCTGCAATTCAAGCGAAAAATGATTAAAATGTAATCACGCTACCGCACGAGTCGTATTCGTGCACCGATATCCATCAATGCTGACGGAATATTCTAGTGCTCCCGCTGTAAATGATTGCGTCGAGCAATTGGTCCTTGCGCACCAGAGCAAGCTCGGGGGCATCGAGATCGACTTCGACGAACCCGCCCGGATCGGAAAAACCACATGCCTCGGCCCCGAGCACGGTACCCATGTGCAGTAGCTCCTCGGCAGGCGTGCGTTTGTCCGCTCGAACCACGAGGCGCTTGCCCGTGCGCAAACGCTCGCCCAGATCGATCGCACGCAGGTCCTCGAGCGGGTCGGTCATCACATGGCTGTCGACACCTGCACAAAGGCGCACCCCTGCGTCTCGAAGCGCCGTGACATTGGGCAAACCATCCCCCAAGTCGCGTTCGGTCGTTGGACACAAGCACGCCATCGCATTCGCCTGACCCAAAAGGGACGCTTCATGCAGCTCGAGGTGCGTTGCATGTACCGCGACAAACTTTGGACCAAGCGCTCCATGGTCCGCTAGAAGCTCGACGGGACGCCGTCCCGTTTCGCCGAGACATGCCTGAATTTCCGCCGGCTGCTCGGCTACGTGCGCATGAAAGACCATCCCCCTCGCAGCCGCAAACTCGGCGATTGGGCGCCAGTACGAAGGCGGTACGGCTCGCACGCTATGCGCCGCGACGCCAATACGCACGCTCGAATCCGATGCCCACGTCGTCGCCAGCGTCTCGATGTCCGCGAGCGCATCGTCGAGGTTTGGATCGCAAAACCTCCGCTGCGCGCCTTCTGGGCTGCGCCCTGCGCCCGCACGCGCATACACGACGCGAAACAGACCTATGCGCAGCTTTTCCGCCCGCGCCGCGCGAATCACCTGATCCGCCATCACCGTGCGATCGTCGTAGGGATTGCCTCCGGGCTGATGATGCACATAGTGAAACTCGCCGACGGTGCGTACGCCCGCTCGGTACAGCTCGCGATAGGCAACGCGCGAGATGTCGTAAATGGATTGCGGGTCGAGCGAATCGGCGAGCGTGTACATGGCCGTGCGCCACGACCAAAAGTCGTCGTTCGTCGCGCCGGAGCCGCGCTGGGCATCACCGCGCATGGCCCGCTGGAATGCATGCGAATGTGCCGTTGCAAGCGCTGGCAATTCGAGTTTGTCGCTCACCAGCCACCTTCTTTCTCAATCACCCCAGTTGAACTTCGGATTCTGCGGCGGCTTTACGTTGGGCATCACGTGAAAAAGCGAACGCGCAAGGAGCGGCAGCGCCCCACACGCCGGTTCCCCGAGGTCGTTCGTTTCCTCTGGATCGTAACGCAAATCGAAACAGTGAAACTCGCCGTCCCATTCACGCGCGACCACCTTCAGCGGCCCCTGCATCATGCCCCAATTGCGAAACTGGCCATCCCAAACGCCCGTGCAATTCGCAAGAGGCACGGCCTGAAGCGTGCGTTCGGGGCGCGTGAGCGGGTGACCCACCATCCGGCGACGAAACGGTACCATTGCAGGGTCGTCCCAAACGCCCATCAAATCGAGCAGCGTCGTCCCGAGATCGATGTGGTAAACATATTCGTTCTCCGCACTGCGAATGTTCGCTTCTTCTTCTGGAGAAAGCGTGTCTTTCGGCGCGTCGATCCATGTGGGCACTCGAATCTCTTCCTCGTACAGCGAAGTCGTGTGCCCAAGCTGCCCATGATCACGAAATCCCTCACCGTGATCCGACGTGTACACGATGACCGTGCGCTGGCCCGTCTCCGTCGCTCGCACGTGTTCGAGCAATCGGCCCACCGCCATGTCGGACAAGTACACGACATCTTTGTAGTAATTCAGCCACTGCGCGTTGTTGTTGGGCTTCAGATCGAAGCTCGCCGGCTGAAACGGCGCATGCTCCGGATCGTAGACGTGCGGGAAGTGAACATTCGAATAATGAACGACCGCGAAAAATGGCTCTTCGAGTTTGTCCCAATCACGGATGACTCGATCCGTCACGAGCCGGTCGTATGCACCCGCATCGAGATCCGCCATCGAATCGAGGTGCGTGCCGATGGCGAAATGCCGCGCCGGAATGTCCTGCATGTAGAGCCGCGAATTGCCGAACATCAGATTCTGGCTCGTCCAATACGCCGTGTCCCATCCCGCTGCTTTGGCGTATTCCCACATGAGCGGCGCATTGTGCAATAACTCTCGCGGCTCGGTGGGCAACAGGCCCGACAGAATATTCGACAGCGAAACGGCCGTCGTCGAATCGAGCGAATGCATTTCCAAAAGCGGCATTCGATTCGGCACTGCCTTGTTGGAGAACGGCGTCGCCTCCGCGCAATCGGGATCGTACGCGACACACGTGACATCCGCGCGCTGACTCTCTTGAAGGATCAAAAGAACATTACGGCGTCGCGCAGGCTTGGCCGTCAATGGCGGGACGGGTTCTGGAGTTCGTCGGCGAACACGCAAATCCGGCGCGGCATTCGTGAAGTTCGCATTCTCTTTGATCATGCCCGCGATGCCGTGAAAGTAAATCATGTCCGGCGGCGTCGACTGCCACACGCGGTAGCTCACGGGCACCATCGCGACGGCAGCTAGTGCGGGCACGACAAACACCGGCACGATGCGTCGCGGAATTCGGCGAGGCCTCACGAACGCGCGCGCCAAGAGAAGCAGCGTCACGGCCACGACAAACGCGAGCGCAATCTCGGCAAGGACATACGGCTGCCCGAGAGGCACCGCGCCGAACATCGCTTCCAGCACGAACCTCGAATAAATCTGCGCATCGAGCGACAAGTACGTGTTCCACATGCGGTGAAACGCGCCTTGAACGCCCACGCTCAACGTGAAGAGCGCGACGAACAGCACGCCCGCGACATCGCTGGCGAAGCCGCGTCGTCGCGAGGCGGCATAAAGCAGAATCATCCAAAAGAGCAGGCTCTCGCCGAGCCCCGCCGCGTAGCCGTACGCGTGCAAGCGATCGAAGCGCAGGATGTGCCCGCTGCGCCGAAAGAAGTCCGTCGCAAGCACCCACAAGAAGGGGCCCAGCAGCACGACGAACCCAACGAGCCTTCGACGACGCCGCAACGCATTTCGCCGAGCGTTCGACGTTCCCACGACGACACGTGCAGCGTCGTCCGTCGCCTCGACATCATCACTCATCGAGCGAAACCTGGAAGTCCACCATGCAGCGCTTCGGCGCGCGAGGCGAGATCGCCACACGCCCTCGGGCCGAGATCGTTTTGTTCACGCGGATCATCGAGCACGTCATAGCAGTGCCACGCCGTGTCCCACTCGCGCGCCTCCAATTTTCGACTGCCACTCATCATGCCCCAATTGCGAAACGCGCAGCCCCACACCCCAGCGCAGTTCGTCAGCGCAATCGGCTCCGTTCGCTCGATCGGTCGCAGCAAACTTCGTCCCACCATCGGCGCGTAATGGTCGGCAAAGCTCGGTTCGTCCTCGAGGCCCAGCATGTCGAGGATCGTCGGGGCGATATCGACGTGGAACACGAGCGACGAACGATGCGACTCGAGTGCTTTTCGTTCGCTGTCCGTCAGCGTTCCTTCGGGCGCATCGATCCATCCAGGGACGTGGATTTCTTCTTCGAGGATCGAGCTCGTGTGTCCGAGTTGGCCGTGTTCACGAAACGCCTCGCCGTGGTCGGACGTGAAAATGATGATCGTTCGTGCTCCAAAGGATTGAGATCGGACGAACCGGATCATGTCGCCGATCGTCTTGTCCTGTAGGTGGACCGCATTCAGGAAGTAGTTGCGGTACGCCTCGTTGTCCTCGGGCGCTTTGCTGTCCGCTGCGGGTTGAAAGGGCGCGTCGGCCTTGTCGACGAGGTACGGAATGTGCGTGTTGCCGTAATGCGCGACGGCGAAAAACGGCTCGCGCATCGACGCAAAGTCCTGCCGGATCCGCTCCGTGAGCAGATCGTCACGCGCGCCGAGGTCCATGTCTGCGAGCGGATCGAGATCCGTCGCTCCCGTCTGATGCGACGTCGGCAAGTCCTGCACGTAGAGCCTCGAGTTGGCGAACATCATGTGATGGCTCGTCCAGTACGCCGTGTCGTAACCAGCGGCATGCGCGTAGTCGAAGAGCAGCGGCGACGCGTGCAGGTCGTGACGTGACGCGGTCGGAGGCAAACCCGACCAGAGCACGGCGAGCGAGATCGCGGTCGTCGAGGCATTCGAGCGCATCTGAAGCAGCGGCATGCGATGGGGAACCGCCGCGTTCGTCGCAGGTGAAATCGCACAATCCGCTACGGGCGCGCTGCAATGCGCATCCGCGCGAACGCTCTCCGTGATGATGAAAAGCACGTTCGGTCGATCAACCTTCGCACCACTCGATTGGGGCACGACCGCCGCAAGCGCGGGCGGCGTACGTAGGCCCGGACGAACGTGCGCGGGAGGCGTGATGCCCGTGATTTGTTTCACGACGCCACCCATCGCGTGCAGGTAGATCACGTCGGGTGTCGATGCTTGCACCGTTCGGTACGAACAAGGGATCGTGAGCCCGGCGAGGATGGCGAAGGGCGCGAGGAATTGCGCGAAACGGCTCTTGGCCGTCCGCTTGGGACGCACGACGAGACGCGCGATCCAGACGAGCGCGATGGCGCAGACGAGGGGCGGGCCGACGGCGGTGAGTAGGTTCAAGCCGTCGGCGCGCAAGTGACCGAAGAGGCTTTCCGAGAACGTCGTTGCGAAGAGCAGCGCGTCGAGGTTCACGTAGGTCGAATAAACGCGCTGAAAGTAGATTTGGCAGCCGACGGTGATCGTCGCGAGCGCCACGAAGAGCACGGCAGCGATCCAGCGAAGCAGTCCACGACGTGCGGCCGACGCGAACAAAAGCAGCCCCCAAAGCAAGGTGCTTTCGACGAGCGCTCCGAGGTAGCTGCCGATGTACTTGCCGCGCAGGTCGATCAGCCTGCTGCCGCGAATGGCCACGTCCACGGCCAGAACGAGCACCGGTGGTGCGAGCAGCACGGCCCAGGAAAAACTTTTCCGCAGACGCGAAAAATGACGAAGGCGCTGCACCTTCGCTCGGGAGCTCGCGGGGGCAGTCGCCTTGGCGCTCGTTGCGCCGGTATCGAGAGGGTAGTTTGTCGCAGACACGCCAGCGTTGGAATCCTAGCTTATGTTGCGGGCAGTCGACGAATCGGTGACATGCCGATGATGGCAACGCGAACATCGACGCACAGTCGTCGTCTCGCTCACCGCGCCTACGACGAGCCCTTATGGCCTTTCGTTCTACACTCGGCCAGGACGAATGAACGCGACGCACGAATCTCATGAACCGAATCCGCATGAGCGCCTCACGATGGAGCTCGAAACGGCCCTCTTGCGCGAGCTGCGTTCGGTTTACCAAGACATCAACGCGACGTATTTTCACCGAGGCTTGAAGGGAGCGACGATCGAGCTCGGGGATGCGGAGCGGTACTTGGGAAGGTGGCATCGCGAGACGCGATCGATCGAAGTGAGCCGACGCTTGGTGCTCGAACGATCGTGGGGGATCGTGGTGGAAGTGCTGAAGCACGAGATGGCGCATCAGTACGTGCACGAAGTGCTGGGCGTGATCGATCAAAGCGCACACGGCCCGGCATTTCGCGGCGTGTGTCAGAAGCTCGGGATCGATGCTGCGGCTGCGGGGTTGCCGGATGTTCCATCCGTCGAAAGCGACGATGAAAGTGCGCGTGTGCTCGAACGCATCTCCAAGCTCCTAGCGCTCGCAGAAAGTTCGAACATGAACGAAGCGCAAGCGGCGATGAATGCCGCGCAGCGTTTGATGCTGAAGTACAACATCGATCACGTCGCACACGGCCAGCGACAAGGTTACGGCTTTCGGCACCTCGGTACGCCGACGGGTCGGGTGAGCGAAGCGGAACGACGGCTTGCGTCAATTCTCTCGAAGCATTTTTTCGTCGAGGTGATTTGGGTACCGGCGTTCAGGCCGCTCGAGGGGAAACGAGGTCATGTGCTCGAGATTTGCGGCTCTCACGCGAACCTCGAGATGGCGTCGTACGTGCATGCATTTTTGATGCGGACGGCGCGAGATCTTTGGACTGCGCACAAGCGCGCGACGGGGCAGCGTAGTGATCGTGATCGGCGCACGTTCATGGCGGGCGTGATGGCGGGGTTCGACGACAAGCTGTCGACGCAACGCGAGACGAACCGGAGCGAAGGGCTCGTGTGGGTACGCGATGCGGATCTAGGGAGGTTCTATCGGGTGCGGCATCCACGCATTCGGAACGTCAGGTACACAGGGAGCACTCGTTCGGAGGCTCATGCGGAAGGTCGCGCGGCGGGGCGTCGCATCGTGCTCCACAAGCCGGTGACACAAGGCCCGAGCATGGGTTCGAGGTTGCTGCCGCCGAAGTCGTGATGGGTGAGTGAAACGGAGGGCGAGCGAGCTTAGAAGCGCTGGCTCTTGCGGGCGACTTCGCCGAGGACGAGCCATTCGCGTGCTTCTTGTTCGTCGGCAAATCGATGCAGGATCTTGTGCGTTCCGCTTTCACGCGCGACGCGGTTGAGCTGGAGAGCGAGCACTTCGCTTTCGACCATTTCGGCGACGCGGATGACTCCATTGCTGAGTCCGAACTCTTGCACTTGGCGGATCATGTCCGCCACCGCGGGCGATGATGGTTTGAAGCGACGCAGGTCGGCTTTGATTTTGATCTGGTTGCCCTTGAGCGACAGTGTGGCCGCTTTGAGCTGATCCACGAACTGCGTCATCTCGTCCATCTGGAAGATACCTTCGAGGTGGAACTCGATGATGGCAGACACCTTGTCGATTTTTATTTGGAACATGTCGTGCGACCTCCGACCTGAACCACTTTGAACTCAAACATTGAGCATCGATCTGTTTGTCTCACAAAACCTCAGCGCACGGCGGCACGCACGAGTGCATCTGCGACGCGAGCGGGGTGGGTGACGAGTGCTTCGTGACCGCCTTCGATCTCGACGAGATCGAAGCGCCCAAGCCCCTCGGCCATGCGCAGGAACGTTCCCGGAGGGAGGGACGTGTCGTCGCGGCAGTAGACGACGGACTTGGGAACGTCGAGCTCATTGAAGGCTTCAACGTTGACCGGCGTAGTGAAGAGGGCAAGCGGCTGTGGTGTAAGTCGGCTGATGACTTTGTCCTGAGCGTCTTTGTCTTCGCCGGCCATGAGGATGTTCCGGACGAACTCGTCGATGACGGGGACGCTTTTGTCGGGAGAGGCGTGAGCGGTTGCGGTCAGTTGTCGAGCGCTCGTGGGGGGCACGAGGTCGAACTGGGCGGTGTTGCTGGGGAGGATCCAGGCGTTCAGGAACACGAGGCGCTCGATTTTGCGACGGACCATGGGAGCGGCGGATTGCAGCAGGAATCCGGCGCTCGAATGACCGACCAAAACCACCGGGTTCGTTTGACGCCAAAGAACTTCCGTGATTTTTTCAACGTACGATTCGAACGTGATTCGCGAGCGATCATCGTCGGGACTGTGCCCGGGCAAGGTGGGAGCCTCTGCGGTGTGACCTGCCTCGGTTAGGCTGCGGATGACGCCTTCCCATGCCCAGCCACCGTGCCAAGCCCCGTGAATCAAGACGAAGTGTTTGCCCATGCTTCAATTCTCCTCAACCAACGCTCGCTTTATTTCGGGCATCATAAGAAGAAACGATAGTCTCGAAAAGCGACGTGCACACGTGTGTACTGTCGAGATTTGGTCATCACAATAGTTGTCACTTCCCGTTGTTGATAGGGACAATGCTGGTGTCTCAGGCGCCATGGCGCCGGACCGACCCGCAATGCGCGAAACCCTAATGTAATCGCGTATGTGCGGGACATCGACAGGAGGCCCGTTGCATGGCGTCGTCTTATCACTCCCAAGGTCCGATGAGCCTTCGCAAGCGCCGAAGCTACGGCGCGTTGCTCGTCTTCACTTGGGAGGATCTCGAGCGCTACATCAAGACCGATGGCGACAATCTCAAGCATACGCCCGGTTTTGCAGACTTTTTCCTCAACATTGGGGAGACCGAGCGGCAACGTTTGGGACGGTTGTGGGGGGCGCTGCGCGCGCTCGTGAACGATCAAGGTGACGAAGCTGCGATCGAAACCGAGTCGCTCATTCGCAGCATGCCCGACGAAGAAGACGGACACGGGGCCGTCGTCGTTCGAACGTTTGCAGAAGCTCTGCGCGCTCGCGTCTACAAGCTCGCAGGGTCGGGCGGAAACTTGTATCTGACGGCCCGTCCCCCGGGTGCGCAGATGCGCGCGTTCGAGCTGTTGCGCCTTCGTACGCCGCTCATTCCCTTCGGTTACGCCGCGGCAAACCGTGCTCTGCTCGATGCCGTTGCAGAGCCTCGTGACGTCACGCTTCTCGACGTCGGCATTGGTCGAGCGGGGCAGCTACGAGCGCTCTTGAAAAATCCAAGCGCGCGACGTCTCTTCAAGTCGCTTCACGTGATCGGAGTCGAGCCCGACTCGTCGGATGCGGTGGGCGGAGCGCTCGAGTTTGCCGAGGAAAACGTACTTCGCACGGCCGCCGAAGTAGGCATTCCCGTGACGTTTTGCGGTATCCCCAAGCTCGGCGACGACCTTCAGATCGACGACATCGAACAAGCCGAGCCCCGTGGCCTCATGCTCGCCAACTGTTGCTTGAGCTTGCACCATGTCGGTTTGCCCGACCATGGTGCACGTGCAGGCCGTGACGACCTCTTGGCCATGATCCGCGAGGCGGGTTTTTCCAAGCTGGTCCTCGTGGAACCAGACTCGAACCACTTCGTCGACGATCTTTCACTGCGCTTCCTGCACGCTTATCGTCATTACGGGACGCTTGCTCGAAGCCTCTACTCGATGCTGTCGCGTGGCGACGCGTCACTCGTGTGGAGCGAGTTTTTCGCGCAGGAAGTACGCAACGTCGTCTCGCACGATGGCCCGCGCCGTGTCGAACGGCATGAAGAAACGGGCCGCTGGATCGAACGACTATCGGGCGCTGGATGGACGGTCGACACGCCACCCGAGCTCGTTGCACCTTCCGCTGCTCCCGCGGGTTTTACCGTCGTCAGTGACGGTCAGGCCTGCCGCCTCAGCTTCCGCAACGTCAACCTGCTCGGCGTCCTTCGCGCGCGCGCATCATAAGATGCACCGACGAGGCCCACGCGACGCGTCGCAAGCGCTGCACGATGCGCGTGTCGCTCAGGGTTTGTCTCGAGCGGACGACGCGTGTCCGCGTCAACGCCAGCGAGCGCCGATCGAACTAGGGGACAAGTCGCCGTAGATGAGCCATTCGTGTGCCGAATCGTCTTCCCAGAAGCGCCGTAAGATCTTGTCCGTGCCGAGCTCCTTGGCTGCTCGATTCAACTCGAGCGCCACGACATCACTCTCCACGATTTCCGCAAGACGCTGCACTCCGGCTTGCTTGGCGAACGCATGCAACGTGCGCACCATCGGTCCGATGACGCCAGTTGCATGATCGCGCCCGCGGATGTCGGCCTTGATCCGAAGCTCGCGCCCCGACAAACCACTCCTCGCAGCCTCGAGCTTTCCCAGAAGCTCGGCAGCGTCACCCTCGTCCACAGCACCGTCGACGATGAACTCGATGATCGCATGTGTGGGGTCGACCCTGATATCGAACACCTCGTGACCTCCGCCGGACCCGGGTTGAACATTGAAGCTACGGATCGCCTGCGGCGTCCTTGGCCCCAAACCCCGAACGAGCCCGGAGCTTAGCACGACAAATCGTTCGAGCGTGGTCATGGAGCGTCGCCCGAACGCTGCCGAAGCAAACAATTACTTCTTCTTCCACTTGCTCAGATGCGTGATGAACCACTCTCCCTGCCACGAGATGATGGTGTGCACGTCGATCGTCGAATTCTTGTCGTCGATACGGTACGTGAGCTTGCCGCGAAACGATCGGTAGTAGCCAATCTTGTTCGCTTCGTCGCCGGGAGGAACCCACTTCGGCGTCGACCCGACTTTGAATCCGACGAACGTCGCGCCATCCCACGACTTGCGCTTGCGATGCAGGGCGTGGATGTCTCGCGCATACGTAGCATGCAGGTTGTTCCAGTACTTGTCCGGGCCCTTCACATCCTTCAGCGGGATGAACGGTTCCTTGGGGAACCAAAAACTCTCGCCGAGCGCCGGGTCGTCGTGAACGATGGCCTCGAACAACTGCTTGGCACGCGCCGTGAGCTCTTCGCTTTCGAGCGGTGGCAAGATCTTGTTGTCCTTGGCAAACGGACGCGCGGCAGCGGGCGCTCGAGCTTCGGGGACTGCCGCGTCGACCGCATCGCCGTCCGCTGAAGCGTCGATCAGCACAGATGCGTCGGATGCATCGGACGCGTCCTGTGGTGCCGACGCATCCGGCACATTCGACGCAACTCGCTCGGACGAGCTCGATGCAGCACTCGACGTCAAGCGAGCTCCAGGATCGGCGTGCGGGGCCGAGTTGGTACACGCAAGAGCGAGCGTGACGAGTGGAAGGAGTGCAGCGACGGCGCGCGATGATGCGACCGTCGCTGCACGCTCGAGACGCGTGGGAATCGGAGTCACCGGGTCTTTTCGAGAATGATGAACTGGACGCGCCGGTTCTTCGCCTTCTGCAAAGCGGTGACGTTCGGCGCGAGAGGTTTGTCTTGACCGTAGCCACGCGACATGAGGCGCGAGGCGTCGACACCGGCCGCGATGAGCCAGTTACGGACGGCGAGTGCGCGCTGCTCGCTCAGCGTCTGATTGTGCTCGCGCGTGCCCGTGTTGTCCGTGTGGCCTTGCACTTCCACGCGGCGGATGTTCGGGTTGCGCTGGAGCACGTCGGCGACTTCTTCGAGCAGTGCGTTCGAGTCGCCGAGGATCTTGGCCGAGTCGACCTCGAAGTGGACCTGCTTCAAGATTTTGATTTCGTTGTTGGTCAGCTTCACGAGCGAGTTTCGCGGCGCGGGACGTTTGCTCATGGCGAGCGTCACCTTGGCCTCGTCGTTCGCGCGCACGTCGGCCTCACCGACAGTGTTCATGAAGCCTCCGGATTCGGCGCGGATCTTCAACGCACCGGGCGGGAGATCCTTGAAGGTGACCGTGCCGCTGCCATCGGCCGTCGCTGAACGCTCTTTGCCCGCCGAGTCGGTGGCCTTCACGATCGCTCCGGGGATCGCGGCGCCCGTTTCGGCATCCTTCACCTTCGCTTGGACCGAACCGACCTTTGGCAAGGCTTCCACGCTGCAATCGACATCGACGTACGTCGTGCCTTGCGGAGCTGGTGGAAGCGCCGGCGACGTGCCTGGCAGGCCCGTCGGAGCGGTTTGTCCGGGCGGCGTTGTTCCTGGCGCGGCTCCTGGCGCTGCTCCGGGCGGGCCAAACGGGTTCGTCCCGGCGAACGGATTGCCTGCGAACGGGTTACCTCCGAACGGATTCGCCGGTGCTGCCGGCGGCGGAGCGGCAGGCGCAGGTGCAGGCGCTGCACCAGGTTGTCCAGGCGCGCCGAACGGCGTTTGTCCTGGCAACGTCGTTCCCCTGCCGAACGCCGGTGCCATGGGCGAACCCGCAGCCATGACCGTCGCTTGGCACGTTCCAGGCTTGTAGCCGGGCGCCTTGATCGCGAACGTGTAGCTCCCGGGTTCGAGGTGTCGCGTGAGGAACTTGCCCGCGGCATTGGTCGCGTACGGCGGATCCGCGCTGCCTTCGAGCGTCACGATGGCATCTGCGACGACAGCGTCGGGCTTGTTCGTTTCATGCACCGTGCCGCGCACGAACGTCTGCGGTGCGGGCACCGTGATCTTCTCCGGCGGCGGAGGCGGTGGAGGCGGCGGAGGCGCGGCCTTGGCAACCTTGCCGTCGTAGGCATACGCGAGGCCCAAGTAGACGGTCCACGGAGCTTGCGGCGTGACCTCTTCGATGAAGACCGATGTTCCCGACAAACCGATGTCCACACCGGCGTGCCCCGACAAACCTCGGAACGCGTTGCTGAAGGGCGTGACGCGAACGCCGAGGCTCACGCGCGACGGGATGCCTGCGTAGCCAGGACCGCCCGCAGTTTGCGGATCTGCCGCGCCGAAGTCGGCAAGCCCAAGGCACACGTCGCCGCGTGAAATGCGGCCCGTGTGGCATTCGTAGCCTTGCCGATTGACCGGCACGTCCACCGAATATTCGGCGTAGGGCTGCAAGTATCGGAAGGGAGCTTCGATGCCGATGGCCGGTTGGAACGTATCGACGCGGTTGATCCCGAGCCCGTAACGCTCGATGCGCGTGATCGGTTGCCTGTCGCGTCCGTCACGGAACTCCTTCGCACGCTCGGTCTCGACCTCGTTCACGATCTGACCTGAATTGTCGAGCTTGTAGCTCGCGTTGACGTTGATGCGCAGCGGAACGCCGGCGCCACCGGGCTTGCGGAAATCCGCCGTGATGAGGCCTCGGAAAAAGGCGCTCGTGCTCGCGCCGAGCGGGCCGACGGCACCGGCACCGTTGAGCAACATCAGATGCGCTTCGGCACCAAACGAAAAGTAGTTGCCGACCTTGGGCGTAAATCCTTTGAGGCCAAACGTTGTGTCACCAAGCACTTGCAAAAGCTTGGGTTTGCCCTGATCGTTATAATTTGCGTACGTACGAATCGTGGCAAACGCTTCGAGGAACGAGACCGGCGTAGCGCTCACGCTGAAGAACGCTCCGACGTGATTGGCCGAGTCTCCCTTGTTGTCGCGTGAGCACGTGATCGGTTGCCCTGCAGCCGTTGAAAGATCGGGATCACACAGGAAGTTGTTCGTGAAGAAGAAGTCGCTCAGGAACGACACGCGGAACGTTCCCGCCGCGCCCGATGCTGCATGCGACGTGCGCAAAAGGCCCGTCGATCCAAACGTGTTCGGTTGATTGATGAGCGTGCGTGCGCGTTCCTCTGCTTCGTCGATCGGCGCGGCAGGTTTGACATTCGGCGTCGTCGCCGGCGGCTGCATCCCGAACGGATCCGTTGGTTGCTGCCCGAATTGTCCCATCGGCGCGGGTTGACCGAATCCACCTGGTGCGGGTTGACCGAACCCGCCCGGTGCGGGTTGACCGAATCCACCTGGCGCCGGTTGACCGAATCCGCCCGGTGCCGGTTGACCGAATCCACCCGGTGCTGGCTGAAATCCACCCGGCGCAGGTGCAGGTTGACCAGGTGCAGGCGCAGGCTGCCCGAACGCTCCTGGCGCTGGTTGCTGCCCGAACGGCCCCGGCGGCTGAGGGCCGAAGGGCGGCTGCTGCGCGGCGGCATCCGCGGAGATCGCGAGGCAAAAGGCCACAGGAAGCGCGGTGAGCGCCACGAGCCGCGTGGGCTCGGCAAAGCGGAGGTTCTCAAGCGTACGCATCGACCCTCGAACGGCGAAAGAAGGGGTCCCCCCACGGGACCGACCTTGCTCAGGGTCCTTGTATCATTCTGCTCGAAAAAGCAGAAACTATCCTTCAACGTCCCGTAGGGTTCGATCTCTCCCCATGCTAGGAAAAGCCTCACCATGGCGGCGCGCGGCCGAATTCTAATTGTCGACGACGAGGCGAACGCGCGGGCGGCTCTAGCCGAGATCCTGCGCGAAGAGGGGTACACCACAGAGACGGCGGCCGATGGCTTCAAAGCTCTCGGCAAGCTCGAAGAGTTTGCCCCCGACGTCGTCTTGACGGACCTCAAGATGCCTGGCCTCGATGGAATAGGCCTCATGGAAAAGGCCCAGGAGGCGCGGATCGCCGCAACGTTCGTCGTCATGACCGCGTTCGGCACCATCTCCAGCGCCGTCGAAGCCGTCAAAAAGGGCGCCTATCACTACCTGACCAAACCGCTCGACTTCCAAGTGCTCGATGCCGTCGTCGAGCGCGCCGTCGAACGAGCTCGCCTGCTGCAAGAAAATTCCCGCCTCAGGCAAAAATTGCGTGAACGCAACGCGTTTGGTCACGTCATCGCGAACCACCCGAGCATGGTCAAGCTGCTGCGCCTCGTGGAACAAGTCGCCCCGAGCCGCGCAAGCGTGCTCATCGTCGGTGAGACCGGCACCGGCAAAGAGCTCATCGCTGAAATGATCCATCGCAACAGCCCTCGAGCGAAGGCGCCGCTCGTTCGGCTCAACTGCGCCGCGCTCAGCGAATCGCTGCTCGAAAGCGAGCTCTTCGGGCACGAGCGCGGCGCGTTCACCGGCGCCGTCGGACGACGCGAAGGACGTTTCGAACTCGCCAGCGGCGGCACGTTGTTCCTCGACGAAGTCAGCGAGATCCCGCCTTCGATCCAGATCAAGCTGCTCCGATTCCTTCAAGAACGAACGTTCGAGCGCGTCGGGGGCAACGAAACGCTGAAAGTCGATGTCCGCGTGATCGCTGCGACAAACCGTGATCTTCGCCAGCGCATCAACGACGGCGCATTCCGCGAAGATCTCTACTATCGACTCAACGTCGTCACGCTCGAGATCCCGCCGCTTCGGCAGCGCGCGAGCGACATCCCCGAGCTTGCGATGTTCTTCTTGGGCCGGTACGCCGAGGAAAATGGCAAGCGAATCGAAGGTTTCACCGACGAGGCGCTCTCTGCGCTCACGGCTCACACGTGGCCAGGCAACGTCCGCGAGCTCGAAAACGTCATCGAGCGTGCGGTCGTTCTTTGCGACACGCCCCGCGTCGAACCTCGACACTTGCCTGCATCGCTCGATGCCATGGCATCGCAGGTGACGGCTCCGCCGATTCCCGGAAGCACGATCTACGATCTCGAACGATTCGCCATCTTGAAGACGCTCGAGGCTTGCAAAGGCTCCACGTCCAAAGCGGCGTCGATCCTCGGGATCAGCCCACGCAAGATCCAGTACAAGTTGCACGAATACGCCAGTTCGTCGGGATCCGTTGCTCGCGATGGCGAGCCCATCGTCGAGGAGAGCGTGTGAGCGAAGTGCAGGATTCCACGCTCGAAGAATCCGCTTCCGACGACGTCGCAAGCGATGACAAGCAGAGCCGCGGCGAGGAGCTCATCCAAGTTCGAGACCTGCGCAAGACGTTTCGGATTGGGCTTTTGGGTCGCCGGGTCGAGGCGGTCAAAGGCGTGTCGTTCGAGGTTCGTCGGGGCGAAATCTTTGGCTTCCTCGGACCCAATGGCGCGGGCAAGACCACCACGATCAAGATGCTCACGGGGCTCATCAAGCCCACGGCAGGCGAAGCCTTCTTGTTCGGTGCACGCGTTCCGAGCGCAGAAGCTCGGAGGCGCATAGGGTTTCTCCCGGAAAACCCGTACGTGTATCCGTACCTGACGCCGCGCGAATTCGTTTCACTCTGCGGCCGTTTGTCCGGACTATCCGGAAAAACCCTGGCCGATCGCGCTGCGTCCATGCTCGGCAAAGTCGGCATCGCCTACGCAGCGGACAGGCCCGTTCGTCGCCTCTCGAAAGGCATGCTCCAGCGCACGGGGCTCGCCGCTGCGCTGGTCTCCGACCCCGAGCTGCTCATCCTCGACGAACCGATGAGCGGCCTCGATCCCGTGGGTCGCAAAGAGGTTCGCGACATCATTCTCGAGGAGCGTTCGTCCGGACGCACCATCTTTTTCTCGACACACATTCTCAGCGACGTCGAAACGATGTGCGATCGCGTCACGATTCTTCGCGAAGGCAAAGCGGTCGTGAGCGGAGCGTTGCGCAAGCTCTTGCGTGGCGACGTCTTGCGCACGGACATCACGCTCGCCGGCGTATCGGATTCACTGCGACGTGTTTTCGAAGAGTCTGGTTACCGAGTCGAGCCGCGGGCCGATGTCGTGGTGGTCGAGATCGAAGGCGAGAAGCAGGTGGGTGATGCACTTCGTGCCGCACTCGATGCAGGCGCACAGGTCATCGAGGTCGCGCCGCGTCGAGAAACGCTGGAAGATCTCTTCTTGCGTCGCGCTCTTTAACGATTGGCCGGAGCAGTTGGTGCGGGCGTCTGTGGTGGTGCCGCGGTGCTTCTGCGCAGCCAGAGCGCCGTTCCTGCGCCAATCAACGCGGCAAGCGCGACGGCGAGTACCCAGACGATCGTCGGCGGCCCGCTGGTTGGAGGCGCTGCCGACGGAGGTGCACGAACGACCGTTGCGGCCATCGCCGACTTCGGCGCTCGCTGACTGACATGCGAACCCGACGTCGGATACCGACTCGAAGGCGCGCCGACCTCTTCCGCCAGTTGATCCGGTCGTTGCTCTTGCAGTTCCTCGGGCGTCAGTGGTGGTCGAGGTCGTCCGGGTGCAAGACGCATGGTCTGCATTCGTCGCGGATCGACGCTGCTCGCAATGGCGACTTTGTCCGCTGTTTGTTTCGGTGCCGCGATCGCAGGCAGCGACGTCGGCGGCACGTAAGCCCGAGCTTCTCGTTCACCACCGCCCACGAAAACCTGACTGTGGGAGCTCGCGTGAGCCGCATCTGCGGCCGCTGCATTGGGCGGCTCTGCGCTGCCCAGCGATGGATCGACGAGGTCACCGTCGAACTCGGAATCCCCGTTTCTTCTCCGCTTCATGGATGGTTTGCCCGTTACGATCCACGATGGAAACGGCAGCTTCAACTCGGAGTTCCGAGCGTGCGCCCCGGGGCTTGGACCGAGCGAGCCCTCGGTAAGGACGACGTTCTTGGGGTATCGTAGGCGGTTCGGGGCGCCAAGGGGGTATCAGGCGCGGCGCTTTTTTTCGACGAAAGACGAGCCATTTGCGCGTCGCAGAATGTCGGCTCGCAGACGCCCGTCGTCACGCGGTCGGGCCGTTCGACTTTCGTTGATTTTTCGGAGCATCACCTTCAATCTGCCTTTCAACGTCCACGTCGATGCCCATGGGCGCTCGATGTGGTGCTCGCTTCGAGCAGATCCACGCTATCGGCGCGTCCGGAGCGTCAGAAACCCACGACATGAACCCGCTCGTCCCCGACTTCATCCTGATGCAGGAAACTCGGGGAAGGACCGAAGGCAACTTCGCGGCAGCGGCGCTTTTTGTCGACATTCCCGGCTTCACGCGCCTCACCGAGCAGCTCGCGCACCACGAAGATCGCGTCGAAAACGCCAAGGACGACAAGCTCGTTCCCAACCTCGTGGACGAAGCGGCCGAAGAGATTCTCGCCAGTGCTCTGCGTCTCTACTTCGACCCACTGATCCAAGCCGTCCATGAGCTCGGTGGCGTCGTCATCGGGTTTGCCGGGGACGCCTTCACGGCGGTTTTCCCTCACGCACCAGGCCGAAACGCAGGCGAACACGCGCTCGCGGCGGCGCTTCGGATGCGTAGGTTTTTCCTGAAGCAACCCGAGCTCACGACTCGATTTGGCAAATTCCCCTTCTCGTACAAGGTGGGTTTGTCCTGGGGCGCGGTCGAATGGGGCATCGTTCGCGTCTCGGCCGAGCGCGCCTATTTTTATTTCCGCGGCCCTGCGATCGACAAATGCAGCGGCATCGAGCACCACGCCGAGAAAGGCGACATCTTGATGGACGCCGCGTTTCACCAGCGCGTTCCCACCAAGCGTGTCGCGCCCATCGCGGGTGCCGAGGGCGTCTTCAAGCTGCTCGATTTGCAGGACATTCCGCTGCCCCCCGTCGCTCGCATCAATCCTCCCGGCGATGGCAATCATTTCGTCCCGCCCGGCGTTCGCGACATGCCCCCGCAAGGCGAATTCCGTCGCGTCACCAGTGTCTTCTTGGCATTCGACGTGATCCCGAGCTTCGAGGAGCTCATCAAGCTCTTGCACGAACACGCCAACAAGTACGGCGGCACCTTCACGGGCGTCGATTCGGGCGACAAGGGCATCAACTGCTTGATCCACTTCGGCGCACCGATCACGCACGAAAACGATCTCGAGCGCGCGCTCGACTTCGTCCTCGGTCTTCGCAAAGCCGCACCGAAAGGCATGCTCATTCGTGGCGGCGTCACCTACGACGATCGCTACGCGGGCTTCAACGGTGGGACCGAGCGCCGCGAGTTCGCTTGTCTGGGCCGCGCCACCAACCTCGCCGCACGGCTCATGATGAAAGCGCCTTGGCGCGAAGTCTGGGTCGACGCGAGCGTTTACGATCGAGGCCAGGGCACGCATCACTTCAAGCGGCTCGGCGAGCATTCGTTCAAAGGCTTCGAGCAGCCCGTCGATGCGTATTTGCTCGAAGGCAAACGCATCGCCGCGCAGCGCGAATTTCTCGCGCGGGGTCTCATCGGCCGCGAAAAAGAGCTCTCCGATCTCTCGCGATACGTCACAGGCATCATCGATCAACGTGCCGCCGGAATCATCTACGTCGACGGCGAGCCTGGTCTTGGCAAAAGCTTTCTGGTCGAAACATTTCGTCGCGGCATCGAGGACAGCCGCAACGAAGCAACCCCCATCTGGATCGACGCACGGTGCGATCAGACGCTGCGATCGAGCCTCAATCCGTTCGAATACGCGCTCAAGGAATACTTCGGCCAAGCGTCGGCAAATACCCGCGAACAAAAGCACGCCGCCTTCGACGAAGCCCTGGACAAACTCATCGATCGCCTTCCCGAATCGGCATCGACGCTCGCTCGCGAGCTCGAGCTTGCCCGCAGCACGTTCGGCGCCATCATCGGCATTCGCTGGGACGGATCCGTGTACGAACGCATGGATCCCAAGCTTCGTTTTGCGAGTACGCTCAGCGCCATCTCGCTCTGGCTCGAAGCCGAGAGCCACTTGCAGCCCGTCATCCTTCACATCGAAGATGCTCACTGGGCCGATGGCGACTCGCTCGAAGCCATCCGTCACGTCACGAGCGCCGTGCGCGACTGCCCCGTCGCGATCATCTGCACTTGTCGCAACAACGACGACGGTTCGACCTTTCGCATCGAGCTCGACGAAGGCGTGCCCGAACATGCCGTCACGCTCGGTCCGCTGCCGAAGGAGAAGATCGTCGAGCTTGCGACAGGGCTCATGGGTGGCCCCGTCGCTGACATTCTCGCGGTTTTCCTCGCTGAAAATGCGAACGGCAATCCTTACTTCGCCCAAGAGATCATGACGTTCTGGCTCGAGGCCAATCAGCTCACGGGCAAGAAGAAGGACAAGGAGGACACCGGCGTTTCGACACCGAGCATTTTTCTCCTCCCGAACGACGTCAACAGCTTGCTCATCGCACGCCTCGATCGTCTCGAGCCCAAGGTCAAACGCGTCGTTCAAGCAGCGTCGGTGCTCGGTCGCGAGTTCGACCTGCGCATTCTTTCTCGCATGATGGATGACGACATTCGCCTCGAAGAGTTTGTCCGCGTCGGCGAAGAGCAGCGCATTTGGCTTCCCATGACGAAAGGGCGTTACCGCTTTGGAAACGTTCTTCTGCGCAACGCCGCCTATGAGATGCAGTCGCGTGCTCGGCTGCAGGACCTGCATCGTCGTGCTGCCGAGGCGATCGAGGAAATTCACGTCGAGGATCTCGGCAGTCAGGTCACGGCGCTTGGTCGACACTGGCAGCGCGCAGGGCAATCGAATCGCGCGCGTTGGTACTTCCTCGCAGGCGCTCGCAAGGCTGCCGAACGATATGCGCACGGCGAAGCCAAGCGTCTCTATCGCGCGTACTTCAAGCTCACCACGGAACCGACCGATGAGAGCATCGTCGTTCGTTACGAGTTTGCGCGCGATGTGCTCGAGCTTCAGGGGCGTTACGAAGAAGCGATGCAGGAGCACGTGCGTGTGCTCGACGAAGCGCAAAAGCTCGGCGATCGCGCCTCGGAAGCGCTTGGTCTTTTGGGTCTTGGTCGCGTCAACTGGGCTACGGGTCGCGTCGAAAGTGCGCGTGCGTTCTACGAACAAGCCCTGACGACCGCACGTGAAGCGGGCAGTTTGTGGAACGAGGGACTCGCGCTGAAGAGCCTTGCGGGTTTGCACAAGGATCAAGGTCGCTACGACTTGGCGCGGTCGTTTTTCGAGCAGGCCTTGGGCATCTCGCGCAAGGTAGGCAACCGTCATGACGAGAGCATGATCCTCAATGATCTCGCTGGGTTACACGAACAACAAGGCCACCTTCGCGAGGCCATTGCGCTGAAAGAGCAGGCACGAGCGATCGCGCGAGATCTTGGTGGATGACGTAATAAAAATTGCATTACGACCCTTCCTGGCCGCTCACGCTTGCCTCCGGTGGTCGAGTTGGTCGAAGATGCACCTTGCGAAGAAATTTTCGTGTTGAAGAGGGCGCGTGAAAGCGGGTCCTCGGGGTGGTCCGACCGCAGGACGCGGTGAAGGCTGGGCTTTCGGACGACGATGCAAGGGCAGGACAGTGCGCCGCTGAGTTCGATACCGGTGCCCAGCGCTGCGCGTGGGATTCGCGGTTCGCGTTGGCTTTCGGGGCTTTTTGCCGGAGCGATGTCGGGCACGCTCGTTGCCACGTTCAGCATCACGCTTGCCGCGCTCATTTTTTCGGGAAACCTCACGCAGTACTTGAGCCGCGGCATCGGCATGGCCTTGGCTGGGTCGGCCATCGTTGGCGTGATCGTTTCGCTGGGGAGCTCGTTTCGCCCTGCGATTGCCGCGCCGCAAGAAAACACCGCGGTTGTCCTTGCGCTCGTCGCGTCTGCGATCGGCACGAACATGGCTGCGCGTGGGGGAGGCGATCCATTTCCCACCATTGTCGCGGTTTTCATTCTCAGTGCTTTGGTGACCGGTGGTGTTTTTCTTCTCCTCGGCGTTCTAAGGCTCGGGACGATCGTTCGTTTCATTCCTTATCCCGTCGTAGGTGGCTTTTTGGCGGGTACGGGGTGGTTATTGCTCACCGGGTCGATCTCCGTCATGATCGACGCGCCATTGACGCTCGGAAATTTGGGCGCGCTTTTGAAGATGGGCGCGCTGATCAATTGGCTTCCCGGTCTCGCGCTCGGCGTTGTTCTCACGCTCCTCATTCGCCGTTATCATCACTTTTTGCTTCTTCCGGGGCTGCTCGTCGCGGCCATTGGGCTTTTTTACGCCATCATTTATCTCGGTTTTGGAAATATCCAAGAAGCGAGCGCGCGCGGAATGCTTCTTGGGCCTTTTCACGGAGGCGCGCTTTGGCCGCCGATGGCCACCTCCGAGATATCGAAGGTCGCGTGGTCCGAAGTTTTGGCGAATTCGGGCAACCTGTTTGCCATCATCATGCTCGCGACCATTTCGATTCTGCTGAATGCTTCCGGTCTCGAGATTGCCACCGAGCGTGAAATCGACCTCGACCGCGAGCTTCGAGCGACCGGCGTGGCCAATCTGGCAGCGGGCCTCGGGTTTGGCATGGTCGGCTATTTGTCGCTCAGCGAATCCACGTTGAACCACAAAGCAGGCGCCGAGAGTCGTTTGGCGGGTATCGTTTCCGCCGGCATTTGTGGAGCAGCGCTGCTTTTCGGAGCTTCGGTATTTTCGTATTTCCCCAAGCCGGTTCTCGGCGGATTGCTTGTTTTTCTTGGCCTCGGGTTTCTCGTCGAAACCCTTTATGATTCCTGGTTCAGGCTTCCACGTCTCGAGTACGGCCTCGTCGTCACCATTCTCGTCGTCATTGCGCTCGCAGGCTTTCTCGAAGGCATTGGTGTTGGCATCGTCGTTTCCTCGGTCCTCTTTGCCGTCAATTACAGCCGCATCGATGTCATCAAGCGGGCGCTCATCGGCGGCGAAGTGAGGAGCAACGTCGAACGAAGCGCAGGCGACGAGCTCACGCTCGAGGATCGAGGCAAAGAGCTCTACATACTCCAGCTTCAAGGATACATTTTCTTCGGCACGTCGTACACATTGCTGAAGCGCGTGCATCAACGCATGCTCAGCGAGGATTCCGGGCCGACTCGTTTCGTGCTCCTTGATTTTCGTCACGTCGACGGCATCGATTCGTCCGCTATTTTGAGTTTCGTGCGCATGCGCAAGCTCGCCGAATCGCATGGCGTCACGCTCGTTCTCACGGATTTGCCTCCGGCCGTCAAAAAGCAGCTCGATCGTGGCGGTTTTTCTGACGACAGCAAACGCGTCCGGTTTTTCCCCGACCTCGATCACGGCCTCGAATGGTGCGAAAACAAGATTCTTCAGGGCGCTCCGCCCAGCATGCTCCCGCCCACCAAATTGCTCGACGAGCTGGAAAACGTGTTTGGTTCGCGCGAGCTCGTCTCCAAGTTCCTCGAATACTTGGAAAAAGTCGAAGCTCCTTCGGGGTATCGTATTTATCGCCAGGGTGACGTCTCCAAGGACCTTTATCTCATCGAAACGGGCGAGCTTGCCGCGTGGCTCGAGCTGTCCGGCGGCAAGACGAAGCGTTTGCGCACGATGGGGCCGGGCACCGTGGTGGGCGAATCCGGACTTTATCTGGGAGCCAAGCGTTCGGCCACCGTCGTCAGCGTAACGCCAGCCGTGCTTTATCGCTTGTCGATCGATTCGCTCGAACGCATCACCCACGAATCGCCGCACCTGGCCGCGGCGTTCCATCAATTCGTCGTTCGCCTGCTCGCCGAACGATTGGTGCTCGCGACGGGAGCTTCCAAGTCGCTCTTCAATTGACGCTGCTGCATCGGGGTTGTCATGGCAATGATTCCGAGGCTTCTGGCGGGCGTAGCAATCGGGGCAGCCATCGCTACGGTGCCCAATTCAGCATTGGCCGATGGAGCTTTGCGCACGGTGCTCGTGATCGATGCGTCGTCGTCGATGCGCGCCACGGATCCGAAGGAACTGCGCAAAGTCGCTGCGGAGTTATTCGTCGACCTCACGCGTGATGGCGATCAACTGGCCGTCGTCGGATTCGATGGCGCTTCGCGCGATGCAATGCCCGCGCTCGTCACGATTCGTGGTCCATTTGATCGCGACGCGGTCAAGCGAGCCATTCGTGCGGTCGGCAATGACGGAAACTGGACAGACTTCACGGCTGGATTCGATGGGGCTCGTCGCATTCTCGCGGCCACGCCACGAGGACCGGGTGACCAGGATCTCGTCCTTTTCTTGACCGATGGTCGTTGCGATCCCGACCCGCGCGGTCCCATCGTCGAAGCTGCGAAAACGCTTGGAGGTGGCAAATCCAAGGTCGAAGAGGTGTGCCAACAGCGCGTATTCGATGAACAAATCCCTGGTCTGGGCAAAGCGCGCGTTTACGCCGTTGGGCTATCGAAGAGCGCACCGCGCGTTTTTCTAGAAGAACTCGGGCGACGGACGGGCGGAATTGGTGTCGCGACCGATCGTGCCGATGAATTGCCCCACCTTTTTGCCGATATCTACGCGCGTCTTTTCGGTGGACGCCTCGTCGAAGGTCCTGCGGCATCGACCATTTCCGTGACGGTCGACGAAGGCGCTTCGTCCGTCGACGTCGTATTGGTTGGCCCTCCCAAGCTCGGCATGCGCCTATTCGATCCCTCTGGCACCGAAGTCGACAAGGGAAATGCTCGCCCCGAAGCCGTCTACTTTTCGGATGGTCCAGCGTATAGAATGTTCCGCATCGACAAACCGTCCGCTGGTGCTTATCGATTGGATGTCGGCGCCGATGGAAAAGGCGGCCGTTATGCCGTTTTGCAAAACTTCGATCTTACGCTCGACTTTCCTGGTCTGCCCGAGCTCGTCGAAGTAGGCAAGCCATTACCAGTGACCTTGCGTTTGGCGACGCCCGGCGGAAAAGCGAGCCCGGCTGCATTTTCGGCAAGGCATTCGTTTTCCCTTTTGGCGACCGAAGGCGCCGCAGCGTGTGACGATGCTGCATTCGCTGCAGCGGTTCCCGTGGCCATTCGAATGCGCCCCGATGGAACGCACGAAGCCACGATGATCCCGATGAAAAAGGGCGCATTGTGCCTCGTTGGTCGTATGGCGCCGGGGGAAAGTGGCGTGCTCACGCGCGAGGTTCGTTCGCGCACCGTACGCGTGGTGCCGCCCATTCATTTGAAGGCGTCCGTCGCGGCGCCGTTTGGTCAAGTAAAACAAGAACAGCAAGGCAGCGCGACGATTTCCCTCGATGGCAGCGAAGTGGGCGAATCGATGATTGCGGGACTCGAAATCACCGGTCTCGGTGATGGCATGTCGTTTTCCCATCGCAATTTCGAGATTGCTCCTGGTGGGCCGAGGACGTTCAAGGTATCGCTTGGCGTCGGTCGAGACTCACCGCCGGGCCCGCGGGAAATTGGCGTGCGCATCGTGCCATTGAATCCATCGGGCTTCGCGGATCGTGCCGTTTCCGTGACGATTCCGGTCTCCGTCGTGCCGCTCTCGTTTTGGGAGCGATATGGTCGCAACATCCAAATCGGACTGGGCGCGCTCTTCGGTTTGGTGCTCCTTTTGGGGCTGATCGTCCCTGCGCGTTTTCGGCGCACGGCCATTTTGCATTATGAAGACAGGCGCGATCCCGACATGCCGCGAGAGGCGAAATTCCCGCTGGGTGCCAAGGCGCGCGCTGGCCTCTATCGATCCGCAAAAATCATGCTCGGACCGGCCGGACCTGTGCGCAAGGCGGGCGTGGTCGAGCTGCGTGCGGGACCTGGCGGGGCGGTTTTTGCGCAGCCGCTTGGGGGCCGCAAAGCAAAGGAACTGCCGCGTGACACGGAATTTGGTGGGGCGGAACCTCGCGAGCTGCAGCTCGTCAAAGGCTGGTTTCGAGTGTCCCCGGGCGTGAAGTACGAAATCGACGGTACGGGGCTCGTTTTTTTCTGGTCCATTCGCTAGCGCTGATCTGGTAGACTCGCGCTCCCCGCGGTTGCGGGGGAGGGGATCGAGGCATGCCGCTCAGAGAAAAGAAGATTGCGCCCGCATTTTTCATTGGTCTTGGAGGTGCCGGTGGCGCCATCGTCGACGACCTCGCGCGCAAGGTCAAACAGAACGACTCGTTCGAACTTTACAAGGACCTCATCCACTTCTTCGCGCTCGACACGGATGCCGACGATCTCTCGCGTCTCGTGTGGATCGATGCAGCCCACAAGTTCGTCCTATCGGACTTCGACAAACCTGAATACGTCGATTTGAAACAGGGCAATCTCCACGCCAAGGCCGATCCGCTTTTTCAACAATGGTGGCCCGATTGGTATCGCCCGCGAGCGCAACGCGGCAAGGGCGCCGGTCAAATCCGCATCGAGAGCCGTTTGTCATTGTACCATCACCTCGAAGACGATCGCGCAAAAATCGTCGAAACGCTCGAAAAGGCCATTCGTCGAGCGTACGACGTTCACAATCCATTCCGCGCCAACAAGGCTGCGAAGATTCACATTTACGCTTCGCTCGCCGGAGGGACCGGATCGGGCGGTTTTTCCACGATGGCCTTGACCGTGCGCCGCTTGCTCGGAGGTCAACGAGGGCATCGCATCATCGGCACGTTCGTTTTGCCAAACGTATTTCGCAGCAAAGGTTTGCCGCCAAATCAATTCGACAAGATCATGGCGAATGGTTACGCCGCGCTAATGGAGCTGGAATGGCTGCAAAGCGCGGGGCCTGCGTTGCCCATCGAATTCCACTACGATCCGGGCAATCCGGAACGAGTCTACTTCGACCGTCCGCCGTTCGACCAAATTTACCTCGTTGAAGAAAAGACGGAATCGGGCGTCGTCATCGCCGATTCGAACGAGATCTATCCGGCGGTCGCCGATGCGGCGCACGCGCAAATCTTCTCGTCCATTCTCGACCGCGAAGGTTCGACGCTCGACAACGACACGCGTGAGCTGATGCAGCTCGACGAGCAAGCTTTCACGAAGTCCTTCGGTTCGTTCGGAATCGGCGCGCTCGTTTTGCCCGTTGCGGATATTTTGGAATATACCGCCGTGCGTCTCGGTGCTGAATTGCTATTGGCAGCGGTTCCCGGCGGAAGCGCGGCACTTGGAGACGGCGCGGATCTCGACGCGGCCGATCTTGCATTCGTCCGGGGCCTCGAAGGAAAAGCCGAAAGTCGCGACGAGGATGCCGAACCTCATAAACGCACCGTGGAATGGGCGCGTGGAGGCGGCAGCGGCGGCGAGGGAGCGATTGGCGCATTCATTCGACGTTGCCGTGAAGACGTCGCGAAGCGAGTCGACGAAACCATCAAATTGCGCGGCTGGGACGAAGCCGAGCTGTCGGCATTCGAGCGCGATCCCGAACGCGTTCGTTCGGAGACGGCGCAAGCGTTTGGTGCATTGAAGTCGCAGGTGAGCAAGAGCGAAGACGCGGCGCGCGACAAAGCACGCGAAGCGGCGCAACGTGTCGCTGCCGAAGCGGGCGAATTGTCGCTGACCGAGCTTGCAAAAGGCAAAGGGCCGACGGAAGCTCGGTATTTCCTCGTGCTGCTCAGGCAAGCCGTCGCGGCGGAACAAGATGCTGCTCGAAAAGCGTACGAACGCGGATTGGTGCTCACCGATCCGCGGCTCGTCGACGATTTCAAGCGCCGCGTCGAAGAAATGGCCATTGCGGCGCCCGAAACGCTCCTCGAAAAACTTCCCGGACGAGAAAACGATTATTTCGAGGTCGCTGCAGGCTTCGCCGGATGGTATCGAGACATCCTCGATGGATTGCGTGCGCGCATTCGTGCCAATGCCATGATCGAATTTTTTGCGGCCGTCTTGCAAGAAATCGATCGGCGCAGGCTTTCGAGTTTCCACTTTTTCGCTCGGGTCGATCGCATTCATCGGCGCCTCGAAGAACGCGCTTCGCGTCTCGTCGCAGCAGGTGGTCGTCGCAATGACGGCGGGGATGCGAATCGTTACGTGCTCGATGTGGAGGTTTTACAGGACCACCGCACGGGAAAACGGCTTTGGGAACACCTATACACGCGGCTCGTGCGTCCGAGCGACATGCACTTGTCCGGCGCATTGGCGCGCCTTGCGCAAGTGGCCAGTCAAGGTGGTGCCGAGCAGGACATCGAACGGCGGATCATCGATGATCTCGTCCAATTGGCCGCTTCGTCGCTGCGAGGGCGTATTGGTGGAAGTCTCGAAGAACGAGGCTTGCGCGTCGATGAAGAATTGCGTTTCGAAGCGGCGCTCGTGTCTGCGCGCCGGAGGCTCGAACGCCGCGGAGGACCGCTGCCGCCCGATTCCGATCCGCAATGGGCCGATGAAGCGCGTCGCACGTCCGACGAAGAAATTCACGCATACATCAAAGACAAACTCGAGTTTGCGGCGGCCAAGTGCGCTCCGTTCATTACGCTTGGTGCGGGCGCGCCGCTTTTGCCCGACAAGGCGTATGCCGTGATGCATTCGGATTACGAGCGAACGCTGGGGCCGTTTTTGTCGCATCTCGCGACGCTCCGCATCGATCGGTCACAGCTCGTTTCAGCCGACAATCCATTCGAGGTCATCTTTTACCTGGCGCGGCTCGGCTGCCCGTTGCACGCGGTCAAGAGTTTGTCAGAGTACGAAAGGCGTTATCGCGCCGTCAAAGACAAAGAGCTTGCCGAAGGTGCCAAGGTGCCGGGTTTGCCCAAAGGCGTGCCGCAAATTCCGCTGCACATCGATCGCAATTGGGAAGGTGCTCCCGAACCCGACACGCGCCTCTTTCGCGTCTCCATCGAGGGTGTTCGCGAGAACGATTCCAAGCTTGCGTTCAATGAACGCATGGGCAAACGGAAGCAAAAGGCGGGCGAAGAACAAGCTCGAACCGATGACTTACGAGAC
Organism: Polyangiaceae bacterium; assembly: GCA_016715885.1. Classification (NCBI taxonomy): domain Bacteria; kingdom Pseudomonadati; phylum Myxococcota; order Polyangiales; family Polyangiaceae; species Polyangiaceae bacterium. The sequence goes on from JADJXL010000016.1 coordinate 344,943, forward strand.
TTCACCGTTGCCGTGGCGCTCGGAATCATTCGCCGAATCGAACATGGATACTTGATCGAGGATCCGGATTTGCCGGAAGACAAGCGCAAGCTCGGCAAATTCCGCGATCAAGCGTTCGAGAATTTCGGCCGTCGTATCGATGCGCAAAAAACATGGATTCGTCGCGCGGCCCAAACCAAGCTCTCCGAGTTTTTGGAGAATCGCGAATTTGGCAGCCTCGTGGCATTGCTCGACGCTCACGTGACGGACATTGAAAAGCTCGTCAAACTTGCCGATGGCGACGGTTCGAGCCCGGAGATCGATCACCTTCGTCGTGAGCTCGAATGCTTCATCGCTTTCCGCAAGGAGCTCGCTCGATGAAATGGGGGTGGTTTGTTCATTTGACTAGGGAGGGGCTTCGCTGAGCGCCGCAGCGCCTCGCGCTCGACCCATTGTGCAGCCGAGCCCCGCGCTTCTCGTCAGCGTCGGGGCGTTTGGCAAGGACGTCGCCCGTGCAGCGGCAGGCGCGCGTTTCGTGCACGTCGATGCAATCGTCGACGCGGAGACCAAACCCGCAGCCGATTCCAAAGAACCGTTCCGCGACATCGTATCCGCGTGCGAACGCGAGTTATCGAGCCTGCTCGACGTCACGCGTTACCTGGAATCTTCATCGCCCACGGATCCTCGAGGTCCACGTTGCGATGTGTTTGTCGTGGCCGATCTGTCCGAACCTGGCATCGGGCCCATCGTCGCGCCTCTTTCGGCCGCCTTGGCAACGTCGTTGCGACGCTCGTTTTCCCCCATTTTGCGGTCGGGCGACGGAGCCCTCGTGGTTTGTCCCGTACTGGTTTGTCCTCGTTCCGGTGATCGCGTCATCATGGCTCGAGCGCTCGCGGCTCTTGCCGATGTCGCTCGCAATCGGAGCCCTTCGGCACGATTGGGCGGCCGCGTTTACCTCGTCGAGGATCAAAGCGGTAAATACATTTTGTCGCGCGCGGAATTGGTGCGATCGTTTGCTGCTTTTCTTTCAGCGTTGGTTTTACCGGCCATGCGGGACGACGATCGCGGTGCCCGGACGCTCGTCGAGGACGATTCGGATAGCCCCGCTTTTTCGACGTTTGCGTGCGCAAGTTTGTCTTTCGATTACATTGCGCTCGGGCGTCTCGCCGCTGCACGGTTCGGCCGCGAAATCCTCGACCTCATGCGGTCTCCGGTCGATCCCGCAGCCATCGATATCGCATCGCTCGCCGCGCCGCTCGTTCCCGACCGAGCGCGTCTCGAAGCGGATTTGGCGGAGCCCATACCGCTCGTCGAGTTTCTTTCGCCACCCAAAATTGACGTTCCAACGATCGATTGGGATGACGACCCAGAAAGCATCGTCGAGCGCAAGTTCGGATCCATCTTTCGAGCGCGTACGGAGGCATTACTTGGCACGTTCGAGGACGAGGTCGAGCGGTTTCAGATGGACAAACTATCTGCCGCGCTCGAGCAGCGAGGAAAAGCGTGTATGGAGCGCGTCCTTGCCGAGCTCTCCGAACGCGTCGCGCAATTGGTTGCAGCAGGACCAACCGGCCACGCGCGCGCGTTGCTCGCATTGCGTGATGCGCGTACGCGGGCTCGAGGCCACTATGACGACGTCGTGCGCGCCGTCGAAGCGCCGGAGCTGTCCGAACGTCCGACGTCACCGCTATCAGCCAAATTGGCGGCGCTCGCGGAAGCCGCGCGTCTTCGGCCCAGGCCGCTGCGAATGAAAGTATTGGGCGCAGCGGCAAGCGTCGTCTCGGCCATCGTCATCGGTGGAATGATCGTCACGGCACTACGCATATTTGCCCTTCCTTATCAGCCATTTTTTGCTCCGCTCCTCGAAGTGCCGAATGGACCGCTGGGGATTGCCCTCGTTCCGCCCATTCCATTTTTGCTCGGCGCGGCCGTCAGCGTACCTTCGACGAATTATCGATTGTGGAAACACCGCAAACGACACCACAATTGGGTCGTTCAGGCGCGTGACGACTTGGCGCAAGCTCTCGAACGTCACGTGCGCGAAGACTTGATGAGCCATTACGAGCGGCGACTTCATCATGCACGACTGCTTTGGGTGCAGCGCATTTTGAGCCGGCTCATTGGTCACATCGAAGAATCGATTAGCACACTCGAAGCAATTCGCGCGGTGCTTGCCGAGGCGGATCGTTCATTGCGGTTCGAGGAAGCCGATGGGCATCGCGCGCTCTCCGCAGGGGGCATGCTCATTTCATCGGCATTGCATGGGGCCATCGTTCGCCCGGACGATGTCGACGACGTGTATGCCGATGTTCGTCCGCCCGAACCTCGTGCGGCGGCCGAACGGTGGGTGCAGGAAAGTTTGTCGGAACATCCTTGGGTCGAAGCGCCGTTTGGCGCGGTACCACCATTGCTCGAATTTTGCCGTCGCGAGCTTTCGTCGCTCGAGGACGTATCGCCATTCGAGCAAGGTGAATCGGCGCTGCATCGAGCGGCGGACGATACCGTTCGGCGATTCTTGCGCCGGCTCTTTTTGAAGCTCTCTGCGCCGCTGGAATTGGCGTCCAAACATGCGCCTTCGGCTGCTGCGCCCTCGCGCGTGCTCTTCGCCCCTCCCGAAGCTCGAAAGCTCATCGATGCCGTACTTTCGGACGGTGGATTCGAGAGCGGTTGGGACGTGCGAGGTTTGTCGCCGGATCGTCATGCCATTGTGCTGGTCGTCGCGCGTAGCGGTTTGCCGCTCGAAGCGATTGCATTGGCGCGTCCGGAGGAACCATGAGGGACGTCATTCTGGACATCCTCGTTGCGTGGTCTCGCACGGGCCGCGCGATGCCCTGGCGCTCGGGCCTTTTGGGAGCGCTCGCGGCATTCGTCGTCATTGCGTATCTCGCCGCAATTGCCCGATCACGATTCGAGCTGCGAGCCATGCGCGTATCGACGGGCCCTCTTTTTGCATTGGCCGGCGTCATCGTCTTCGCGCTCGGCGCCGTCGTGGCGCTCGCTGATGCCATTTTGGCTTGGCAAGACATGCCTCTCGTCGAGGAGCGCATTTTGTTGTTTTTTGCCCCTGGCGAAGGGCAAGCTGCTTACGAAGAATTGCGGCGTTTATTGGGTATTCTCGAGGGCGGACGATTCATTCTTCCCGGCTCCGTACACGTCCCGCTGTCGTTATTTTTCGCTGGAATCTTGTATATCGGCATCGTGTTTTGGGCGGCTCGGACGCTCGAGGAAATGGCCAGCATCGAGCAAAAGCCGGACGATGTGCTGGCCAAGGAGCGGGCCGAAGAAGAGAAGAAAATCAAAAAAGCGATTGCGGAAGGCCGGCCATTGCCAACTGCACCGGCATCGAGCATTCCGCTGGCCGATGATCGATTCGGGCGAGTGTTCAAAATGCTCGGGCATTGGACCAGCGTCGAATTCGTCGAGGATCGCTTCTTGCGCTGGCAAGGGCCGCTCGTCTTTTCGGTGACGGGTTTATTGCTTCTCGCCTTGCCGTCGGCTCTCGGTGGCCATCTCTCGGCGCCGCTTTGGGTAGGCTCGGCCATTTTGCTCGATGGCCTTCGGCGCAATCTCGCGACACCCACGAAGCCCCCGGCAAAACCCCCGGCTGAGCCTGCAGCACCGGAAAAGACGCAGCGCCCTCCCATTCAGCCGCTCATTTTGGCCGTGCACGAAGCGGAAGGACCGCTCCTCTTGCCGCCGAAGCAGCCGGAAGCAGCACCGGGCCAATTGTCTCCAGGAACCGATCTTCGAGCCAAACGTATGCTCGACGATCTCGCGCGAGAATTGGGCGCCCTCCGAGGGCTCTACGTGCATCAAGGTTTGACGGGGGATGCATTCGCGGCGCGCAAAAATATTCTTCTGTCCACGCCTCCCTTGTCCGGAAAAACGACGACACTCGAGCTGCTTTTGTTCTATTCGCTGCTCGTCGACGCCGAAGCCGTTCTGTGGATTGCGCCTTCTGCAGCGGAGGCTGCCATTGCCGAGCGTCGCGTGCTCGCTCGCGCCGAAGCATTGCGCTGGAAATGGAACGTGCATTCGGCCAATCTGGCCGTGAGCAAAGGGACGGTCGATCCTACCCACGGAAACCCTGCGCTCATTTTCGCGGACCCTGCGGGAATTCATCGCGAGCTGTGTGGTCGTCAGCAGGAATGGTCGGGATTCCTTGGCGGCCTCGGCCTCGTCATCGTGCCCGACCTCGATGAATGGCAGGGACCTTCCGGGGCCCATCTTTCGCTGCTCTTGCGTCGTTTGCGTCGCGCCGTTTCCCGTTGTGCACCGGTTCCGCCCGGAGCCAAGCCTCCGGGGGAACGCATTCGATGTTTGATGACGGCCGATCCCGTATTTCGGGACCTCGGCCAATTTGCAGAACGCATCATCGGTCGGCCCGTCTTGCAGCTTGGCCCCGAAGTTTCTGCGGCGCCGCGTCCTCCTGCGGTATCGTATTGCCTTCCGCCCGCGGCGCGACCGGATCGTGATTATCACCCGGCAGTACGCATTTTGGGTGAAGCGTTGGCGCATGGGTTTTCTGCAGAATTGTTCGGCTATGAAGACGTGCTTTCGCGAGCTGATGTCGCTCGGGCAAACGAATGGAGCTTGGGTCGCGGGGTAGCGACGCGCGGCCGATCGTTTGCCGCGGAACGTGACGAAGCCAATGCGGCCCTTGCAGGCGCCGAAGTCGTGATTGCTCGATTGCGCGCCGATCGTTATGCGCTCAGCCAAACGCTCGTGGCGCATGTGGGGTTTCGAGCGGCCACCATTCCGGATGCGCGCATGGCGTCGCTCGGCGCGGGCGAACGCGTTGGCAAAGCGATCCTTCCGCGTATGCCCGTGGCCGAAGAACCATCCGCGGACAAACCGCAAATTGGCGAAGGTCAAACTGAATTGCAAGGTCAGCTCAACGCGGAAGGCATTGCGGCGCAAGAGGTCGAGCGTAAAGTGCTCGTGCTGTGGCAGCCCGATCCCGATCCACTTTCGGCGCTCCTTGCTCACGAACGGCCGCCCTTCGACCATCCCGATTTCGCGCTCGGACAAACCATTGTCGTCGATCCCCTCGCGGACGCGATTCAGCGCGTGCATTTGCATGCGGCGCTCGCCGAGGCAGCTTGGAGCATGGAAGAGCTCGTGCAAGATTTCTCGCGTCCCGTGGTTCGAGCCGAAATCGATGCAATGCGCAATGCCGGCGAAGCGTCATCGACGAGTTTGCGTGAAGAAACGCGTATCGTGCTCGATTCAGCGCGAGGAACGCGTCAAGACGTTTCCATGTTTTCGCTATCGCTCGGCGAGCCGCCGGAGGCCATGCGCTTCGACGTGGCCGGTGAACCTGCGGAAGTCGTGGATCGGCATACAGGGGACGTGCTTTTCGGCGTCGAACGAGCGCGTATGTTGTCCGCGGCTTACCCTGGTCGCATTTTCGTTTTGCGGGGTGGGCGTTATGTGGTCAAACCATTGGAGGAGCAGGACGGCATCGAGCAGGGGCGCGTCGCATGCGAGCGCGAAGAACGATGGCTCGTCACGAGCCCCATTCGCGTCGTCGATTGCAAACCCATTGAAAGGCGCGTGAGTGGCAATGCGGCGCGCGCCGGTAATGCCGAACGGCGCGCAGAGCCAACACGCTCGATTGGCGGTGCCGCGTTTTACTTCGAGCGGCGATTGGTCGACATCGAAGAGACCGTTTTGGGCGTTCGTCGATATGGTCCGGATGGACGCGAGCGGGATACGACGATGTACGCCGAGCCCATCGTGCACCGATATTCATCGAAAGCAACGCTTCTTGGATTCCCCAAGGAAACCTTCGGTGAGATTTCCCCCGCGGCATTGCATGCGCTAACGCATCTATTTCGTGTCACGCTCTCGGCTTTCGTTGCTCACCGCGAAGAGGACCTGCTGGTGGTGCGGGCAAAAGACGTGGGATCGTCTTTACAATCCGGTATTGCATTCGTCGACGCGCATCCGGGCGGCGTGGGTTTTTCCGAAGCGGTTACGCTGGATGTTCTCCGCGTGATGGTAGGTTTTTCATTGGCCATCGTCGAGCGGTGCCCGATGCGTTGCAAGGATGCGTCGGGGTGTTCCCGGTGCGTGCGGATCGTGAATTGTCACGCCGAACAGCATGAAATGGCATTGCTCGACAAACAGGGTGTCGCGGAACTATTGCGGAAGATGCTGAAGGTGGAACCTGTCGCAACGTGACGTGCATCGACATCAATTCGTGCTTTTACAATCCGCGGCGCAACCATCTCCACTCGATGTATTGCCGTCGTCGCACACTTCTCCCGCGTCCAAAATGTCGTCGCCGCACCGAGGTATCGTGCAATCGAGACGGCATTCGGACGGGACGTCGAGCGAAATGATTTTGGCTGGTTGATTCGCGACGAGCGCGATTCGTTCGCCGTCTCCGTCGACGTATTCCCACGTCGAGATCCCCGATGCAAATTGCGAAGCGATTTCGATGACGAACGCCCCGGGGGCCGGCAAACCCGAAAGAGCCCCACCGTCGCTGTTGTCGTTGAAGGTCCACTCACCGAGCGCTGCCGTAGGCTCCGTCAAGAAAAATTCCTTTTTCCCATCGTCGGTGATGGCAACGAACGTGCCCGATGGCAATCCCGACATGGATTGAATCACCTTGGAATCGGGCTGAGTTTCTGGTGACGTCCCTTTGTCGGCACCGTGAATCGTCACGAGCCCCAATCGTCCTTCTGGGCCAATATCACGATACAAGAAGAGGTTGCTCGTACCTACCTCTTCGAAACCCGTGTGTGCGCTCGCCGAGAAGTAATTGTAAAATGAATTGACGGATTCGTCTCGCTCCACGGGCTCGATGGGACGCACGAGGTCTCCTTGCACGAGCAAAAACGCAGGGCGATCGGCATTCAAGACGCCTCCGTCGCATTGCTCGAATCCCGCGTGAACGAAGCCGTCGCCACAGATTGCCGGCAAACAACGCGAAGGACAAGCGTCCGTATCGATGCCATTGCCGTCGTCACACAGCTCGCCCGCTTCGACAATGCCATTGCCGCAGCTTGGCAAAGCGCAATCGTTGGTACAGCCGTCACCGGGCACGGAATTGTTGTCGTCGCATGCTTCCACGCCGGCATGCACGATTCCGTCGCCGCATCGTGCAAAGACACATGCCGAAAGACACGCATCCGTGCTGATGGAATTGCGGTCGTCACACATTTCCCCGGGGTCCACCACACCGTCGCCACAACCAGGACCGAGCGATTCTGATTCGGGAACATCGAGTGGCGTACGCCCGCAAGCACCCGCGACGAGCGCAAGCATGAACAAAGAACGTATACGATGTTTAGCGCGATGAGCTACGGCGGGATGATGCATGCGAATCCCCCAATCGTGCCGGCCTATCAGATGACTCGAACGTCACCCGGACGAATGTTTCAAGGATTGGCTTTGACAGGTTCGGCAGGACAACCAAGCGCCGGCTTCGCTTGGCGCGCATAACGTTCGCTCACCGCCTTGCGGAGAATACCTTCGTCCAAAAATGGCGGCTCACCATCTTTCCGCCACGCTTCGAGCGCCACGGCCGTCGCGTCCTTGCAAGCCATCTCTTTGCGTATGGCGCGACAAACCAGCGCCTCCACCGAGCTCGCGTCGCGGATCGGACACGTCGTCGGATCCTCGCACGCCTTCACCGCTTCATCCGAACATGCGCGACAGTTGAACGCGTCGAGGTGTTCTTTTGACGTCAAAAGACACGTCGCGAGATCCGTACACACGTCGGACGCCTCGCAAGCAGGCAGAGCCGGCGCTGCGGGCGTTTTGGGCGTTTGTCCTTCTGTACTCGCAGCGCTCCCACCACATGCGCAGGCGAGCCCGAGGGCCACGCTGAGCACCGCTCCCAATGCGAGGCGTTTGCTTGCCGCCGTACCCATCACCTTGTTCATCGGCCGCGAGGGTAACTCATGCGCATCGTGCGAGGGAAGCCTCACGCGCCCTTGTCGCCCGCGCGCGTTCGTCTTATGCGTCTCGTCGTGGACCTCGACCTTCAAGGCACTGTCGTTTTCGTGACGGGCGCATCGGGCACCATTGGCAACGAGATCTGCCGCGCGTTTCTCGATGAGGGAGCCCTCGTCGCCGCATTCTCCCGGCGCGGCATGCCCGAGGGAGATCGCGAACGCACGTTGTCGCTCATCGGCGACGTGCGCGATGTCGAATCCATCGACGCAGCGATGCGCGAAACGGAGAAACGATTCGGTCGCGTCGATGTGTGCGTCGCGGGCGCCGGATTATGGCCTCCCCAGCCGGTCATGCTGCACCAGATCGACCCGGCACGCGTGCGTGAGGTTGTCGAGACGAACCTACTCGGATCGATGTGGACCGCGCGCGCATTTCTCGCATCGCTCGAACGGACGGGGCCACGTACGGATGCGCGCGGCTCGAGCATCGTCTTCGTCGGTTCGACGGCAGGGCACTTCGGCGAACGTGGACACAGCGAATACGCTGCGAGCAAGTCGGCTCTTCGAGGCCTCACCGCGTCGCTCAAAAACGAGATCGTGCTGCTCGACCCGCACGGCCGCGTCAATCTCGTCGAGCCAGGTTGGACCGTGACGCCGACGATCCAAGAATATCTCGAACGCCACGGCGTGCTCGAAAGGACCATGCGCACCATGTCGCTACGGCAGCTCGCAGCGCCGTTGGATGTTGCGCGCGCCATCTTGTTCTTGGCGTCGCCTGCAATGTCGCGCCACGTCACGGGCGAATCGCTTCTCGTCGCGGGAGGCATGGAAGGCCGTGTGCTCTGGTAGGTGCGAGGCGCCCTGCTGCTTTCACAGCTTGCACAAAACGGCGCGAACGACTACCCGTTGCCCCCATGCCGAATCGCCGAACGATCCGCAAGTACATGACCCCGAGTCCTGTCACCGTCACGCGCACGACGACCATGGCGCGCGCGATGAAAGTGCTCGACGAACACGGCTTCAGGCACCTGCCCATCATCGACGACGCCGGAAAGCTCGTCGGGTGTTTGTCCGAGCGCGAGCTGAAGATCGTCGAGAACATGCGTGTCGTCGATGCTGGCATGGCGTGCGTCGAAGACTTCATCCTCGGCCCGCCCTATGCCGTCTCGCCAGACACTACGTTGCGCGAAGTCACGCAGGCGATGGCCGAAAACAAGCACGGATCGGCCGTCGTCGTCGAAGGCGATCGTGTCGTCGGCATGTTCACCACCGTCAATGCCCTCCGTGCCCTCTCGTCGGTCCTCGACGAGCTCGAAGGCGCCGAATAAAGCCCTGACATCCGCCGCCTACGCGTTTCGGACGTCGAGTTTGTCTCGGAACGCGCGAGAAGCTCCTTGGCATAAATGTGCCAGGTTCTTCGTGCTCTCTCGCTGATCGGGTATTCTCGCGTCAGTGGGCGACGGTTCTGCCGACACACTGACCGCATGCATACGACCTTTGGCGCGTCGGTTCGTCGTGCGCGGGCTCGTCGCGCTGCTCGTCGCGGCATGCAGCGCGCCTGAAGAACCTCCTGGACGCAGCGTCGAGGCAACCGAGCCGCAAGCGTTTGTCGTTACGCACCCTTCGGCGAGCTCTCTGCCGCTCCCGCCGGATGCGGCTTTACCGGAGATTGAAATCACCGAACCGACTGCCCATGATCTCGAGCCCGGGCATGGTCACAAGCTCGCAAGCATTGCGATGCGCAATTACATCTACATTGCGCCAGATTATCAATCGACGCGGCTCGGTTATTTGCGAGCGGGCGCCATTGTCGATCGTGCGGCCGTGCCGGCGGGGTTCAAACGTTGCAAAGCTGGGTTTTATCGAATTCATCCGCGCGGCTACGTCTGCGCGGGCATCGGTGCGTCGCTCGATGTGGACCATCCCGTGGCGCTTGCGGCCTATCGCGGGCCTCGTCGAGGTGAGCCATTCCCGTACCATTACGTCATTTCACGCGTGCCGACGCCGCATCTTTATGTTCACTTGCCGACGCCCCAAGAGCAGTACGATGTCGAGGGCAGGCCGGTCGATTCGCCACCGATGAATCCGTGGGTATTGCGAGAAATCGCAGAGACCGTGGGGGAGCCGGATGCGCTTTCGGCATTTCTTGCAAGCGGAAAAGATTTGCCCAAACCGGCAGGGGCGCAGGAGCGCATGCGATTTCCAGCGCACCGTGGCCGCGCCAAACCTCGATCGGCGTTCGGCCTCATTGCGACGTTCGATTGGACGAACCGCCGTTTTGGCCTCACCACCGAGCTCGACCTCGTGCCGATCGATCGCACGCGCCTCGTTCGTCTTTCATCGATGCGTGGCATCAAAATGGCCGGCGAGGAATTCGTGCCCGCGTTCGTCACGCATCACGGTTTGCATGCGCTGCGCCCGGATCCCGAAGGGAAACTGCGCGAAGCGGAATTGGTTCCATTTCGATCGGGTTATTCGCTCACGGGTGGAGCGTCGAGTGGCGGGACGCATCGTATTCAGGGAAAACCCGGCGAAGCATTGGCGGCGTTTTTGGAGACGGCCGAAGGGGTTTGGCTTCCTGCATCGAGCTTGCGCATTGGCCGATTGGGGACCGATTTGTGGGGTCATGCCAAACGCGGCAAACGTTGGATCGACGTATCCATCGAGCGGCAGATGCTCATTGCGTACGAGGGCACGCGTCCCGTCTTTGCGACGCTCGTATCGACGGGCCGAGGTGGCCTTTCGGATCCGCAAACGACGAGCGCCACGGTGCAAGGGACGTTTTTCGTGCAATCGAAGCACGTGTCTGCGACGATGGATGGCGATCCTCAAGACGAAACGGCGCGCGAATTACACGACGTGCCGTACGTGCAATATTTTCATCAGAATTACGCGATTCACGGAGCCTATTGGCACGATCAATTCGGCAAGACGAAGAGCAATGGATGCGTGAACGTTTCCCCTGCAGATGCTGCGTGGCTCTTCGAGTTCACCGATCCTCGCGTGCCCGCTGAATGGCATGGCGCCATGACACCCGCTGGCGGCACGCTCATTTACATTCATCCGTGATGGTGCCCAATTCGACGTGATCGTCGACTTATACGAAATCACGTCCTCACCCACGTCCTGTCGCACTCGACCCCCGGCCATTCCTCGAAATAGCGAGCGTACCTGTGCTTCGCGCTACCTGCTTGACCTTTAGCAATTCCACGCTGTAGCCTGCCTGCGGCGCCGATGCGTGCGCTGGGGTGGAGGTTGCTTGCGATGGCGGGGTGGCTTCGCCGGGTAGCTTTGGCATGGCTGGCGCTAGGTGGCCGTTTTCAGCTTGTCCAGCAGCGCTCCCAGATTGTCGAGCTCATGTCGATAATATTCGGCGGCGCTTTCCGTGACGCCCGGTTCGGCGAGCAGTCGGTGCAGGTCGTTGATGACGGGCTCGAGCACACCAAGCCCGATGCTGGGCTGCTCGTTTTGTCGACAGCATTCGGCGTAATACCACGTCATGGTGCAGGTTCGATCGATGTTGGTGAACCCCAGACGAAGCATATCGTCCCAGCACTTTCGACATGTATCGAACGGTTGACAGTTCTCGACGGCGGCCATGAGAACAGCTTCCGCGATGCGTCGTTTCGTTTCAAGCACGGCGATCTCATCGTTACCTGCGCGAGCAATGAATTCGCGCTCGACCGTTCGGTATGCGACTTCGATTGCACCAAAGTCGCTATCGAATGTGGCCACGCGCGTTTTGGCTATCGCTTTTGCCAGGTCCCGACTCCTCGAGTCCGGCAATCCGTCATCTTGCATGATATCGGCTGCTTTCGTCTTGATGTTTGCTTCCGCCATGCAGTACCTTCCGGTTGGCTAATACTTGCACGATACCGTGCCCCTTGTCGCTGGGGCTCGTGGTGGCCATATCCCCCCACTGCGTACGCATGCTTCTCGACACCAATCGCATCGCGTCGCGTCGTACACGCTTCCGGGCTCATCGGCAAGCGGGCTTTCCAGACATGCCACATAGTGTACGTGACATATTCGTTTTGCCTCTTTCCATTTATCGAGCGACCCCGTGATATCCTTTGCCGCCGCAACCGGGTCGGGGCCAGGGCTCGGGGCGGGACGGACGAGCGCGGGCGCGGGCGTCGCCGTATCGAGAGACGGACGAAGCGTGGGGCGCGAGGCTCGTCGCCGTATCGGGAGACGCGCGAAGCGTGGAGTGCGAGGCTCGTCGCCGTATCGGGAGACGCGCGAAGCGTGGAGCGCGAGGGGCGACGCGTGTCGCGACCTTGGCGAAGCGTCAGCGTCCGGGCGTTTCGGCCGTGGGCGCAGGTTCGGACTTGTTCCGGCGAGCGGCGGCTTCGTCGCGCGTTTTTTGGAGTTGATCGAAGTAGCTGAAAACACGCGCTTCGAGGTCTCGGGGAAGGGACGTGTCTTCTTCGATTTCATCGATGAGCGCTGCGCGAAAACGCGACAACAACCCTAGCGTCGTCGTGCGGATTTTCAGCACTGGCGTGCCAAGCGTGTCGGTACCCACGAGCGATCGGTCGTTCAGCAATTTGTCGATATCGTCCCCGGCATCGATGAATGCAGTGGCCCAATCGAGCATCGTCGCGCCGGCGGGATGAGGCACGGCAATGGCTTGGAGGTCGGCTTTGAGCGAATCGAGCAGCGGCCGTTTGCGCATGGCGGTGGCTGCTTCATTGGCATACGAAGCGCGCAGCACGCCGAGCTTCGGGACGAAAGCGTCGCGTACGCGAATTGCCGCGTCCTTCAATCCTTGGGGTGCCGACGGCAAACGAATGATCGCCTCCGTATAATAGTGAATGGCTTCGCCGAATCCGTCGTGGTGCTCGTCTTTGACAGCGAGCTCTTGTGCGAGCGGGCGCCCTCCGCGCATGGCTTCGGGCACGGCTTCGAGCTGCGTTTGCTGCTTGGCAAGCTTGGGGGCATACAGCTTGCCGGTTGTAGATAACAATAGATCCGCTTTTCGCTCGGTCGCGAGGTTTCGCAAGCCGAGCAGGATGTCACCCAGACCGAGGTTACGCATGTGGGCGACGGTACTCCGTACAGGCGAGCGAGGTCAAGAAAGAAGCGGCAGGCGTGAGCACTGAAGCTCCACACGCAGCGAAGCGTTGGAACGTGCGTGGAGATACGGGCATCACGAGGCGATGCAGCGATACATAAAAGGGTCGTTTTTGAAAAACGCGCTTTGAAAACATAGTTGCCAGTGCTACTTTTTCGCCGTGATCCTTGCCTTGAAAACCCATTTGAAGCTGCTCGTTTCGCTGGTCCTGGGCCTCGTTGCTTGCAGCGGCGAGGATCCCGAAGCGTCCAGCGCAGAGCAACTCTCCGTGTTCACCGGCCGAATGGAAACCGCAGACTCGGTCGTCGGCCTGACCATGTCGGCCAAGGGCGACGTGTACGCCTACGTTTGCGGCGGCGACACGACCTTCGCCACCCATTCTCGCTGGTTTGCCGGCGCGCTCTCGCCAAACTCGGCGTCGCTCGAAAACGAAGGCTATCAGCTCGAGGTGACGCAGCAAAGCGACACGATGGACATCACCCTCGAGACGCCAGACGGGACCATGCACTCGACGGCGGCCAAGCTCGCCGGGCCCGGGAATCGCTCGGCGCTGTACGAATCGTCGCCCAATGCCGATTGCCCTTGGGGCGTGGTGATGATTGACGACGGCGGGGTAGAGCCGGAGGTCTTCGGCACCTGGTGTGGCCTCGTCGAGTCGACGAAAGTCTTCGCTCAGGTGACCCCAGTCCGTCCGATCGATTTTTCAAAAGCGATTTTGCCCGTGCTGGTGAACACTCCGGCCGGCGAAGAGCAGTTCGAAGTTCGTCGGGCCAGTGCCAGCCCCGCGGTCCCGTGAGCTCATCCGTGAGCCGAGCGCAGCCATGAGGCAACCGCGCGCTGCCGTGCGCGGCTTCGACATGCCCCTGCTGGAGCTGCTCACGTCGTTCGTCGGACGCGACGGGGACCTCGAGCGTATCCGCCTGCTCTTCAATTCCAAGCGCCTGGTCACGCTCTGGGGGCCAGCCGGCATTGGCAAGACGCGCCTGGCGGTCGAATACGCGAGCCGCGGAGCCAGCGAGTGCTTGTTCGTCGACCTTTCCAGCGCGCGTAGCCTGGGGACGGTGTGCGAGACCGTCGCGAGCGCGCTCGATGTCGTGTTGCCAGGCGGGCTCGAATCCGAACAAGCCCCGATTCGACTCGGGCGGGCGCTTGCCGCGCGAGGACCGCTGCTTCTGGTGCTCGACAACTTCGAGCGAATCGCGCACCTGGCCGTCGAGACCGTCGGTCGCTGGCTGATCGAAGCGCCAGATGTGCGCATTCTGGTGTGCTCTCGCGAGCGACTTCGGCTGCGCGGCGAGGGGATCCTGGAGCTCGGCCCGCTCAGCCTGCCCGCGGACGCCGAGTTCGCAGCGTCCGAAGCGGTGCAGCTCTTTCTGCTCAAGGCTCGCGCCGAGGACGATACCTTCGAATTGACCGACGACAACGCCCCTCGCATCGCGGCGCTCGTCCAGAAGCTCGAGGGCATCCCGCTGGCGATCGAGCTCGCGGCGGTGCGGCTGCCCTTGCTTGGCGTGGACGAGCTGATTTCTCGACTGGGCAAGCGCCTCGATGTCCTCGTCGGCGGCTTTCGAGATTCCGAGCCGCGCCAGGCCACGCTCCGCGCGGCGCTCGAATGGTCCTGGGACCTTTTGACGGAGGAGGACCAGCGCGCGCTCGTCGAGTGCTCGGTCTTTCCGGGCGCTTTCTCGCTGTCGTCTGCGGAAGCGGTGCTGAGCGCCAAAGACGTGCTCCGCCGGCTCGATTCCCTGCGGGACAAGTCGTTGCTTCGGGTGCTCGGTACGGGAAAGCTGGGGCTTTTCGAGTGTGTTCGCGAACTCGCGAGTGAACGTTATGCGGAGCTCGATCCCGAGCGCAGCGCGGAGGCGCGCCACACGACGCATTTCCTGGCTCTTTCGAGCGCAAGGCACGAGCAGAGCCCGGACGACCCACTCGATCCCGAGCTGCGGGACAACGTGGTGGCCGCGCTGAAACGCGAGCTCGACCGATTGGAACGAGTGCCGAGCGGAGAGCGCACGTCGAGCGACACCCTCGCGACGGAACGCGCTATCCGGGCGCTGCTTGCCATTGAACCGGCGCTGGCTCGTCGAGGACCGGCGGACCTGCTCCTCGAGCTTTTGGAGCGAACGATGCACATTGCGCCGGGTCTTCCGCCACGACTCGGCGCGCCGCTCTTCGCGGCAGGGGGTCGCGTCGCTCAGGCGCGAGGTCGAGCGGACGAGGCGCGTGCGCGGTTCGACCAGGGAATCCAGTTGGCGGAGGCATCTGGCTTGTTCGCCATTCAAGCTGCGATCGTTACGGACTTGGGCGTGCTCGAGCACGAGCAGCGCGAGCTTTCACGGGCGCGCGAATGTTATGACCTTGCCATGTCGCGCCTCGCCGGTCAGCGGGATCGGCGCGCGGAGGGCCGGCTGCTGGCGAACCTCGGTGCCCTGCTGCACGACCTCCGCAGGTATGATGTTGCGAGGGAGCGCTACCAGGACGCGCTCCGCGTGCTCAACGATGCCGGCGTGGTGCGGCTTCAGGGCATCGTGCAGGTCAACCTGGGCGTACTCGAACAGGAGCAGGGCGACCTGGACGCGGCGCTCGCGCATTACGAGATTGGTCTACGCTTGCTCGAGCGGGCGGGCGATCGACGCTTGGAGGCGATTGCCCTTGGCAACCTGGGTACGTTGCAGCATGAGCGCGGCCAATTGGAGTCGGCGCGAAGTTATCACGAGCGGGCTCTTTTGGCACTTCGCACCATTGGGGATGTTCGCTCTGAATCGCTGGCCCGAGGCAGGCTGGCGATGGTACTCGCAGCGCTCGGGCATAACGCTGCATCGCGAGGGTTGCTCGCGGAGGCGGAGCTTGCGGTTGGAAGCGGTGGAGACGCGCTTGCAGCCGCGTTCGTGGATCTTGCGTGGGGTGCGGCGGAGCTTTCGGATGCCGAGGCATTGGAGGCGCAAGATGCGCAAGGGGCCAAGGCATTGCATCAGCGCGTGAGACAGCGGATGGAGCGAGCGCATCGCGCATCGTCGACGGGTGGGCCGTCGCCCGCTGAATTGTCCGACGACGTGCGTATTGGTCTCCGCATTTTGAGTGCCGCGCTGGGTCGTTTGTCGGCCGAGGCTGCCGTGGAGCTATCGGCCGACGCGCTCGTGATTGCGCCCAATGCGGGTTGTTATCGACCTCCTCGGGGTGATTGGGAGGATTTGCGCCAGCATCCGGTCTTGCGCCGCATTCTATTCGCGCTCGTCGAGCAGCACCGCGCGCAGCCTGGCGTGGGGTTGTCATTGGATGCGATTCAGCGAGCGGCTTGGCCGGGCGAGCGCATTCGCGTCGACGCTGCGGCCAATCGAATTTATGTGGCGGTTTCCAAGCTACGGCGTCGCGGGTTGCGGGACGTTTTGCTGAGGCAGGACGACGGCTACGCTTTGGAGCCGAGCCTCGAGGTGCAGCGCTTCGATGGTGCAATGCCTGGAGCGAACACGAGCTCGACGGAAACCGAGGGGTGAGCGCTATCCAGCGGTGATGTTACGTCATTCGCCTGGATATCACGGTCGAACTAGGCAGCGAGTGCGTGGCACAATATGGGCGTCAGTTGGAGCCGGGGTATCACAGATTCGAGTCGAAGGTTCAGGTGCATGAAGACGGCGAAAAAGAGAACGTAAGGCCGAGCGATGCTGGGCGATGAGCGGGGAGAGCGAAGAAGAAAAGCGAAACTGGTGCAACGAGGGGTTCGGGACGTGGTAATGAAATTCGCAAAATCCACATCGGAAACCAGAGAAATGCGTTGGATCGCCGAGCGGGAATTGGTGCGACGTGACGTTGTTGGGGGGCGCGTCATCGTTCGTCTCGGTTGTCCTGAACCTGACCCGGAGTCCCCGCATGGTAGAGATTGGAGATGCTCCTTCGCTATTGAGGGGCTAGGCGACAATTCCATTCACTACGGTCATGGCCTTGATTCGATCAGCGCACTTCAGAATGCATTGCGTATTATTAGGCTTGTCCTCTTGCGGAGCAAGATTCCTCTTCGCCGGGAGCTAACCAAGACAAATGATATCGGTTTCCCGATGGCCGCACCCGTCGCGTACGGGATCAGGTTCCAAAGGAAATTGGAGAGGTACATGGAGGCGGAAGTGAAAAAGCGGGGGCGTGAAGCTCGTCGCAAGGCGCAGAAAAAGCAGTGAGTGGTTCGTATCGATCTTATTCGATCAACCATCCCCGCTGATGCAACCGAGTCGTGAGCGCGCGATATCCAGCGGTGATGTTACGTCATTCGCCCTTGCCGCGGAGGGGTGGGCACAAGAAAATCGGCGCGGGTTCGTGGGCGCGGAGGGGTGGGCACAAGAAAAGCGGTGCGGGGTTGTGGGCGGAGAGGGGTCGCTGGGGGTTGGGGTGACGGGGGGCGGAGAGGGCTGACGAGGAGGGAGGAGGAGTTTGGGAGGGGCAGCTATTCCTTTCGAAGGCTCGTCCATTCCAAGCGAATGGATTCTGCTACGCGAAGCACGAGCGTCGCCGCGCTGCCAGCGTATGAGAAGGTACAGGTCAGCGATTTGTCCGCAATTTTCATCGCTCGAGCCCCCTCGTGGACAACGGTGATGAGCGGCAAGTCCGCTACTTGGAGCGTCGTCTGGACCGACTGCTCGAAAATGTTGAAGGAGAAACGCAGCCTGACGTTGCGAGCATCGACGACCTCGTAGCACCAGTACCCGTCGTCGACCGATCGCTCGATAGGCTCCGTGCCGAAGAGCTCCAAGAGCTCGATCTCGTCTGGAACTGAAAACGCTTCACCGACCATCAGGGTCCTCCGAACGGAATTGCTGTGGTAAATCTGAGCCCGCCGCCCTCGAGCACCTGCCACGTCGACTCAAACTTCACGAAGCCACCGGGCCCTGCAAAGAGCGACTCGCGCACCTGAAAAGCCCCATATTGATTCTTGAAGGTCCTGACGATGTTCGAGGAATCTTTTACCGCGCTTTCGAAGTGCGATTTAAGGAGGGCCTGTCCCTCTGCGGTATTATAAACGCCGATCCGCGCCATCTGCCCTGCATTCTGTGCGGTCCGCGCAACATTGTGCGTGTTCCCACCTGCCTCGCCAAAGAGATAGCGGAACTTGGCCTGATCGACTACGCCCCGTGAGGCCTTCAGCGTAATCGCCGTCATGACCACCACGGTTACGACATCCAATCCCGCTCGCCCGATGCCGACGTAATCTCCTTTCTCGTGTGCCTCGCCAAGCTGTATCACGCCAATACTTGCGCCGTAAAGCGGATTTGCTTGGTTCAGGTCGTCAATGACGCGAACGCCCGCTCCATCGAAGCTCCCGCTTCCTGGTTTGGCCGTTGCACCCCCCGACGCGCCCGCCCCGACGAAATTGAAGAAAAGTCCCACGGCCAATTCCGGCCCAAGCTCGATCGCGCGTTCGCCCACGCCAACCATGACCTGCTCGGCCGGCGAGAAATGGCTCATGACAAGCTTTTCGGGCGACGATGGCGCAGGATCCGCCCCGGCCGGCCCATACTCCACGACCCATTGCTGAGGCGGCGCTGTCGCCGGGCGCTCCCGTGACCATTGCATGAGCCACGTCTTTTGATGGTCCTGGACCAATTGCGCCTGTTCGGGCGTGACATACCCCGGCGTGCCCGCACCTTGCAGCAATACGCTATGCGCTTCTGCATCGTAGCCACTCGGATCCGTAAACACGAGCGGCCGGTTGAACGTGTACGAGTACGGATTCTGCGTTTGCGCGTCGAGCAAGTCCGCAATGATGGGATCCGTCTGCAAAAAACGCGCAATGTGCGGATCGTAAATGCGTCCTTTGGCATTGACGAGGCCGACGTCGTCATCCCATTCGTGCCACGTAAAACCTCGGCGTGTGGACACGTTCTGCGACGGCGAGCCACTACCTCCCCATTTCGGATCGCGCGGCGCGCCCCATACATCAAAGCTGCGCCGGTCGATTTCTTGGCCGCCCGCATCCGTAATGACGTCGACCGAGCCCAAGTGCTCCACATGGACATAGCGCCACGCATGGCCCGATTGCAAGCGCTCGACGACAGCGATCACGCGCTCGTCGTTGTGCACGTAGAAGCGGTCGGTAACGACGTTGCCATTCGTTTCACGCTCGTACACATCGCCCAGGTAAACCGTTTCCAATTCGCCACGAATGCGCCGCACACGCTCGCCTGATGCGTTGTATTCGAACGTCGTCGGTGCGCCGCCCGCCTTGGGGATGTATTGCCGCGGCAAATCAAAGTCGGTGTACGTGATCGTCTCGTTGGGTCGCTCGATTTGATTGCCGACGGCATCGTACCCGAATTGAAGCGACCCCGCGCTCTTGACGGCATGCGGATGCAATGGATCGGCTGCATACATGCCCACGTCGGACTTGTACGTGACGTTTCCCGTGGGCCCGTAATGGACATCGACGTCGCACGGCAAATCCGCATCGAAACACATGCCTGCATTCGGACACGTATCCACGCGCGAGCCTGTGACGCGGTTCAAGGCATCGTGGCCGAATCGCTCGATCTTGCCTTGGCGAGCATCGAGCCGGTTTTTCACGTTGAGCTGCGCGTCGTATTCGTAACGCAAGCTTTGTAGCGTCTTGCCATCCGCCATCGTAAAGATGGTCTCCAATACCTGCGCCTCGTCCGAATACACTCGCTCGGTCGCTGCGCCATTGCCGAACGTTTCGAACATCGTTTGCCCGGCCGCGTTGACCACATCGAGCGACCAGACGACCTGGGTGCGGTCGGCGCCATTGTGAATGCGCACGAGCGTCCCTGTCGAGTCGTATTGCCGCAGCACGCTGAATCCATTGGGATACGCGATCTGCGCAATGCGGCCATATGCGTCGTACGTCCGCGATTGCTCGAAGGTGCGCCCGTCGGCAAGGCGTAACATCGTCGCTATCGGTCGCGACAGCGTGTCGTACGCGTATTCCTCGATATGCCCATCCGCGCCCGTCGTGCGCGCAAACAATCCCACGCCGTGCAGCGCCGTGTCGTATTCGTACGCCGACACGTTGAGCCCCTCGGATCGCTTCACCACGCGACCCAGCGCATCGCGCTCGAATGCGTAATGCCGCCCTGCCGCATCGTGCAGCTTGACGACCTCGTCAAACCCATTGTGCTCGAGAATCGTTTTGCCCCGGTCGGGATCGTCTTCGAAAATGGTGCGCCCGTAATCGTCCTGCTTCGTTTCGCGTTTCGTGCCATCGGGCAATTCGACGCGGCGCAATTCATTGAAGGGACCGTGTACGTGTCGCGTGATGCCCTGCTTGGCGTCCGTGACCTCGATGGGCCTGCCGAGCGGATCGGCTTTCATCGATTTTGCAATCGTTGGTATCCCCGCGGGACCAGGTTCAATCGTGGTCACCTTGTCATGGTCGTACGTGCGCGTTATCGGTGCGCCCCAGGGTGTCATCGTTTTCGTCAAGCGCCCTGCGTTGTCGTATTCGAAGGTCGAGCCTTTCAGCTCCGCAATGGCGTCACCGTCAATGCGCGGAATGCTTTGCCATTCGAGCCGTCCGAGAAAGTCGTATCGCTTGTCCTGAACAATCCACACGCTTTTGCCGAATGCGGAGATGCCCACGGTATCCACATCCGGCCCGCGAACACGCATTTGCATGGGCCGCTCGAACGAATCGAATACAGTTTCACGCGCACCGTGCCCCGGCGTCGATCTTTTGGTATGCGTCGTCCACACGCCCTTCTTGACGCGCTCGGCTGAAAACGTCGTGACGAGTCCATCGGGCGCATGCTCCTCAACCGTGCGTCCGAAGCCATCGAGCCGCCATTTTGTGACGAGCCCATTGGCATCACGCATCGAAAACGGAACACCAAGCCCGTGGTGGTAATGCATGTACGACGTGTGCCCGGCGGCATTACGCACGGCCCACGGAAACGTGCCCGTGGGCTCGTAGGTGACGCATTCTTCGCGATGGTTGCCAAAATCGTCTTCGGCAATCGCATTGATCACGTTGCCGTATTGATCGCGAATCAAATACGTGACGAGGTGCGCGGTCGTGTCGTTGGGCGCTCGGTCGATGCGAAACACCTCGCCGAGGGCATTGTGTTTCATGGTCGTCGTGCGGCATCGTGTTTCACCAAGCGCCGTGCTGCACGTGGAGTCCTGCTCGACGAGTCCAATGAGCCATGTTGCTGGGTCGTTCTTCACGATGCGAGTCGACGCATTCAGCACATCGACACCATCGCTGCCCGATCGCCATTGAAGCACATTGCCATAGTCATCGACATCATCGACGATGGTCCACGAGCGCTCCAAGACGTCAGCGCCTTCCTTGCGCAGCTTCTCCGTGCTGCGCGTCGCAACGAAATACGTTTTCCCCGCATTCGTGGACACGACTTCATACTTGGCGCTCGTCCTCGTTTCGAGCGTCGTCGTTGGAAGCGGTGTCGTCGAGCGTGTTTCCGAAGGAATCCCCGCAAAGGGGAATGTCTTGAACGTCGGATCAAACGTCACGTTATCAAAACGCCGACGCGTTGCGATGCCGGTATCGACGTCACGCGTCTCAACTTCGGCAAAACCCAAGAAGCCGCGTCCGTGCCGATGCGCGCGTCCGTCGCGGTAATGCATCGAGAAACGTCGTGCCTTGTTTTGTCCATTGTTCAGCGTGTACGCGGAAACGACCGGCAAACCACCCATGACACACGTTCGCGGATAAACACAGGTATTCGCCGCATCAGCGTGCGCGATGTACGTGAGCGAATCGAGCTGCCAAGGAAACGCATGCGCCGCCCCATCCACGAGGTTGCCGTATTCGAATGTGACATCCGGCAAGAAGCCCGGATCGCCTGGGTCCAGCGGATTGTGACCCGTCGTCACGGACGTCAGCACGTTGTGCTCGCTTTGGTTCGCGAAAACGAACATTTGATCGGACACCATTGGATGCACGATGTCCGTCAACGCGTCGCCATTGACGTCTGCCGTTCGGATGAGGTATTGCGGCGCGACGTCGTATTCGTCCGGATGCTCGAAAGGAACGTCCGTAAATGAGACTTTGGCCTGTTCGCCGACGCGCCCGCTCTCGAAGACCACGTAACACGCATATGCATCGGTCGTCGTGCATGCGCCTACGACGGGTATCACGAGATCATCGCGATGGTCGCCGGAATAATCGAAAACGCGTGCGAACGGCGAATAGTCAAATGTGTTGACATCGCCGTCGATGGGGTCGTACGGCCACATGAAATCCAGGTATTCGTCGCGCCCTTCGTTGATCGCCACGAAAGGCTTTACGGTCGTGCCGCGTGGACCCGCGAAGAGCACATCTGGATAGCCGTCGCCGTTCAGATCCGGAAACAAAACCCGCAATGCATGCCATTCACCATCCATTTGCTCCGCGTGAACATGCGTGAGCGGAAACGTGATCATGTTTGCGACAGGATCGTCGGCGATGTCGAGCCCCAGCACGTTTGGCACCATAGCGGAAAGGCTTTGGCTTTCCCAATGGAGCGTCGGCACATTCAATTGATGCGTCCAGAAATGCCCATCCTTGCCGACCGTGACCAATTCGGTTTGTCCGTCGGCATTCCAATCGACGGTGCCAAAGAACCGATTCATGGTCCAGCACGAAACCCCGTCGAGCGATTCGATGTGCCGTTCGGTTTTCTCGAAGCCGGCAGCTCCACCAGGTCCGCCATTCGGTCGCCACAAATGAGCGCTCCACCGAGCAAGCGACGGTTTGCAATCTTCAAACGGATTGCACGGTTGTCAGGCACGTATTCCGATTTGCCGTACCACGTGCGCAAATCGTGGCAGGTAATGAGGTCGTTCATTCCGTCAGCATTCAAATCGGCGACAGCCAATCCTGAATGGCTGTCGATCGTGAACTCGGATGCTCGATGTTGGCTCGTGCGCGGGATGCCCGTCGCGACCAGCTCGAAATGCGGTGACGGATTCGCCACGGAACGAAGCACGCGGAACGTGTTCCACGCGGCACCGTCAGGCTGATCGATGAGCACGTCGACTCTTCCATCGCCATTTTCATCAACGGGAACGATTCGCCATGTCTTGGTAAAACCTTTTGGATATGCGATGCTGGCCCATTCCACGGGCACACCAAAATTTCCATGACCGTCGTTCTCGTGCACGAACCACCGATTCATTCCGGAATCGGGATCCGTCGTGGATGTCACGATGTCGACCGCGCCATCCCCTGTCACGTCGGCGACCGTATACGAAAATTGCTCGTCTTCGCTTTTCAACGGCACGTGCGCCGGCGTCGCGTGCGACGCGAATCCTTTTGTATTTGCCTTCTTCCAATCAAATCGCGTGGCCGGTTTGCATTGCGCAAGGTCCCCCTTTGCGCATTCGTCGACCTTTACGAGCAACGCTTCGTTCGTCGCTTGGTCCTCGTCGTACGTGAATTGGTTGGACCGAACGAGCTCGCCATTTTTCCGCATGTCGATCCGCACGAGGCGCATCCTTCGAGAAACCTCTTCGCCCTCGTAAAAGAGTTTTCCGTATCGATCGTCGTCATCGTAATGAAACTCGACGCTCGCATTGCCGAGCGTCTCCGTGCCATTTGCATCGATGAAACCGGTGTAGCGGATTTCTTGAATGACCTGCTCGCGCGTCGCCGCATGGTTCGTGTTGCCATGGTCCGCGAAATACGCATACCGAATCGTATTGCCCCGCCGGTCCATTTCCAGCTCTTTGCTCCACGCGCGTGTGACGCCCTGACGCCAGCGCACGCGAGTATTGGTGCTCTTGCCATAATGCACGATGTTTCCATTCGGCAAATACGCAACGAAATACGTCGGGTCGAAGGCGCTTGCAGATGGTGCACCATAACCGATAATTTTGGTGTGCGAATCAATGGCCGTTCGGTATTCGGCAAAAATGCCAACGGAATCCTTGCCTTCGTTGATTTGAACAAGCCTTGCGCCATTGATACAGAAGTGATCGCCTGCATTTAGCTGGACGCCTCGAATCGATCCATCCTGCGCAAGATTGGATCCGCAGCGATGAACGGAAGACAGCCCCGACAAGACAAATCCCTTGCCAAGAATGCCGCTCGACGCGTGACTATCGTAAGCGATACCGAGCGCTGGAGCCCATCGAGACGGCGGGAGCGTCAAACGAATCGAAACCTGCGCGCTGCCTGTAGACGATACCGAAAATGCGCCATCGATCGCTCCAATGTTCGACGCATTCGCCATGTCGAGTGGCGCCATGTCGGGGAATGCATGGTCGCCTGCATACGATGGGCAAACGAGCGATGGCGTGAGCGCTTCGTCAATGGGCAGCGGAATGCCTGCGCCACCTATGCCGGGAGGACCTTCGTCGCTACCACATGAAAAGGATGCAAGCGCGCCGAGCAAAATGAAGCCCGCACGAGAAATGGTGCCCATGACCAAAGCCCTCCGGCGGGCAGGTTACGTCAAACGGACATGAGGCGTCGACGAAAAAACGCACGGTTATCGGACATTGTTTGTCCCAGCAACCGCGCCTCGAACAACGCGGTGCTTGGCGGCGTCGCGTAACCTCATCAATCGGCGCGAGCGGCAGGATGCATTCGCATTACGCGTCCTTGCGACGGGGTGAATCCGACCGCTATGGCCTGCGCTGGATTGAAATGCATGACGTTGTCGGGGCCGGTGTCGTCGAGCTGATCGGTGAGGCCGTCTTCTTCGATTGCGTGATACAGGCCGAGATAGTGGCCGACCTCGTGCGCAAGGACGCGCGCCTGTGCACGGACGGGGATGTCAATGGGGCCCGCGCCTTGCGCGAAACAATCGATGCCAGGTAAAAATACCGCATTGGCGGGCCCGGCGCCGCCCGGAGTCCTCGGCGTGAATCCGTTGACCGCGCTGGGCGGGCCAAAGATCGGGTCGTCGTAAAGCAAGCATCCACCAAAAACGACATCAATGGTGGTCTCTGCATTGGGCGGCGCGTCTGCGAGAATCGTAGCCAGGGCTGCGTGGTCGCCCGCGTGAAAATGGGTCTCCGTGGACAGCGCGCCGAGTGCGCGTGTTCCGACGAGCCGCGGCGTGATGCCTCCCGAAGCGAGCTCCTGCCCAAGGTGCGTGACCAGCTCCTGCTGGCGGTCCTCGTCGCCCAACAGGATCGAGCTCTCTGCAATGAGGAAGCGCAGATCGATCGAGGCATGCTCGGGGACCGTCTCGATGGGCTGCACCGCAACGTGAAGCGTCGGGCGGTCTTCTGGCGCGGTGAGCGGCGTCAAGGTCATGCAGTCGACCTGGCCGAAGCGGAGCGAGAGGCCCGTTTCCGGCTCGAAACGCGAAAGGACCGTTGGAAGGATGAACACGCCTGCCTCGACGGCGACCGACGTACGCAGCTCGCAGTCGCGGCAAACCGCACCTGCGCTGCGCGCTTGGACCACGGCGCGCCCTTCGCCGTCGACGACCGAACTGAGCTGGAAGCACACGCCGGGCGCTGTGGTGGCGCGTACGGCGAGGGCAGCGCAGGGCTCCCGCACGGGGAGCTCCACGCTGCCAGTCTCGCCGTCGCTGGCGAACTGCGTTGCGCCGACGTCGACCCAGGCCGACGTGAACGGGCCGCTCTCGCCGTTCACGTCGGCCGGGTCACCCTGAAAATGCGGCGAACACCCGGTGAGCAGCGCCGTCAGCGCGACGCTGGCGAACGCCGCACGCGGGATCATCGCAGCGCCGCCGCAGGCACGAAGGTGCCGATTTGCTGCATCAACCGAGCGCTCGTTTCGCGGTGGAAGTGCGCTACGAGCACGCTGCGCGCTTCGGGACGCGTGCGCGACGCAGCTCCGAGCCACGCGATGATCGCAGCTCGCTCCGGGATGGATGTGCTGGCCGCGAGCTTGTCCGACATGAGCGCGACCGCGTCGGCCGTGGGCTCGCCGCGCAAAGCCCCGACGATGGCAGCGCTGACGGCTGGATCGGTCTCCTCGCGGAGCCGGTCGAGCAGGCGCGGGGCCGCGTCGACGGGATCCAAGCGTCCCAGCGCTTCGGCCGCGTGCTGCCGCGTCGAAGCGCTCTCCGCGGCGAGGTGCGTTTCGAGCTCGTCGGCGAAGGCTGCATCACCGCTGTTGCCCATCGCATCCAGGACGACGTTGGTCGCGCTGTCGTCCACGGCGGCAGCGAGCTCCTTGTCGAGCGAGGCGCGGACGTACGCCTTGACCTCGTCGTCGTGGCCGCTTCGCCGCGCCATGCTGCCCAGGCCGAGCAAGCTGACGTTGGCGACCATGTCGTCGCGGTCGTTCTGCGCTCGCGCAAGCAGCAGCTCGGCCGTGCCCCGCGTGGGCTCGCCGATGTCCGACAGCGCCGATGCAGCCCGGGCGCGGTCGACGGCGCGGAAGGCCGAATCCGCGAGCACGCCCGAAAGGGCGTCGCGCGCGGCCTCCGTGCCCGACAGCTCGAGCGCCAGGAAGAGCGCGGGCCGAGCCGCGTCGTCGATGGTCCCCGCCTTCAACGCGGCGACCAGCCGACGGGCCGCCTCGGGATGCGCCTTCAACCATGCGGCAAGCTCGCGCGCCGCCGCGTAGCTCGGGTCCCCGGTGGTGCCGCCGAAGTGCCCGAGGAACGCCCGCAGCGCTTCTTCGTAGGACATCCGCGCCACCTGCGCATCGACGTGTTGCCCGCGTTCCACCTCGAGAGCGAACGCATCGCGAAAGTCGGCCTCACCCGGCGTCATCGCGCGTACCGCGACGAACCGCGCGTCGTCGCGCACCAGCCGAAAGCGCTGCAGCAGGTCCGCTTGCACCTGGCCCTGCACGCGGATCTGGACCCGCTCGACGCCCGACGTCAGCGTCACCCACCGCGGATCGTCGCGCTCGAAGCTCGCAGTGGCCTCCGAGCTGACCACCACCACCGACAGCCCCATCGCCTCGGCACTCGCCTTCCCGTCGTATGCGGCCTTGCGCCGCTGGACGCGCAATGCCGAGCCTTGCACGCCGGACGCCATTTCGTAGCGCGCCTCGAACGGGCCCATCCCGTCCGACTGGGACGCGCTCCAGCGCTTCGTCTCACCCGTGGCGGGCAGCACGAACTCGTGCGTCAGCAGCATCGTTTGCACGAACTGGCGCCGACGAGCGTCCCAGCCGCGAGCAAAGCCGAAGCCCACGAACCGGCACGACGCGTCCACGTCGACGAAGAACGGGTCCGTGAGCGGCCCCTTCACTTGCTCCTCCGGCAGCGTCAGCGATTGGCCATGCGAAACCCCGCTCAGCCCGGCGCGGACACGCCAGCGCGTCGCCGAAAGCTGCTCCGTGACCTCCCAGCTCAGCGCTGCTCGCAGGTGGTCCTCTTCGTCGCCGCGCACGTCGCGAACCGTGGACTCGAGCGAAAACGCCGCTGTCTCGCCAACATCGAACCGGCATTGCGGCGCCACCGGCGCTGCTGGCGTGGCCGCTCGAGCAAGCGCCTGCGGCTCCCCGCCACGCAGGCCGAACGTGGCCACGATTACGGCGACCGCACCGAGCGTCGCGGCGAGAGCGACCTTTTTCGTGCGAATGACGTTTGCCATGGCGCTCATTGCAGCTCCTCGAACGAAGCCATCGAATGGCTCAGAAGCCGCGTCTCGATGCTGGGCGACGAGAAGCTGAACAGGTTCACCTTCAGGCTCTTCGCAAAGCGACGGAAGCCAACCTTGCCGATGATGTACACGTCGCCCGAAATCGGCTCGAACGACATGTCCCAGGTCACGTCGCCGCGGACGAGCAGCTTTTCATCGCTCGTGAGCCCCCAGCCCAGGGTCGTGTCGAGCGGGAAGCTCGTGGTGATGAAGCGGAGATCAGCGACCACCGCTGCTTTCACGATTTTCAAGTCGATGCCGCCCTCGATGTTGCCGGTCAGGCCGAAGTTCGGCGACGTGACGCGTGTCATCCGGCCGCACGCGGTGATGGAGTCGCTCGACTTCAGCAGCGCCTGACAAGCCGCGTTGTCCGCCAGCACCTCCAGCGTGTCCTCCACTTCGATGCCGATGGCGCCGCCGACGCCAATCTTGAAGCCAACGCTCACGGGCCCAAAGCCGAAGCCGAGGCTCCCGATCGTGAAGGACTTCGCAGCACTGAAGTCTTCGGTGTGGACGATCTTCGCCTCTTGCTGTTTCGAGACGCCGAAGATCCGCACGCCGAACGCATCGACTCCCAGCTCGAACGACGCCGCGGCAGGGTTGACGCCGACGCTCGCATCGGCGAACGCGCGCGCCAGCGTCAGCTCGAAGCTTTTCCCGAGCTTGCCGTTCAGCTCCACCTTGCCCTCGGTCCGGCTGAACGAGCCGCTCAGGTCGAGGCGGTTCTGGGTCGACATGTTGCTCTCGATCCGAATCCGATCTCCGCCCAGCTTGCGCTCGAACTCCTTGTCGAAGCTCCGAGAGGACGCGGCCGAAGCGGCCGACGCCTCGCGCACGAGCACCACCTCGAGCTCACGGCAATCGTCCAGGTTGCCGTCACCTGCGTTGCCGCCCTGAGGGAACTCCGCATTGAAGCAGCCGCGGATGACAAAATCGTTCTGGTTTGCCCACATGCCTCCGGGCGACACGGCGGTGAGGGTCGCACCTTCGAGGAAAAGCTCGTGCACCACGTCGTTGGCCGTGCCGGGCACGACCCTGTCGACGACCACCTCGGCCACCTTGTTCGCCGGATTGGCGGGATCCCTGATCGTCAGGGGCAGTTGCGTCATGCTGTCGGCCGCCGATCTGATGG
The DNA here is from genome assembly GCA_016715885.1 of Polyangiaceae bacterium. Classification (NCBI taxonomy): domain Bacteria; kingdom Pseudomonadati; phylum Myxococcota; order Polyangiales; family Polyangiaceae; species Polyangiaceae bacterium. The sequence continues at coordinate 373,558 of JADJXL010000016.1, forward strand.
TGTACGACACCACAGCCTTGCCCGGCAGAGCCGTGGTGGCCGCCAGGGCTGCGGCATCGAGCCCGAACTTCAGGTCTTCTTCGATGGTCGGGACCGCATTGGCGAGCTCTGGCGGAATCAGCGCAGGATCCGCGGCCGAAACGTACGGGTCTCGCCCATTGACGACGAACCGCGACTGGACCACCAGCGTGGGGTCGGCGTCGGCGGGTCCGTCGGGGCCGACGTGCTCGCTCGACTGGAACGGCAAGACAGCCACGGAAGACGTCGAGCTCAGCGCATAACGCACGTCGATGAGCGCTCCCGCGGCACCCGTGGGGGTCGGCTCGATATTGATGGCGTGCACACAGCCGCGCTTGGGGTCTGCGTTGTCCAGCGAAGCGCGGCAAAGCTGGTTCAGCGCATCGCCTTTGTGCGCCTCTGAAAACACGACGCTCGGCGCATCGAGGTTGGATGCGAGCTCGGCGGCGAGCTCTGGGCCGCCATCGAAGTCCACTTGCAGGTTCACTTCGCCATTTTTTTCGGCGAGCGCGGCGCACAGCGTGGTGGGCCAAATGAAGGTATCGACGATTTGTTCGGTCCCATTGCCGATCACCTCCACGTTGACGGCGCTCGATGCGCAGCCGACGGGGTTTGCCGGGTCGCTCGGATTGGCTTCGACGAACGAAAACGTGACGGCGACGTTTCGAGTGCCGGGTTTTGCGGGGTCGACGCTATCTGCGGTGATGCCGAACGTGATGGGGACTCGATTGTTGACATAAACCGGCTTCGTCAGGTCGTATTTGACATCGAGGTGGGTGAGGCGCACCTGCCGGATGGCGGCAGAAACGCACTGTCCATCGTGCTCGACGCCGCCGTCTTCACACATGGCTGCTTCTTGGCAGGCGGTTGCGAGGAGTGAAAGAGCAAGGAAGAAGGAGGGGCGAAAGTGCATGGGACCTCAATATGGCCAAGGTTTCGTGTAACGACGCTTGCGAGCGATACGCGCTCGCCATCGACACGTTGGAAGCTAATGCATGTTGCCCATACGCGCGTCTTACTCGGTCTTAAGCGTCCTCGGCGCGATCTTACCCGCGAGCATCCGATGCGATGGTCTTCAACCACGCTTGCTTCGCGGCATGGAACCGTGACATCCTCCAAACCACCTTTCGGGATTGATATTCGTCGGGGCGCAGCGATGCAAACGGCTCATTCGGTACGAGCGGCAGCTTCTCTCATGGTATGGGCATCGCTCGTCGCTTGTGAACGAAACCAGCCCGAGCCATTGCCGACGGCGCCTTCCGTGGCTCCCGCAATTCCCCAAACCAGTGCGTCGGCAGCGAATGCAGAGCCCGAACCTGCACGTTCCGCAACACCGACCAAAGATTGCCCCAAGCTCGACGTCGCGACAAAACTCGTCTCGACGGATCCATCGACCTATCGACTGATTTTCGATGAGGCGGCATTACAGTGTTTGTCGGATGCCGAGCGCGCGGCCGTAGCGTATGTATCGGCAACGCTCGGCAGCGATTGTGAATGGGAATCGGGCACCGATCTAGCCGATCCCAGACACATGAATTGCAAATTGACGACGGCGCTTGGACTTGGGCCGCAATGCGAAGAAAAGCACAAGGGATTGGTGAGCGAGTTTTGGGGAAATGAAATGCCGGCGCAATGCGCGAAGGTGCCCATGACTGCGTTTGCTCAGACGGCGCTTTCGTCGCTTTCCATGCAGCACCAAGGCGAGCTGATCACGGTAGCGTACGAAGCCGTGACGACGACGGGCCCGATGGGCGAAGCATGGAGGTGGTCCGAAGTCATTGAATTTCGGAATGCGGAAGCGCGCGCCTTGAAGATCGTCACGCGGAAAAAAGAGCGGAAGAAGTAGGACGGCCGAAACCGCGGTCGGCTGTCATCGTTTCGATTTCTTGGCGCGTGTTTTCGTGGCCTTCACGATTGGCGAGGGTGCACTCTTCGATGACTGTTGCAACCAAGCAGTGTAGGCGCGGTCGAGTGCTGCGAGGAGTGCCTTGTCGTTGCTACCCGTCGCGCCGCCTTGGGAAAAACTCGCCACGTATTCGAGGGTGCCTTTTCGATGCACGCGCCCATCGTCGCCGCAAAACAGGTGCAAATCGTAGACGTGTTGCCCTTGGGCGTCGAGCACGTCGAATAGTTCGAGTAGCTCGGCACCATTCGGACCGTCGTTCTCAGCTTGGTGGAGGAGCACGTCGAGTTGTGCGCGAAGCAATTCGTCGACCTGGTCGAGTGGTGGCATCGGGCGTGCGCGAAAGTGGAGGTCGAGCGGAGACTCGTTGCTGCGGAGTGTCATGATTCGAGCTTACACGAAATGGCCTAGCAACATGAACTGCATATGCTGAGTAACGAGCTTGGATTTCATTCGTGACCACGTCGTCGCCCAAGCCGCAGGGGCCCCCGAGAGCGACCCCATTCATACGGCAGTTGCCGCATTCCTCAAAAAGGTTTTCCCTATTGGCGTCCATGCCATTACGACATTGCCCTATGTCGAAGAGCTCGAAGCCGTGGGTGCCATCGTCCGCTCGTTTGCAGATGAGCTTGCGCCAGCGGTTCAAGAACTGAGCCTGCAACGACATGCCACGCGTCTGGCGAATCTCGCTGCGGATTACCGAAAAGCACTCGAAGCGCCGCCGCCATCGCTGCTCGATTGGGGACGTATTCGCGCTGCCCGCGCCGAAGGCCAGGGCCTATTGCTCGAAACCGTCGCCATCATCCTCGGAAAACGTCACGGTCGCTCGGCCGACGCCACCGCTGCCCGCCTGCAATGGCTCGGGCCCATTCTTCAGCAAAACGCCGCCATTGGCGCGTCCTTCAAAGGTCGCCGCACACCCACGGACGTCAATCCCGACACCGGCGAAGAATTGCCTGTGACGCCCGACACCACATCGCCCTGACCCTCGACCCCCACGAAATCACATCCCGCCCCACCTTCCGCCAGCCTCGACCCCCAGCGAACCGGATCCTCCATCCGCTCGCGTCCCCCTCGATGCGCATGCCGGCGGATGATCCATGTCTTTGTGCGAGGGTCGACCCCGACGACGAGTGACCCAGCATCCCATGGGCTGAGCCTCGACCCCCAGCAAGGCACACCATGCACCCCACTGGCCGAGCCTCGATCCTGGGCGGACCCTGTGGTGGGTCTGATTTGCCGAGGGTCGATGTGGGGGCTCGGCACGGTGATCATCGGCAAAGGCCATGTAGACGGGAGTACCATCTGGGCCGCAAAGGCGCGGATTTGAAGTGTCGAACGCTCTCGACATTCGAGCAAAGGTTGCTTTTCTGTCGTCATGATGGCTTGGCACTCCCTGAAGTCAGCTTCGAGCAGATGTGCACTCATGACCCCACCGCCGTCTTCGTAGCGCCGCCGTGATGGGTCACGCGCGGGCGGCAGCGGATTTTCACGGCGCTCTTCGTAAAGGCCTCGTCGGTGGCCTTGCTCGACCAGACGAAGGCCTCGCCGGGCCGCAGGTTCGCCATCTTCTCGGGCGAAAGGGAGCCGAGCGCCGCGTTCGCCTTCTGGATGTGCTTGAGCCACGCGGGCGAGTTGAACTTGTGGAGGATGATCTGGCTCGAGAGCTCGATGAGCGAGACGGGCACCGAGGGCGGATCCTGGCTCGCGACCATGATGCTCGTGCCCTTGTGACGCATCTCGCGAACGACCTCAATGAGGCCGGCAACCAGGTCGGGGCTCTCGATGTATTTGTGTGCTTCGTCGAACACGACGAGCTTGTTGAACGAGTGCTCCGTGCCCTTCTGATCGCGGCACTTCACGTCGGCGAAGAGCTGGAGAAGCACCACGAAGAGGCCAAGGGCCTCGTCCTTCGCGATGAACTCATCGCGAAGATCGACGATAATGAGGCGCCCCGGGCGGACCTCGTCCTTCAGCCGCACCGAGTCGTCGATGTACTCACTCGCAAGCTCGAGGCGCATCTTCGCCATGCCCTTGAGGTGGTCCGGCAGCGACGACGCCTCGATGCCCTGCTTCAGCCCTTCGAGGGTCAGGTCCTCGCGGAGCGATTTCATCACACGGTTGAGCTGTCGGATGTATGTGGCCTGATTGCCGACGGCGCCCATGAGGAAACGCCAGTGGCCAGTCTGCAACTCGGCGGCCCCGAACTTCAGCGGTCGCACTTCGATGCCCGGGTACTCTTTCTTGCGTTCTTCGAGCTTGTCGGCGGGAGCGAGGAGAAGCACGTCGGAAAGCGCTTGTGGTACCGCGCCGAACGTTTCCTTCAGTGCCTTCACCTGCGCAGCCTCGCTATTCGGCGCGACCATCGATGTGAACTCCGGCCGATAGTCCATTGTCGGGCTGTAGTGGAAAATGACCGTGGCTAGCGGCTGCGGGAGGACGTTGATGTTTGGGATGGGCAGCGAAGCCATCTCGGCGATCGTGCCGAGCGTGTAGCTCTTGCCACCGCCCTGGACGCCGAAGAGGCTGATGGTGTGCGTTTGGTTTAGGTCGATCGCGACACGTCGGCCTGAGACATCGCCGAGAAGCCCATACTGGGGTGAGTCGCCGGTGATGCCTAGCATGATATCGTACGGCAGCGACGGCTCAGTGTGTGGAGGCGTGATCGCTTCCGTGCCCGTGGCCCGTGCTTCGCCCTGTGGCGCAGCGGCGTCTTCGACCTCGACGAAGCGCTTTGGCTTCATTTCGATCGCGAGCACCACATTGGTCACAGGCGCGACCTCCGGCAGCGCCGTGGCCGCAGTCCGCACGTACGGCGCCTCCTGCGGGGCGACGGGCATGTGCGACGGCGGCGGGACGCTGGACTGGCGCTCGCGCAGCTCCTCCCAGGACACCGACCGATCGCGAGGAGAGCCGAGGAAGGCGGCCGTGTCGAGTGTCGGTACCGACGGCGCGCGCTCGCGACGACGTCGAACCTCGGTGATGCCGCGCGGGCGCGGGCCACGGCCGCCCGGTCCACCGCTCCCCGACGAGCTGGCGCTGATGCTCGCCGACGATTCGGCGCTAGGCGCAGCAGCATCGACGAGCTGCCGAATCAGATCGACGCCGACGCGGTGGTACTCGATGCCACTCTCGCTCTCTGGCGGCTCCGTGCCGGGCTTGGCGAAGTCGAAGATGAGCGCGCTGCGGGTGAACGAGATCTGGTAGCCGTCGTCGAGCGTGTGAACGAAGTAGCGCGCCTCGTCGGCGGCCTCGCGGCTGATGGCCCCATAGCGCTCGGCGCGCTCCAAGTAGAACTCGAGGAGCAGAGCGAGCTCACGCGTTTTGAACGCGCGGTCGGGGCGGTCTTGGGGCGTGCGCTGCGGGTCGAAGTGGTGCGCGAGCACCTGTTCGCTCTGGCCGATCTGCTCGGCGATGCTCGACTTGAGCGCGTTGTACGCCGCGAGATCGCCGACGCCCGAGTAGCACTTCACTTCGACCAGGCGGCACGTGATGACGCGCCGGATCATGTCGAGGTCGAAGAGCCCGAGGTCCGTGCGCTTGAAGCTGACCTCGTCGCCCAGCTCGTCGGCCCCCTGCTTTAACACGCGGTACAGCTCGAGGTGCGCGTCGAGCGGGACGACGATCTGGCTCTCGAAGACGCCCTGGTGCTCCAGGTAGAGGCGCGAGAGCGCTAGGCCCAGGGCTTCCGCCCGCTGCGTCGGCGACGAGATGAGCTTCAGCGCGAGCCGGCCGGATAGCGACCGAAGCTGGTCGAGCAGCACCACGGCATGGCGGCTGTCGGCTTGGAGCCCGTACTGCTCGAGCACCGGACGCAGGAGGGCTTCGAGCTCGGTTACCGAGCGCGAGGTGATTACGAGTCGGTGCCCCAGCGTGCTCGCCATGTCCGGCGAGTGATCAATGAGGTAGTCGGGCCGCGTCGCATGCCCACCGTGGTCGAAGAACTCGATTCCGAGATTGCGATCGAGCGTGAACACCCAGTCGCTCACCTCGTGAACCTGATGGAGGAGCGCGCGGTCGTCGGGGCCGAGCGCGAGGCTCACGACGGGCCGCAGGTCGATGCCGCTCTGGCCCGTGGCGATGGTGGCCGTTGCGCTCGACATCGCAGCGGCAAGCTTACCGAGTAGATCCGACAGTTCCTCGGCGTTCTCGATGGGCTGGGCGACGCCGTGACGAGGCAGTCGTCGCCACGCCACGGTCTGGTCGTCCTCGACGTACTCGGTAGAGAACTCCTGCACGAGGCCGTGAACCAAGGCGGTCGCGTGGCGCGGGTCGGACTTGCGCGCGCCGACTTCCTCTGCCGGAAAGACGTCGAAGAGCAGAGACAGGTGCGCCGCGTGGGTGTCGGGGCTCGTGCGGAAGTCCTTCGTCGAGCGCACCGCGAAGCGTAGCTTCGGGTGAAGGTGCGTCTCGGCCGGGATGGAGAACGCGTCCGCTTCATGCGTGTTCGTGCCGCCGTCCGGCGTGAGCAGCGCAGCGATCTCGTCGCCGACACCTGGCGCGTCGGGATCGGGCACGAAGAGCCGGAGGTCATAGCGCAGGTGGGCGAATGCCGACTCCTTCTGCAACTCGAGCAGCATGTCGCCGAGGACGCCGGCGCGGCCCGGGTTGAACGCGTTGATGGTCAGTGTGCGAACGTAGGGGTGCTGCACGAGGTAGCGCCGCACGCGCGACGCGAGGTACTTGCCATCGATGAGCGCGCCGCCGATGGCGGGCTCTGGCAGTCCGAGCGCGCTGCATACCTCGCCGACGAGGCCGCGAGGATCCTCCTCGTTCGACGGCGCGAAGAGCGTCCAGAACGGGTTGATGCTGTCGACGGCGGTCAGCACGTGGCCCGCCTCCGTCGGCAGGACCGGCGGGAAGCTCGTGGGCGACAGGAGCTTCAGCAGCGCCTCGCGCGTCGGGACGACGTACTCGTGCCGCGCGCTCGTCGCGGCCGCCACCCACTGGGCGCCGAGCTTCGCCCACGTGGCGAACCACAGCGCCCGCAGCGGGTGCGTGGGCGCTACGAGGACGGCGTCGCGGCGACGGCCACGGTGATCGACGATGGCGAGGAGCACGGAGTCGAGCGCGAGGACCTTGCGCAGGTCGGCGAAGGCACGCTGCGAGTCGCTCTTAGCTGTCGCCTCCGCGCGCTGAGAAAGGTCTGCCAGCAGCGCGAGGTAGGCACCCGCATAGTCGCTCGCGAGATCGGCGTTAGCGCCGGCGTCGACGCCTTGGGTGACCAACTCCGAGGTGCCGCTTCGTACCGCCTCGAAGTAGCGCGTCCGCGCTTCAAGGAAGCGATCTCCAGCGGCGCCCTGAGGCCAGCCGTTCACCTCGCCGGTGCTCGTCCCCGGTACGCCGTGGTTCACGGGGATGCGCCAGCTAATCGGCCCGTCGGGTGCGGCGAGGATCTTCTGCTCGATGTTCTTGAGCGCGCGAGAGACCGGCACATGCACGGCGCCCTCGCGCCCGAGCTTCACCTCGAGCATGTCGGCGCCAGAGACGTGCCCTTTGGTTTTCTCGGCCCACGCGGCGTGTCCAAAGACCACGCTCGCTGGATCGCGGTCGTCCAGAATCGCCTTGAACTGCGCTCGGAAGAGGGCGTGTAACGCGCTGGGTTCTCGCTGCACGGCGCGCTGCGCGGGCTCGATCTCCACCTCGGTGTCGGGCAGGACGTAGAATAGGTCGCTCTCATTCGGTCGGGGCGCTGTCTCGTCTGTGTCCGCGCTCCACGCGACGGCATCGCCGTTCGCGTCGACGAGCGGGATCAGGTCTCCGCTCTCGGTCTGCGCGAGGAGCCGAACGAAGTGCCAACCCTCCTCCCAGTCGATCTTGCCGAGCGCCGAGAACGAGATCGTCGCCTTGTCGGTTGCCGTCTTCCACACGGCCTTGCTGCGCGCGAGACCGATGGGACCATGTTCCTTGGAGATGACCTGCGCGACGAACTTCGCGAGGCCCTGCACCTTGCTTGGGTGCGGCTCCGTGCGGAACGTGACGTTGAACTTCTTGAGGCTGCTGACCGGCAGAATGCACTGCCCCATGAGCTGCGCGAGCGGCTCCTTCGTCTCGTCGTCGGCGACCTTCGGAAGATCCGTCTTCACCTCGCCGATGAAGATGGCATCGGGCTGGACGCCGCCGTCTTCGAACTCCCACTTGTTGAAAGCGAGCTGCCAGAGCGACTTGTCGATGACGATGCGGCGCGCCCACTGGCGCGGGTCGTCCATTCCTGCCTCGGCGAGGAAGTTGCCGAGCAGGTTCTTAAAGGCGCGCTTGGCGAGACCCAGTTCGCCGACGCGACCGCGCTCCGAGCGCGGCGACCAGGTCAGCTTCTCGACGCTCTCCCGGTTGCGCACGAGGCGTGTCGGGGCCTTCTCCGGCTGCGTGAGCCACGCGAAGTCTGGCACCAGCCCCACCTCGTAGAGCGACGCACCGAGCGCCTCGCCGTCATTGCCGTTCACCTTGGCCGTCAGGAGAAAGCGCACTGTCGAGAGCGCGTCGGCGAAGCTCCACAAACGATCGCCACCACGCAGCCGTCGGAGCGCCTCATGAACCCCACCACGTAGTGCCGGGGGGAGTTCGCCAAGCAGCTTCTCGATGAGCGATTCGTAGAGGCCGTTGACCGAGACCTCCTCGAACGTCGCCACGCCGAAGGAGTCCTCGGCCGAGGCACGCACGTCGGTGGGCACGAACACGAGGAGCGGCGGGCGCTGCGTACCGTCGGCGTGCGGATTGCGCAGCTCGACGAGCTTCGTGCTCGACACCGCGAGCTCGGCTGGGATGCTCAGCTTGCCATCGGTTAGAACGACCACCGTCGTATTGGGCAGTTCGGCCCGGAGCCGCGCGCAGAGCCGCACCATCAGCTCGGCGTCGAGGTCGCTCACGCGCATGCAGTGTCCGGCGACGCGCGTACCGAGCTGATCGACGAGCAGCGGGACGGCGACGTTCTCCAGCTCGATCGTGAGCTGCGTCTGCGAGAGCTCCTGGAACACAGCACTCACGGCGTTCCTCCTCTAGCCGTGTCGCCCTCGGCGATGCGGTATCTCGGCGTGATGGTCTGCGTGACGTACGCATCGGAAAGGTCGCGGTAGAAGCCGACCTCGCGGAGTCGTCCAGTGAATGCGCGAACGTTGTCGCGGAGCGCGCGGCGGTCCTCGATGCTCGTCGTCGAAAAGCCGTCGCCCCGCGGCAACTGGTCGATGTGGATGCCATAGCGTTCACGCAGAAACACGAGCAGCTCGTCGACGCGCATCTCGCCCGTGTGGAAGCCGCCGTCTTTCCCCTGCTTGAGCACGGCGATCTGGAGCAGCACTTCGAGCAAGCGGCTGTCGAGGACGAAGCGGCGGGGCGCTTCCTTCGTGCGGCCCTGCGCGATGAGCGCGCCCGCGCGGTTCTTGAGTAGAAGCGAGTCGAGGCACTGCGTGACGTACTTCCGGTGGAAGGGGCCGCGCAGCGCGACGATCATCTCGATGTATGCATCGAACTCCGAGAGGCCCATCTCGGTGACGGCCTTCACCTCGGGATCGAGTTCGGCGTCCTTAGCGCCCGACGCCTCCTCAACGAGGCTCGACACGCGCTGCCCAAAGAACTTCTCGCGCTCGGCCTTCAGCGGCGCATCAAGGAGCTGGAGCACCTCGCCCACCGAGAAGTCGCCGTTGGTCGGTTTGGTGCGCTTGCCCCGGCGAACGAGGTCGGTCGCAAACTCGTCGAGCTTCTTGGTCGCGAAGTACGCCCGCAAGAAGCCGGGGATGCGCCGGTAGTGCGTGTCGGCGCTGCGCTCGGCGAGCGTTGCCGTCGGGGTGCCGGGCTGGCCGGCGACGTCGACCAGGAGGCCCACGCGGTACGGGCAGTCGCCAAACGGGTTGTCCAGGCTCTTCGGGTTCATAGGGCACGCACCCGTTGCACAAGTCGGGTCCGCGCCCTTCCTTCGCACCAGCGCCGGCAGGAGCTTCAAGAGCCGCAGGTGATAGAGCCCAAGGTGGAAGGCGATCAGCACCTTCAGGTACTCAACCATCACGGAGCGGGGGATGAAGCGCTGATAAAAAAGGAGGCGCTGGATGTCCTCGGCGAGGAGGTCGGCCGCGCCCACGCAGAGCGGAGGGAAAGACTCGCGCCCCGACTTCGTGTCCGGCGCGTCGCCCTTCACTTCGTCGAGGAGACGAAGCAGCGCCTGCGTCTCGACGTCGATCACCGCGCCTGTGTCGGCCTTGCCCGTGACCTTGTCATGGCCCTGGAAGAAGAAGTGGTGGAGATGCTCGAGCGCCTTCTGGCCGGCGCCTTTGCGCGCCATGTAGAGCATTTCGTAGAGGTGCTGTGCCGCCCCGTAGTCGCGCGAATGCTTCGGGTTGCGGAAGCGATACGTGAACCCATGCAGTGGGCGCGGCGCGGCGAGCGCCTCGTTCGCCTTGCCTCGATTCACGAGGTCGAGCAGATGCGTCTCGACCCAGCGGCGCACGACGTCAGGGTTGTCCTGAAACTTCGTGAACCACTCGGGGTGTTCGAGCATGAACTCGACGAACGCGTCGACGCTGAGCTCGAACTTGCGCGAGAGGCGGCTCGGGTAGCCGTTGTGCGCGAGCCGCGCGAAGAACGCGGTGAGCACACGATCCATCTCGAGGTGCTTGAAGTCGAGGTAACTGATCTTCGGGAGACGGAACTCTCGATCGCGCTTGGACAGTGACATCAGACCGCTCCCTCCCGGGCGCGCGTCATCTCGAGGCGGCCATCGACCTGGCGAGCGACGCGGTAGAAGTCATGGCTCGACGTGCTGAGGAGCACCTCCTGGTAGGGCGCGGAGCCAAGCAAGTTCTTGAAGACCGTGAGGCTCAGATAGTAGCCCTGCTCCTCCTCGACGCTAGGCCGGTAGCCCTCGTTCAGGCGCCGGAGCATCTCGTAGACGTCGAGCGAGACGAGCAGCTCTGCATTGAGCCCCGCAGGATCGTGGTAGCGAAGCAAGAGGCCCGTGGGCATGTGCTCGACGAAGCGCGAACGCGAAGCCTGGTCGGCCAGCGACAGCGAGAAGCGCTCGCGCGGGTAGAGCCGGTAGGAGCGCACGCTGCCACCCTCGACGCGGCGCACTTCGAGCGCGAGATTGTTGCCGATGCGCTCGGGCCGCGTTAGCCCCTCGCCGCGATTGATGGCGACCAGTAGCGGCTCCAGCAGTCCCTCGGCCCCCTTGTCCCCACGCACCACAGCGAGCAGCTCGTCGGCGGTCTTGTACGGGAGCATCGAACGCCAGCCTGCGTCGCGCCGCTCGAAGAACGCTCGCCTGCGCGCCATCGCGATGAAGCGCCGGTGGGCCTCGGCGCGGTGCTCGCTCGCCTTGCCCGACACGTCGCGAGGCAGCTCGTCGTAGAGGCTGCGGAGGACTTCGCGGTCATAGCCGCCACGCTGCTCGAAGCGGAACAGCGTGCGGTCCTCGGTGGGCGAGACGAAGTCGAGAGCGCGGTCGAGGCGTGGATCGTCGGCCTCGGCGACATCCACCTCGGAGAGCAACATGAGCAGGCGATCGGCGTTGGAGCTGTCACCGCCCTTCCAACTGTTGAAGTAGAAGCCCTGCACGATTTCGTCGCGCTGGCCGTTCTTGTACAGCGCGTGGATCTCGTCGCAGTCGCGCGTGCCCACCAGCATGAACGCGAGCGCCGAGCGGAGATCGCGCAGCGTGATGTGCAGCCGCCCGCGCAGGTGCGTGATGGCGTAGAGGTTCTTGAGCCGCTCGACGACGTGCTTGCCCGCCGTCTCGTCCTGGATGGTCTGCGCGTTATGGAAGGCGTAGCAGCGGTCCTTCAGGTCGCAGCCGTGGCACGGCTCCCAGAACTTTTCATGCGTCATGCGGTTCACGAGGCGCTCGAGGATCGAATTGTCGAAGCCCTGCGGATCGACGACCACGCTGCGCAAGTTCAAGTTCACGACGGCTACGCCATCGGTGGGCTCGCCCGTACGGAGGCCCTCCTTCACCAGCGTGGCGAGCGCGGGGAAGTCGGCGCGGTTCGCTTCGAGGAAGTCGACCAGGCGGCCCTCGTTGATGGCGATGAGGCGCGTCTCTTTCCACGCTGCCCATTCCTTCGAGTCGTTGCCCTTGAAGGCCGCGAGGAAGGCGCGCAGCACGTCGTCGTTCTTCTGGTCGCCTTCGTCCTGGCTGCCGTCGTAGTTCGAGAGGAACGTGCGCCCGCGCAGCTCGATGCGCGCGCCGTTCGGCAGCGAGTGGTCGACGATGCCCTGCTCATCGGCCGCCTTGCGTTCGAGCTTCTGCAGGAAGGCCGTCTTCCCGTCGCCCGCGTTGCCCGAGATGATGACGAGCGCGAACTCGCCCGAGAGCACCGACGGGAGCAGCTCGCGGTCGAGCGCCGTTTCCACGTAGGTCTGCTCGCTGATGACGTCGAGTCCGCGCGTGCCGGCGTTGCTGTGCTTGCTCTGGCTGTAGACCGTGAGCAGGTGTCGAATGTATGGGTTCGTGTTCGGCGGGATGGGCCCGCCCGAGCCGCCGTGCCCGTTGCCATTGCGCTTGCCGTTGCCGCCGTCCCCCGGCACGCCCCACGCGATCGGCACCGGTGTGAGGGGCTGCGGCGCACGCCGCGCGGCCGGAATGCTGGTCAGCGCGTTCCGCAGGTCGGCGGCGGTGGCATAGCGGTCGGCGCGCTTGGGCGCGATGGCCTTGAGCATCACGTCGACCAGCTCGGGCGCGATGTCGGCGAGGCCCGACAGCTCGCGCGGATCGGCGGCGGGCTTGCCAGGCGGCGGGACCTGCGCGTTGTCCCACGGGTAGCGGTTCGTCAGCGCCTCGTAGAGCGTGAGCCCGAGGGCGTAGAGATCACGGTCGACGAGATCGCTCGCTGAAAGAACGTCCTCGAGCACGAGGTCGGGCGGCAGGTAGCGACGCGAGCCACCGCCACGGCGCTCCTCGTCCTTCGCCGCGACCGAGACGTTGAAGTCGATGATTTTCGTGCCACGCCCGGTCCATAACAGGTTCCGGGGCTTGATGTCGCAGTGGTAGACGCCGTGCTCGTGCAGGTGTACGAGGCCCGCCGCGACGTGCCGCCCCAACTCGAGCGCGTCTTCACGGGTGAGCGCGTTCGTCTCGATCATCTCGCCGACGTCGAAGCCCTCGATGAACTCGAACACGATGAAGGGAGGGCCGCCGGGGATGAGATCGGCGTCGATCACCTTCACCACGTTCTGGTGGTCGGGGACCTGAAGGAGCGTCTTGTACTCCTTCTTGAGGCGGTCGACCGTCGACACGCGGTCGCGCAACACCAGCTTCACCGCACGCGAGACGTCGCCCAGCGTGTCGATGACCTTGTACGCGACCGCGAACGAGCCCGGCTTGCCGAGGCGCTTCTCGATGACGTATTTCGGCGTGAGCTGCGTGTTCGGAAGCAGGTTCGAGTAGTCGAGCTGAGGCGCGGTGGGCTCCAGTGACGGCGCCGCCGGAGGCGCGCCAGCCACAGGCGCAGACGCGGCGCTCGGGTCGAGGAGGATCTTCAGCTCGGTGAGCGCCCACGCCGCTGAGGGCCGATCGTCCGGCTCGAAAGTGCAGAGCTTCTGCAGCCAGGCGTCAAATCCCTTGGGCAGCTCGGGGCGCGCGGAGCTGGGCTTCACCGCGAAGACGGCCTTCTGCTCGAACAGCTCGGTCGGCGTGTTGAACGGCCGCTCACCCGTGAACAGCTCGTAGAGCACGAGGCCCACGCTGAATAGATCCGAGGCAGGCGTCGCGGCGGCGGGCGCGCCGTGGATCTCGGGCGCCATGTACTTGGGATCAAGGTCGTCGACGATCTCCTGCGCGATGGTGTGACTGTGATCGGTGCCTGGGCGCGCGAAGTCGAAGCCTGTCAGCCGCATACGGCCGTCGGTGCCGACGAGGATGTTCGCGGGCGAGATGTTGCGGTGTACGACTTTGTGCTGCGCAAGGTGGGCGAGCGCGTTGAGGAGGTCGACGGCGACGGTGTTCTTCTGGTCGAGCGTGAGCGCCAGCGTGGGCTTCGCGATGTGGACGCGCAGCGCCTGCCCGGCGACGTCCTCTGTGACCAGGAAGTACTTGTCCTGGGCCTCGCTCGGAAAGAAGTCGCGCACGCCGACAACGCCCGGGTGGCCGGGCGTGGTGCTGAGTGTGCGGAACGCCGTCGAGATGAGGAGCTTCTGCTTCTCGCGCTCGTCCGGCGGCTTGTACGGGTCGGCCTGGTAGGCGCGGATGAGCGCCGTCGACTTCGGCCCCACGAACGCGTTGTGCGCGCGGTACTCGGTGTAGCTGTCGGTGCCGCCGAGCCGCTCGGAGACCACCCAGCTCCCGAAGCGCAGCGGGCCCGAGCGGGGCTTGGCCACGCCTTGGAGTGCCTTCAGGATGATGTTGTGGTGCGCGCCGATGTTCTTCGACTTGCCGGCGGGGATGCGCGCCGCGTTCTGGAAGAAGGCCGCTGCCTTCTTGAGCGTGGTGACGTTCGGCGCGTCGCGCCCGCCTGGATCGGCCAGTGTGGCGTCGGGTGCGGTGAGCACGACGGCGGCGTCGACGTAGATGTCGTCGAGGTCGCGGCGACCGGGCTGGCTGCTGGTGATGATGCCCTTCACCGCCTTGGCGTGCCCGCGCAGCTTGGCGAGCGGCGAGCTGAAGGCCTGGCGCCCTTCCGGGTACCACTTGGAGCCGTAGACGTCGATGAGCCCGCGCGTGCCCTTCACGTCGACGAGGAAGACGGCGTGCGGCGCGATGACCGCAACGTCGACTTCAAAGGTCTCGCCGTCGCGCAAGATCTCGAAGTTGTGCAGGACGAGGTAGCTCGCCGGCAGGTGATCGCGCAGGTACGCGATGGCCTGGCGCTCGGCCTCGTTCACCGGTTCGCCGATGGGGATCACCGTGGCCATCAGTTCGTGGCTCCCTTCTCGATGGCGGCTTCAACGATAGTGCGAGCATCGCGGTCGGCCGACACGGCATCGTCCCGCAGACGCTGCGCTTCCATTACGAGCTTGCCGATGCGAGTTCGCACTTTGTCATCTGGCCACGGAATCGACAGTGATCGGACACGACCGGCTTCGAGCGAGATGGCCTCGGACCAACACAGACCGACCGATGGAGGCCCCTGAGCTGCCCGGCGCCCGGAATGATCAATCATGCCTTGCGCAAAACGGACCAACGTCGCTCGCAACCCCTGCTTCCGCATGAACTGTGTCTCTGCCTTCGGGCGCCAACTGGAAGACATCGGCGCCCGAGAGGAAAGGAATACCAAACGGGGGGCAATCGAGAGCTCGCAAACTTGGTCGCTGGAAGACGGGGATGAAGACGTCTGCGACATCTCCCACGGTCATCGTGTCTCTGGTCGAGTCGAACGCCTTTCGCGCGTCCGTGTTCAAAGGTGCGTAGTAATACCCGTCGCCTCGCTGCAGGAACTGCGACGAGCTGGCGCTAGCAATGTACTGGGGCCTTACTCGTTCTGGGGCTTGGACGGCACAGAGCAGTTCAATAAGCAGATCGTCGGCTTTAGCGAACAAAGTCGCCGCCTCGCTCCGTGCACATGCAGCCTTCGTGACGAGGTCATGCGCCCGCAGCTCAACGTTCTTTCCAAACCGCGGAATCGGAAGATCGGCAATGTGGCCCGGCTCGATGTGCTGGATGATCGCGCCGTAGGTTCCGCCGACGACGAGGGGCACGCCGAACTTGCTGCTCAGGTAGGCGTACAGGTAGCCGGGCGGGATCTTCTCGGCGTCGGGGATGACCCGAAGCACATCTTCCGAGCATGCGAGTCCGTCCATGTCGGGCCGCGAGAAGGCCATACGCCCGATTGTTCCGGCGCGCGTAATGAGGGTCCACCCGGATTTGATCCGCAGCTTCGGGTTTGCACGTGCGGCTTGCTTACTGATGAGGGGAAGGCCCGAGAGGTCAGACCTGAGAATATCGGTACTCGACGAGAAATCGGAGCCCACGTTGGGATCTTTCGACCCACTGCCGCTTAATGCGGCCCGCGTTGACGAGTCCCTTGCGGCCATCGAGGCAAACGTCTTGGAGTGGCACTTCCTTGTTAAGCTGAGTCGATCGCAACACGCGCTTCCAGCGCGCCCGACATGTACGGGTTGCAGTCGAGGCGACGGCCATCGCGCTCCAGCCACGAACTGGGGACAGACTTCGTCTTCATGCGCCCTCCACGGGGAACCACGAGCGGAGCGCGTTCAAGAGCCGGATGAGGGCGTCGTCCTCGCAGCGCTGCACCGACACCTGCGACGAGATCTGCCGGTAGAGCGCCGACGAGCGCGGGACCTTCTTGCCTGGGCTGTTGTGCAGCGCCCACTCCGCTGCTTCCTTCGGGCGCGCGGGCTTCGTCTTGCCCGCAGCGAGCAGGCCCTCCCGCTCGAGCCTCGGCCGCAGCACGTCCCACGACGTCCAGCCGAGCGCCTGCGCAGAATGCGGCGAGTCCGACCAGAGCCACACGTCGGCTTCGGGGCGCACGACAAGCCCGAGGCTGGTCTCCGCCGTCCAACCCGCGTCGTCGAGATGCGCGCGCAGCTTCTGCTCGATCTCGTCGGCGCCAGGGCTGCCGTTCCACTCTTCGTCGACGATGACAACTGCGTGTGCGTACTCGGCTGCGAGCGGGCGCAGCAGCTCATTGGCGCGTGTGAAGAGTCCGGGATCGTTCTGGCCCTCGGCGACCTTGATGTCTCGACGCGCGTCGAAGGCAAACGCGCGGCAGCCGACGATGCGGTGGATCTGGTCGCGCTCCAGCAGCCCGCCGACGGCCTCTCGCATGTTCTTGTCGGCGACGAAGAAGAGGAGGTCGTTCACTCGAACACCCCCGTTGCGAACAAGGTGCCGAGGTCGATCGCGCCCTTCCAATCGACGAGGCGCGGGTGCTGGTCGCCAGGCACGACCGAGGCCGCGCCGCTCCGCGCGAGGCGCGTGATGAGCAGCTCGGGCAGCTTGGTCGACGCGAGCACCACCGGAGAGTGCGTCGAGACCCAGACCTGGCTGTCGTAGAGCGAGCGCAGCGAGTCGAGCACCGTCGCGATCGCCTGCGGGTGGATACTGTTCTCGGGCTCCTCCACCACGAGCAGGCGCGGCGCGTCTTCGATGTACGCGAGCAACGTGAGCGCGAGGATGCGCAGCGTGCCCTCCGAGAGCCCCGACGACGTGACCTCGAAGCCCGCCTCATAGGTCACGCGGAAGTAGGCATGGTGGTCTTCTTCGCGCTCGCGCACGGCGATGGCGGTGATCTGCGGGAGGGCGGTGCGGACGTGGGAGACCCACAGCGCGAAGCGCTCGGGATCTTCTTCCTGCAAGCGCAGCGCGAGCCACGGCAGGTTCTCGCCGGAGCTGAGAAGCGGCTTCCGCTTGAGGCCGGGCTGGCTTGGCGCGCGCAGCTTGCTCCACGTCGGGTCGAAGAACACGACTCCGTCGAGCAAAAGGTTGAGCAGCCAGGTGCTCGCGGGGAACTCGTCTCTATTCTCGACTTGGATGCGCAGGAGCGCGGGCAGCGACTCGTCGATTCGTGCCGAGCGCTCTTCTTCCAGTTCGGCCTCTTCCGGCGACTGCGACCGTCGACGTGGCGCAGGTCGAACCTCTCGGGACGGAACCTAGTGTCCCGACCATCCTCACGCTTGATGACGAAATGCCAACCTTTCTGCCGAGCATTCTCGCCCTGCAACGGCAGTCGATCCGCCTCGTACTCGTCGGAGTGCGTGAACAGGAACAGGTACTCGTTCTGCACCGCCATCTGGTGCTCGTTCACCCGGAGCCGCAGTTCGTAGCGGATGTGCGTCGGGTGCTTCGAGGCGTCCTTCTGCACCGCCGGCGTCGAGCGCTTGCGCACCGCCTCGCGCACCGCGTCGGGCAGCCGCGCCTCGATGCCCAGCGAGAAGCTCTGGCCGTTGTGCCGGAAGCACAGCTCGCTGAGCGTGGAGGCGCGAGGGCCACGGCTCAGGATCGGGTCCATGAACGCGCTCGAAATGCTCCGACTCCGCAAGAGGTCGCCGAGCAGAACCGGGATGTCGAGGAGCGTGGTCTTGCCCGAGCCGTTCGCGCCGGCGACGACGACGAGCTCGCGCGTAGGGATCGAGAGCTTCTCGAAGCATCGATAGTTGGTGGCGTCGATATGCGTGATCACGCGCCCGGCTCCTTGCTCTTCTTGCGGAACTCTCTGTATGCGTCCGCAATCGGCCCCTCGATGACGCGACCATTTTCGAGAGTGATGGGAAGATCGCTGTCCACGACCTTCTTCTTGCGGTGGAGCACGCGCTCCTTGAACGAACCGTTCACGCGGATGCGCTCGACCTCTTTGACGTCTTCGAGGATTTCCTCACCATCTGGGCTGCGCTTGTAGAGCGTGTTGCCACGCCGATCGAAGCCGACCTTCTCGGCGACGGCCATGAACACCGGGTAGTCCTTGGTGCTGCCGAGGTCCGACGCCTTCAGCTCCTGCTCCGTCTTCTTCTTCAAGAACAGGAGGCTCGTGAGGATGTTGACGTTGGCCTCTACGATGAAGACCTCGACGGGCAGATCGATGCTTGCTAGCACCCACGTGTGCCGGAGGATCCACCAACGGATGTACTCGTCGCCCGGGTTGCCCAGGATTCCGTCGGGCAGAACGATGCCCATGCGGCCACCGGGCTTGAGCCAATCGACGCAGCGCTCGATGAACAAGACCTCAGGTGCGACGCTTCCTTGCAGCCGCCCGGTGTTTCTAAAGCCGCCGTCCTCGGTGCGCTCCCAGATATGCGCGAGGTCGAAGTTCCGCAGGATGTTCGGATCGGTGATGGGGATCTCCGAGCCGAAGGGCGGGTTCGTCATCACCACGTCCATCGTGCCGAGCTTCGCGACCTTCTCGGCCTCGGCGAGCCCGGGCAGGTGCCCCTTCGGGAATTCGAGCGAGTTGATGTTGAAGAGGTGCGCTTCGGCGTTGCTCGCCATCACCGCGTTCATCTGCGCTGCGCGCACGAGGAACGGATCGAAGTCGGCACCGAACAGGTTCTTCTTCACGAACTCGGCGAGACGCTCCTGGATGGAGATGAACTCCTGCGTCGACTCCGCGCCGGGCTCGATGCCTTTCTCGGCCTGGAACTTGCGCGAGGTGCGCGAGCGTCGCCGTGAGGAAGCCTCCAGTGCCGCATGCGGGGTCGAGTACGCGCTCGTTTGGCTTCGGGTCGAGCATCGACACGACGAGCTTGATTGGGCCGCGCGGCGTGAAGTACTGGCCGCGATCGCCGCGCAGGTTGGTGCCGACGATCTCCTGGTAAGCGGCGCCCTTGGCGTCGACGTCGGTGCGCCCGAAGTCGTACTTCGCCAGCTCCGAGACCATGAAGGCCAGCGCGCGATCCGAGAGCGTGATCTCCTCGTTGCCCCGGAAGACCGTCGAGTACTTCTTCTTCACCTCGTCGAAGAGCGGGAGGATGCGCTTACGGATGGCCTTCTGGCCCTCGGCGTCGAACTGTTCGTCGATGAGTTGGCCGTTCTTCTCGAAGCGACCAGCCCAGAAGCGGCGCGCGTCGTTCGGCTGCCGCTCGTCATGCATCTTGGCGAAGATGAGGTAGAGGAACTGCCAGAACGCGGCGTCCTTCGGCATGCCCTCGTTGCCGTGAATGAAGTTGTGGCAGCGTCGGAAGGCGGTGCGCAGCATCTCCGGGTCGGCGCGACGGAGCTTGGCGTGCGAGGCGACGTCCCGCGTGCCGATCGAGTCGTCGGCCAGCGGCCAGTCGCCGATGGGGATGAACTTGACGTCGAACTTGGTGCGCTTGACCTGGAAGAAGAAGAACTCGAGGCCGTTGGTCCACAGGCCGTACTTGCAGTTCTCGCAAGCGGCCATCGCGTCCTTGAGCAGCTCGAGGTCCTTCGCGGCCTGGTTGTGGTCGCGCATCTTATACGCGCCCTTGTCGCCGAGCTTCAGCTCCTTCTGGCAAACGACGAGGCGACGCACGTTGGCGGCCGTGTGCTCGGCGCTCGGCTCGAAGATGGCGATGTCGATCTTCTTGTTCGACGCCTTGCCGGACTCCTCGACCCGCACTTTGAAGTCGGGCTCCATGTCGTCGACGTTGATGCCGTACTCGTGGAAGAGCGCACGAGCGATGCGCTGGCGAACGCGCTCCTTGTCGTTCTCGGCGACCGGCTTGCCCGTGATGTAGTCGAGGATCTTGCCATCCTCGATGGCACTCGCCTCATCGGTCGACGTGCCGTTCATTTCGGTCTCCGTCACCGCCTCGGTCTTTGCTGCTACTGATTTCTTGGGCCTAGCCATTTCGATCCTTCACACCAAGCTCGTCGGAAGATGAGGCAGCGCCGCCGTCCCGGACCCAAGCGTCGACGTCCTCGCGCTTGAACTTCCAGAAGCGACCGACCTTGTGGCCCGGCATGCCCTTCGAGGTGACCCACGTGTAGACGGTGTCCTTGCTCACTCCGAGGTACTCGGCGATTTCGTCAACTGAGAGCCATCTGTCGTCCATGTGCGTCCTTGTGCCGTGCCCGGCTGACTACTGCCTGAACACGGTAACAGCCTGTGCAGCTTGGAGACAATAGGATTTATTAGGACTGAGGCAGGTTGGTTGTTGGGGCATTGGGTCGGACAGGGTTGGCTCGGGCAGTCGAGTCCACGAGCTGCCCAGCGGTGCCAAGCCACGCCTGTGCGCGGCGTGTGTCCCAACTCCTCCGCACCCGTCGGATCGCCGCTCTGCAGACCGCGAGCTCGCCGTGCGTTTTTCCTTGATTCTTAAACCCGGACATGCATTTGCGCCAGCAAACACGCACTTCGACGACCGCCGATACCGCCATCTGCTTGTGCACCGCAAGCGTGCTTTTTTACGTCCTTCCCCCACTTTCCTCTTGCCTTCCACCCCAAGAACGCCTCTACTCCCATCAACTCCACCTTTGCGAGGTTCCGGCCATGGACGGCTCACTCGAAAGTCTGCTCAATCTGTACCAATTCCCCACCGGTCGACGCTTGTTTGCCCATCGATTGGTGCGCGCTCGCGCCGAACAGGATGGTTACGACAAGCTCGTCAAACATTGCGACCAGGCCATTGCCCACGACGTCGCCGCCCAAGCCCTCGAACGACGCTGGGCCGGCGAATCCACGTCGAGCGATTCCAATCCCGAAGCCCAACGCATCGACGTCCTCGTCGACCGCACCCTTGGCGCCATTCGTGACCACGTCGTCGCCCAAGCCGCCGGCGCCCCCGAGAGCGACCCCATTCATACGGCAGTTGCCGATTTTCTGAAAAAGGTTTTCCCCACCGGTGTCCATGCCATTACGACATTGCCCTATGTCGAAGAGCTCGAAGCCGTGGGCGCCATCGTCCGCTCGTTCTCGGATGAGCTTGCGCCGGCGGTTCAAGAATTGAGCCTGCAACGGCATGCCACACGTCTGGCGAATCTCGCTGCGGATTACCGAAAAGCACTCGAAGCGCCGCCGCCATCGCTGCTCGATTGGGGACGTATTCGCGCTGCCCGCGCCGAAGGCCAGGGCCTATTGCTCGAAACCGTCGCCATCATCCTGGGAAAGCGTCACGGTCGTTCGGCCGACGCCATCGCTGCCCGCCTGCAATGGCTCGGGCCCATTCTTCAGCAAAACGCCGCCATTGGCGCGTCCTTCAAAGGTCGCCGCACACCCACGGACGTCAATCCCGACACCGGCGAAGAATTGCCTGTGACGCCCGACACCACATCGCCCTGACCCTCGACCCCCACGAAATCACATCTTGCCCCACCTTCCGTCGGCCTCAACCCCCAGTGAACCGGATCCTCCATCCGCTCGCGTCCCCCTCGATGCGCATGTCGGCAGATGATCCATGTCTTTGTGCGAGGGTCGACCCCGCCGACGAGTGACCCAGCATCCCATGGGCTGAGCCTCGACCCCCAGCAAGGCACACCATGCATCCCACTGGCCGAGCCTCGACCCTGGGCGGACCCTGTGGTGGGTCTGATTTGCCGAGGGTCGATGTGGGTTTCGTCACGTTCGGAGTGCTTTGGCATTGGGCCAAAACACGGGCCGACTGTCCTGTCCCCAGACCCCGCGATTTTTACCTCTCATCAAACCGCTTGTCTCTCCAACCAAAGCTGCGGCACGAAGATTTTGGCTCCAAATGGAGCAATGATCTCGGCGAGCTCGGGCGGTATGATGCCGTAAACTTCGATGGATCTGCTGGCGAGCTTCGAGAGCTCGGCAAGATGTCCACTCACATGACGGATGTGATGAAGCAATGCCGCGGGACTCGAATATCGCTGGATGACGACGCACGTCGTGTTTTCGTCGTCGAAGTACCAATCATATGCCAGTGTCCCCGCTTCTTTTTCCCGTACGATGGCCATCGCTTCGTTGGCGACACGTTTGAATTCGTCGAGGTTGCCGTCCTTGATGGCGAATTTCGCAACGACTTGGATCTCAATCATGTTTTTTCCCCGGTAACATGTCCACCGCCAGTGACGACGGCAGCGTCTGCCCGCCATAACCTACCACGGGTTTCTCCACCCACGCGAAGTTCCGGCCATGGACGGTTCACTCGAATGCCCGCTCAATTTGCACCAATTCCCCACCGGTCGACGCTCGTTTGCCCGTCGAGCGCCCGCCAGCGGGACGCGCATCGACATTCATTGTCGGCGAACCCGAGCTCAATCAAAACACATGCCGCACTTGCAGCACCGTTTGGCCCGGCGAAACGAATAACGACGCATCCGTCGTCTTCGGCTTTGCTTTCGGCCCGCCAACCAAAACCATCACCGTGCCGGCAACGATTCCGGCAATTCCCACGCCGAGCCCGATGTTGGCGACGAGATCCATCGTTTTACCGCTCTCGACGATGTCGGCGTATTTGGGGTCCGTACAGCGCGTGCCGCCGCATTCCTGTTCGAGCTGCGCGAACTTGGCGTTACCTTGAATGCCGCCAATGGCAAACATGCCCATTCCAACGACGCCCAGCCCCAGGACGGCAAATCCCGCTTTGCGCAATCCACCGCCGGTCATAGCATCGGCACCTGAGACGGGTTTTTCCGTTCCGGATGGCGGCGTGCCCGTGGCGCTTTGAGGTTTGGCCCCGAATACCACGACCTTCGTCTCGCCAGCTTTGATTTGCTCCTGCCGCTTGTCCGCTCCCTGCGACAAACCCTCCGCCACGACGTCCACCGTGCCCGGTAATACGGCAATCGGAGCCCCCAATTTGTCCGCGGGAACCTCCACGCCGCCGAGAAGCACTCGTGCGCCGGCCGGAGCATCCACCAAGGTCACCACGACCTTGCCAATCTTCGGCTCGAGCTGCGCGACTTCGGACGCCGCTGCATCGCGCGTCTCGGCATACTTGGGCTCGGTTTCGGCGCGAGCCGCCGCTTCACGAAGCGTCGTTGCAAATTCGTCGTACGCCTCCGGCAACTTGCCCTGCGCGAGAAAACACTTGCCAATCATCAAGTGCGCATTGGGGCTCTGCGTGTCCTCGTAGGCTTTGCGAAACAAAAGCAATGCCGCGTCATACTTCTTTTCACTGAACAATTTGTGCGCCGTCTGGAAAAGCTCCACGACGGGATCCTTGGCCGCTGCGGTTGGCTTTGCAGTTGGTCCCGCAAAGGCCGAAGGCACGAGCCCCAGCGACGCGCCCGAAAAAACGAGCGCCACGAGAACCTTGCGTGAATGGGCGAACCGAGAGCCGATCATCATGCAAACTCAAAGTTCTTTCGGAATGAACGTCTTGGGGGATGGAGCGGGGGAGGGGGGCTTGGTAATACCCGTTTTGACCGTCGGGGTACGAGGCGTCGAAGTCGCCGTCTGCGCCGCCGAAGTCGCAGCCGAAGGCGCCGCGGAAGGGGCCGCCGCGGCGCTTGCCACGGGCGCTGCATCGTGCGGAGGCTGCGCTGAAGCACTCGTTGCGGCTGGCTCGCGAGTTTCGGCCGATGCGCTCACCACGGGAGCGGATGGTTTGTCATTCGACGACATTGCCGCAACGACAAACCCTCCGATCGCGCTGAGCACGAGCGTGGCGGCTGCCCCTGCATAGAGTAGCTTGCGGTTTGTCGGGGCTGGTCGTTGAGACGTCGGAGGCGTTGCGGCAAACCCGCTGCCAGACGCGGTGACGGTGCTTTCTTGGACCACTTTGGTGGCCGGGGTGTTGCCTGAAGACGTGCTCGCTGCGGCGACGTTGGGGCTGGATTGAATCGACGGGGCTGCTGGCAGAGATCGCAAACCCGAAGGCAAATCCGTCGGGGCTTTGTGGATCTGCAGCTCGCGCACGAACGCGCCGACGGCGCGCGGGGTGGCAACGACGACGCCAGCCGCTCGAGCCGCGCTGTCGACGGCATCTGCAAATGCAGCCGTCGTCGGGAATCGCTCGTCACGCTCGCGCGCGAGCGCGCGCATGACGACATCGGACAGCTCTTGCGGAATGGATTCGACCACGTCGCGCGGACGCTTGTAGTCGCTGTTGAAGAGCTGATTCATGATCGCCAAGTCGTTGTCACCTCGAAACAACCGGCGCCCCGTCAAAAATTCCCAGAACACGATGCCCGCAGCGAACACGTCGGCACGCCGATCCAAGTCCGCCATGCGCGCTTGCTCGGGCGCCATATAGGAGACTTTGCCCTTCGCATCGCCTCCACGCGTCGTGGCGATACGCGCCTCCGCGCGAGCGACGCCGAAGTCCATGATGCGCGCGATGCCGTCGACGCCGACGAGAATATTTTGAGGTGAAACGTCACGATGCACGACGTTGAGCGGCTCGCCGGCGGGGCCGCAAAGCTCGTGCGCAGCGTGCAACCCCGCGAGCACATCGAGCATGATGCGCACCGCGATGTCTTGCGGCAGCGTCTTTTTCTGCTTGCCAAGCGACTTGACGACTTGGCCCATGCTCGGCCCCTCGATGTACTCCATCACGAGGAGCAGACCGAGCTCGTCCTGTTGAATGTCGATCGTTCCAACGACGTTCGGATGCCGAATGCGCGCGGCCAGACGCGCTTCGTCCAGGAACATCGAGACGAACTCCGGCTCGTTCGACAGATGCGGATGCATCGTCTTGATCGCGACCAGACGCTCGAAACCTCCCGCACCTACGGCGCGACCGAGGTGCACGGTGGCCATGCCACCGGAGGCAATCGTATCGAGCAGTTCATAGCGCCCAGCGCGTAGCGTCATTGGTGCCAACGTTGATGCAAAGGTACAGCAGCCACGAGGATGATTGCACGTAGAAAGGGGTAGGATGATAGTCTAACGCTGCCCATGCTGCGCAACCAAGAGACTTGCACCGGTTCCTTCTTCAAACGTTACGTGCCGAGCATCGCGATCCCGCTCGCCCTCGTCGGGATCGGAGCCGTGGCGTCATGTAGCCACGATTGGGAATCGTACGACCCGAGATTGGTGGATGGTTCGTCCAGCGCGACCAGCTCGTCGAGTTCGAGCAGCAGCGGCGCGGGCGGGGAAGCATCGAGCTCGAGCGGAATGGCTGGAGGAATGGGCGGAGCTGGAGGAATGGGCGGCGGCGGAGGTGGCCCACTTTGCGTGCCGGATACGGCAAAGGCTTGTTATACGGGGGCTCCGGGGACCGAGAATGTTGGCGTTTGCAAAATCGGCGCGACGCTCTGTCAGGCCGACGGGATGAGTTACGGCCCGTGTCTCGGTGAAGTCGTGCCCATCGTCGAAGAATGCAGCAATGCCACGGACGACGATTGCAACGGCGCATTGAACGATCATTGCAGCGTATGGAGCCGCCGAGCTGGTGGAAGCGGCGATCAGCGCATTCTGTCGCTGGCCACCGATGCCATGGGTAACGTGATTGCCACCGGTCGCATGGTGAATGTGGCTGACTTTGGCAATGGTGTGCTCACGAGCGCCGGCGGGTACGACATGTTCGTCGCAAAATTCGATGGCGATGGAAATACGCTATGGAGCAAGCGGTTTGGCGGATCCATGTACGATTCTGGCAATGCAGTTGCCACCGACCCCGCGGGCAATATTTACGTGACCGGCTCTTTCAGCGGCACCGTATCGTTCGATGCGATGATGGTGACCGCGGTCGACGTCGAAGATGCATTCGTGCTCAAGCTCGATGCGACGGGCGCTGTCGTATGGGTCGGGACGCAAGGTGGAATGGGTAATCAACACGGTAATGCGATTGCCGTGGATGTCGACGGAAACGTCGTGGTTACCGGTGGATTTGCGACGGAGATCGATGCTGGTGGTTCCCAGTTCATGGCGGTCGACATGCTCGATGGATACGTGCTGAAAATGGATGAGGGTGGAACGCCCATTGGAGCCATGACGTTCGGGGGTCTTGGCGACGACGAAGGCACCGCAATCGCGACGGACGGCGCGACCAATATTGTTTTTACTGGATATTTTGACGAAACTGTGGATTTTGGCGGTGGAGTCATTACAGACGGAGGGAGCTTGGATACGTTCCTTGCCAAACTGGATCCGATGGGCAACCATTTGTTCAGCAAAGGTTTCCCCGCTTTGGGCGATCAGTTCCCATATTCGGTAGCGGTGGACGCCGCGGGCAACTATTACCTCTTTGGCGATTTCGATGAATTCGTCAATTTCGGCGGTGGACAACAAGCGTCCGCCGGTGACTACGATATTTTCGTGGCCAAGCTCGACGCCACCGGAGCGCACCTGTACACCAAGACGTTCGGCGGTCCCGAAGAGGATTCGGCCGGCGGTATGGTCCGGGACAAAAACGGAGATTTGGCCATCACGTGTGCAACGGAAGGTGTCGTTGACTTCGGTGGTGGGCCGATCAGCAATGTGGGTATGTTTGGATCGAGCGACGTGGTCGTCTTCAAGTTGTCAGGTTCGAATGGTGCTCACGTTTGGAGCCGCAGATTCGGCAACTCAGCGGATCAGGACAGCCGCGCCATCACGACCGACGGCATGAACAACGTCTTCGTCGCGGGAGAATTCTCGGGATCCATCAACTTTGGATCGGGTTCGATGTCCAGCAATGGTAGCGACGACGCGTTCCTCGCCAAACTTCCCCCGTGATCCCGATCATTACGGGCATGGAAGTCGGAATGCATCGAGATCGATGTTCTTGATGATCGTGCTGATCATCAGAGGCTTCGTGACGGCACAAACCTCGGACAATTTGCTTGGATTGACGTATTCGGCGTGAAACACGGCTTTGCCCGCTTGGATGAACGTGGGGCCATACGCGTCACACTCCTTGTACGTAAAACATTCCTCGTTGAGCGCCCAATCGAAAAAATCAACCAAGTCTGCGAGTTGTTCGACGTCGTTCTTGAGCCCCACGGACAAACCACGCGCGTGCGCCTCGTTCGCAATGAATTTGTTGAAGTCGAGTTGGTCGGCGGCCGTGAGGCCAAACCCATTGTCGTTGGAAAAACCATCGACGTTGTCCGGCTCGACGGCATCGCACTTCTTGGTCACGGCCAAGTCGAGGCGCTTTTTCATGATGTCGCGTACGGCGGTCGAGCGAATGTCGAGCCACAATTCGTCGGCAAAAGGCGGATCCAGTGGGCTCCCCTTGACGGCCTCGGGAAAGTCGCCCGCGTCGGGCCGATACGATTCCCAGCTTCCCGCGCTGAAGTAACAAATCACCTTGCGCCCTGCCGCATGCAATGCATCCATTTCCGCAGGCTTCGTCTCGACGAGATCCACGTCGTAAACTTCGACGTCGAACGAGGTATCGATCGGTAGTCCCGAAAGTTGCCATTGCCACGACGTCCCCGGCTTGGGCTGATACAAGCTCGCCCCTCCACCTTGACCGCCCGCGCCTCCTTGCCCAGCGCTGCCTCCCGAGCCTCCATTACCTCCGGCGCCCGCGTCGCCGCCAGCACCTCCGCCACCACCCGAGCTCGAGCTGCCCGATGATGTGGTTTGACCATTGTTCGTCGGATTCGACGAACAGGCCATGCATGCGCTGAAGAGTGTCGTGGTGAGGATTGCGAGTGTCGTGGTGGTCGAGCTCATCCTAGCAGTGTTGCCGGATTGAGCGGATTGTACAAGCGTCAATCGAGCGTCAAGGCACGGCCATTTGCAGGACGGGTTTCGGCTTGGGGCCGGTCGAAGCTTTGCGCCCGATCTTGAACAAGTCGTGCATGTCCTTGTCGTACGCCAATGTGACGACGCGTTCGCTCATGCGCTGGGCCTGCGTGCCGTAATCTTCGATGACGATGACACTGACCTTCGTGCGCGTCGAAGCTCGATTGCGATCCGACGCGAAGTATTTGGCTTGCACGAGGTATTGGCCGCTTTGCGCATTCTTCAAGACGTACATCTCCGGGCCATATCCTTGCGTCACGTCCTGCGTCAGGCGCCCGCCCATGCGCGTATTGCGATGGCCGTAAAAACACGTCTCGCCTCCGGGTTCGGTCACGTGAAGGTCGACGTCCGTGCCGTCGGTATTCCACGTGATCATCACCACGATGTCCGCGGTATCGATTTGCACTTCCCGCGCGATTTGCGGCAAGCGCTGTTTGGCGAAATCGGCAATGCTCGATTTGAGACTTCCCGAAATGACGCGCTGGAGCAGGTCGAAGTATTCGACGGCCACGATTTTGCGGAAATCGCCGAATCGGGCATCCCAGCGGCCCGCCAGCGCCACCTCGAAGTACGCAATCGCCAGGTCGGCTTGGCCGAGCCGCGTGAGCGCTTGACCCATCGCTCGATACGTTTGCGGTTCGTAGGGCCGCGAAGTGGCTACGCGCCGGAACAGGTGAAACGCATCCGCCGAAAGCCCATAACTCATCGCGCTGATGCCCACGTCACGAGCGAGCACGGTGTCTCCCGGGTTTTCCTCGACGAGCGAGCTCAATGCTTTCAAGGCATCGGCAGCACTCGCATTGGCTCGCCGCCGGTCGGCTTCGGCCGAAATGCGATCGTAATCGAGCTTGTGGCTCGCGAGCTCGTCGAGAATGGCTTTGGGCAGCGATTTTTTGTCCCGCTGCTTGATCTCGAGCGGCGCGGCATCCACGCGGAAGCTTTGCTCGGGCATTCGTTCGAGCGCTTGGCGGAAAGCCGGTGGCGGGGAAAAACTCACGTTCGTCATCGTCGGCAAAGCATCGAACCATCGCAGAAACGAGGCTTTGGGGTTGCCAATCGATGCGGCCGCGAGGGAGAGCGAATCTTCGACGACACGTGAAGCGAATGCCGATTTGATTGTCTTGGCAAAGTCTTCGGGGACGATGCCGAAACGTTGATAGTCGGCTTCGCTTTCGAGCATGAGCAGCGAGGCGGTTTTTCCGGGCACGCGGAAGTGAATCGAATACGCCTTCGACATCGCTTCCGTCACCGGCGCGAGCTCTTCGATCTGCGCCGTCGCGACTTGTCCGTACGCGCGGATCGCGAGCGGCGACGAAATGGGTTGTCCAAGTGGAACCTTGACGGTCTGTTCTCCGGCCCCGGCGTCGAGCTTCAATTCGAGCGCTGCGTCCTTGGCCGGAGCGCCGCGACCTACGACACGTAGCGTTTGTCCGGGATAGATGAACCGCGGACGCCCGGCGAAGAGAACATCCGACCCGTCGGTGACGGTGGCCGAGACCAGGCGTAGCGGTCGATTGCGATGCGCCGTCGATGCCTGCTTGACTTCGGAGCTGCCAGTGACGGAGAACAGAGCGCCGCCGGTTTCTCGTGTGAGCAGCGAAAGCGCGTCGGTATCGGTTCCGGCGAGCCCCGTATTGTACGCGTAAATGGATCCCACGGGCGTTTTTTCGAGGCGCCGAACCATTGTAAATGCGTCGGATTCGCCCCACGTCGCCGATCCATCGCTGAGCAAAAACACATCATAGCTCGAAGCGCTCGTCGGCGCTTTCGTGGCTCGCACGAGCGCGGCGCCCACGTCGGTTGCGCCTTCGAGGGCCAGTGTATTGGCAAAAGCGCGCACTCCTTGGCGGTTGGTCGCATCGTTTGGCACGAACGACGGCTTGTAAAAGCTTTGCTCGATGTTGAAAAACAGGACGTTGAATTGTTTGATCGTGTCCTGGTTGTTTTCCAGCACCGAACCGAGCAGCTCGAGCCAGACGTTGAATCGGTCTGGATTCGATGACAATGACGTATCGACGAGGAAAAGCGCCGTGTCGCGCCCTTTGGCGGCGGTAGACGCAGGAATCTGCGGCGTCACGTCGGCTGCGAAATAGGAACCCGTGGGAGCATCCGTTCCGACGACGTACGCTGGTGCGGGCTTCTTCACGCGAATCGCAATGGTTTTCGCGGCCGGATCGTCGAATCGGTAATACTTCCGCGTCGTGTCCTGGAAAGGTTTTGCCGCAGGCGTCGCATCGACCGACGCGCCCTGCGGGGTCGTCACCGCGATGTCGATGGCTTTGCTTGCAACGTTGTCCGGTAAATCGAACGTGTATTCGAGGTCGTCGCCGATTCGCGTGAGCGGAACGTCGTAACCGAGCACGATGCGGTGGTTCTTGTTGGGGACGAGCGGAAATACGCGCGCATTGAAAATGCTCGGGCCGGACCATTCGAGCAGCGCGGGATCCACTTGGCGACGAACGGTGCTCGTATAGGCGAGAGCTGCTTTTTCTTTCGGCACCATGCGCGCTTCTTTCACGCCTTGCCACAGCGCCTGCCGATCGTTGCGGATCTGGATGGGATCGGCGCCCATCGTGCGCACCCGTTCGGTCGGGAAAAACGCGGGCACCGCATCGCCTGCGATGGCCACGGCGTCTTGTCCAAAGGCGAAGTAGTACGGGGACGAACCCGTCGGCAAACGCAGCTTCAACGTGCCTTCGTATTGCCGAGGGCCATTGTTTTTCACGACGAAGTCCAGCACGACACGCGCCATGAATCCATCGAGCATCACCTTGGCCTGCATCGAACGCACGGGCAGCGATTCGTTGTCACCTACCTCGACCTTGATCGAATGCGCCGCAAGTTGCGATCGCTTCCACGTCGTTGCAGGTTTGGACGCTGCGGGTTTGTCGTCGGCTGCTTTGCCGTCCTTGTCGCCTGCGTCTTCCTTCGCTTCGGTTTTTGCGGCTTCGATGGGCGCTGCGCCTGGAGGTGGGGCCGGCATCCCACGCGATTCCTCGTAGGCTGATGCGGGATCCATCATCGGCGACATCCCCGCCGATTCAGCAGAACCAGGCGCTTCAGCCGCCGACTTGTATGCCGATCCCCCGCAGCCCCCAGCGTTGCTCGCGAGCAAAAGTACGAACGTGAACAAGATCAAAAGTGAACGCGCTCGTGGATTCATGGTTCGAGCATAACGGAAGACATGGTTGCTGCTTACACCAAGATCGTTCTCACATCCGCCTTCGGCGAATATGCCCTGCGAACGAAGGGATGTTGCGAAGCTCGTGCGTGATCGAGTTCGGAGTGACCACTCTGCTCGCGTTTGATAGGCTCGCTCGTCCTGCATGCTGCTCACGCTTCGCGTCACCGGACCAGAAGCTTCGGATCTCGAAGTCTTGCTCGACAAGTGTCCGGACAAACTCCACACGGTGAAGTTGCCATTCGGCATGGCACACGTGTTTTTTCCGGAGGTTTCGCCGGATGCAGTGACAGCAGCGCTCGTCCTCGACGTCGACGCGGTCGATGGGTCGCCCGGCGGATCGCGCGCGGGGTTTGCAATGGCAAACGGTGCAGCCCTGAGCCTCGCCATCGCTCACGTCTTCCGTTATGCTCTTGCCGCGCGATGCCCGAAACGACCGGACCTCGTTACATCGATTCTACCGGTCGTCGCACGCGTGTCGTCATTCACCGTGCGCCGCGGGACCGACGACGTTCGCGCGTTCTTCGCGCCGCTCGGTTACGATGTCGCGTGTTCGGAACATGCGCTATCCGAAGAGACCGACGCGGTTCGTCATGACGCACATCTGACGAAACGGTGTACGCTGTTCGAAGTATTGTCGCACCTCTTCGTGCTCGCGCCGGTGCTCGATGCAAGCGTCGGTGATCGCGTCCTCGATGGTGAAATCCAAACGCTCTTCATGCATGCCGAGGGGGCCCTGCGAGGGCATCCGGCAGCGGAGCGGATCATGCATGCGTATGGCTCGCGCCGTCTTTCGGGGCCCTACGCTGCTCTCGCTCGGCTATGGGCAGCAGATTCGAATGGAGCTCCAACGAACGTCGACACGAGTGACGTGGCGTCGCTCCTCGATGATGCTCGCATCGATGCGATTGTCGCGCAGCTCCGGTTGGCGTCGGTGCATTCGGTCGTCGATCTCGCCTGTGGCGATGGCAAGCTTTTGTTGCGCCTGGTGCGCGAAAAGGCGCTCACGCGTATCGTCGGGCTCGATGTTTCGTCTCGTATGCTCGATGCGGCAGCGGCCCGAATGAAGCTCGATCGCCGTGCCGGCAAGAAGTCCGAGCGGCTCGAGTTGCTTCACGGATCGCTCTATTACAAGGACAGTCGGCTTCGAGGTTTTGATGCAGCCGTGCTTGTCGATATGATCCAGTTTGTATATCCGAACCGTTTGGCCGACGTCGAAAAAGTGGTATTCGACGATGCGCAGCCGTCGACGGTGGTCGTGATGATGAATGCCGCCGGAGGTGATGCTTCGAGCGAAGCTCGGCACGATTGGAGCGTTGACAAATTCGATGCTTGGGCACGCAGTGTGTCTTCCGGTCGAGGTTATCGATTGGGTTTGTCGCGGGTCGGATCGGCAAACTCGGGTGCGGCAATGGCGGTGTTTTCCCGATGAACCTCGACGTATCGGATCGGACGATGGGTTTACCCGACCCGAGCCTCGTCTTTTTGCTCGGCGCGCGGGGGTCAGGCAAGTCGACGTTTGCGCGGCGCTTTTTCGATCCTTCCGAAGTCGTATCGCTCGAGGAATGTCGCAAGCGTGCCGGAGACGACCTTGCGGGGCATACGCCCAATGCAGCGGCGATGACGCTTTTTTATACGATCATCGAGAGCCGCCTCGACGCGGGCAAATTGGTCGTCGTCGATGCGGACAATACGAATGTCGAGACGCGCAGATCGCTCGTTTCCTTGGCGCGAAAACACCATTTGTTTGCCGTAGCCATTGCGCTCCAGATCGACGAACGAATATGCATCGAGCGAAATGCGGCTCGCAGCGATTGTTTGGTTTCCCCGTACGAAGTGAAGCGAGCGACGGAAGCGGTGCGCAAGGTCGTCGAAACGTACGCACGTGAGGGCATTCGCGAGGTGCACGTCCTTTCGACTCCCGAAGCCGTAAACGAGGCGGTCGTATCGCGCCATCGGCTTTGGACTGACAAACGGGACGATCGCGGGCCGTTCGACATCATTGGCGACGTGCATGGCTGCGCCGACGAGCTCGAAGCGCTGCTCGAAATGCTCGGGTATCGAATCACGTGGGACGATGCATTGCACTGGGGCGTGCGCGTGACGCCCCCGGCGGGGCGGCGCGTGATATTTTTGGGCGATCTCATCGACCGAGGTCCGCGCATCGTCGATTGTCTTCGCATTGGCATGTCGATGGTGGACGACGGGGCGGCACTCTGCGTGCCGGGCAATCACGAGGTCAAGCTCCTCAGAAAACTTCGTGGTCGTACGGTATCGATTACGCATGGTCTTGCCGAGACGCTCGCGGAATTCGAGCGGACGACACCTGCGTTTCGTGATGACGTCGCGTGTTTCATCGATAGGCTCGTCGGGCATTACGTGCTCGATGATGGGCGGCTCTGTGTGGTGCATGCGGGCATCAAAGAAGGAATGCAGGGGCGATCTTCGAGCGCCGCGCGTGAATTTGGTCTTTATGGCGATACGACCGGTGAAACGGATGATTATGGTTTGCCCGTACGTCACGATTGGGCAACGGGATACCGCGGACGGGCGTGTATCGTGTATGGCCATACGCCAACGCTCGTGGCGGAATGGGTCAACAACACCATTTGTATCGATACGGGTTGCGTTTTTGGTGGGGCTCTGACAGCCCTGCGATATCCTGAACGCGAGCTGGTGAGCGTGCACGCGGCGAAACGTTATTTCGAACCGCGCAAACCGCTCGTCGCGCGCCTGAGCCAAGCCGGCCAGGCAGGTGAGACCACGCCGATTGACTTGCCCGATCTCGATGCATTACGCACTTCGGGCGTCATCAAGACGCGTTTTCGTTACAATGTGGCCGTTCCCGAGGAACATGTCGCCGCCGTCGTCGAATGGTTCAGTCGGTATTGCGTCGACCCTCGATGGCTCGTCTACGTGCCACCCGTCACGTCTCCGGTCGATGCGAGCACGCGGCCCGGGACGCTCGAACACCCCGAAGAAGCGTTTGCATATTATATGCACAAGGGGTTTTCCCATGTCGTCTGTCAAGAAAAACACGAAAGCGTGCGCGTTGTCATTGCGGTTTGTCGCGATTCGAATGCAGCCCGATCCGTGTTCGTAACCAGCGATGGTCGAGCAGGAATCGTTCATACGCGGACGGGTCGACCATTTTTTGACAATCGAAATGCCGAAGAGCAATTCGTCGAACGTATTCGCAGCGCTCTTGAGCGGGCAAGGATCTTCGATGACCATGGCCCATTCGTCGTATTCGAAGCAGATGTTTTGAACGCAAACGAACGTCCAGCCGCGCCCATCGACCTTGCGGGTTACGACGCTACCATGCATGCTCTTTCCAGCGCCGAGGCGAGGGGGATCGACGTTGGATCGCTTCGAGAGCGATTGCAAAATCGACACGAGCGTTTGTCCGAGCATCACAGAGCGGCAAAGCTGCGCAGCGATCGCTCGGGCGGCCTGCGGATCGTCCCGCTCCAAATTCTTGCAAGCGACGAAACGCCTTGGCTATCGCGAGCGTACCCGCATCACGCAGCGCTCATTGCGCGTTTCGTGGAAGCGGACGATACGCTCTTCGCAAAGGCAGCGAGCATCGATGTGACGCTTGGCGACGCAGCGAGTGAACGAGCGGCCATCGCAATGTGGGAGGCATGCGCGGCCAAGGGCACCTACGGCATCGTGGTCAAACCTTTCGAGCATTCACCAACATCGCGTGTCGGAATGGTCCTGCCGGCGCTCGAATGTCGAACGCCGAGCACGCTACGTTTCGTGTACGGCCCCGAATACGATGTCGAGGAAAACCTGAAGCGTATTGCGAATCGGTCGCTGAGCGCGCTCCGCTTTCGAGTGCTGAATCAGTTCGTCCTCGGTATGGAGGCATTGGCCAGGTTTGTCGAACGAGAACCCCTCTCTCGCGTGCACGTATGCATGGGTGCCGCGCTTGCACTCGAATGCGAGAGCCCGGAGCCGATGTCGTGAAAAAGCCCCAACCTGCAAGGAAAAGCGTGCATGAGTAACGAACTACTATCGCCGGAATTCGAGGACGATGCGATGCTTGCCGCGGTGGCGCGGGGCGAAACCACCATTCAAGAAGGAACGAAAAGTAGCAGCGTGCTCGCCATGCAGAAGGCGCTCGTGGCGCTCGGCGTGAAGATCAAGCCGGACGGCGATTTCGGGCCGAAAACGCGATCTGCGCTCGTCGCGTGGCAAAAGTCCACAGGATTGCCGGAATCCGAAATACTGGATGCGGTGACGCTTTCTGCGATGGACCGGATCCTCGTCGAAACACGAAAAAACAATTTGCACGATGCCATTGCGCGGGCCGTCGGGGCGAACCCTGGCACGCCTGCAGCGCGACCCGCACCGCGCGCGAATCCTCGGCCAAATTTGCCTACGGATGCAGCCTATTTCATCGATGGCGCGGCCTTACCTTCCGTCGGGCACGCGGCAGCGGACGATCCAGATTCGCCGCCCCCATTCGGTCTCGGAACGCCTTTGGTTCCCCCAGGTACGCCGCTCGCTTCGGATCGCCAAGCGATGCTCGATAGAATAAGGCGTGTGATTGGCGAGGACGCATCCGCTACGTTTGCGCTCGAAAGGTTATTCGCTGCAGGGCGCCTACATGCGGGCAAATTGCTACCCAATTTGAATGCTTTCGCGACGACGAAGCGTCATCCGGAATTGTTATTGCAAGGCGGCATAGATTCGGATCTGCTCGTGCGCCAGGTCGTGCGCCACGTCGACAATCCGCTCCGAATCCAACAAGGTTATGGGCGCGGAACGTGCGGCGCGGGCGTCATCGAGTATCTGCTCTTGCGCCACGATGCGAGCGAATTCGTGCGTGTGGTGGATGGCATTACCAGTTTTTCCGGACAAGCGAAGCTTCGCTCGGGTCGGACGATCACGCTGCCGCGCACGGCGATTCCGCGCGACGACACCGCGAGGATCGACATCGATCGGTTGTTTCAATCGACGATCATGAACCATGCCACGCTGATGAGCTGGCTCTTCGATTACGACAACCCGAAAGACGACGAATCCTTCATGGCGGCGCTACAAGGAAGCAGCCAGATGCCCATTTGGGGCTTTGCCAGCGTGTACGAGGATGTCCTTGGCGAAAAGCGTACGAGCGTTTCGACGATGTCTCGCCCGCGCGACGAAATGGCGGAGATCGTCGTGGCCGAGGCGATTCGTGGTGATCGGGTCCCGGTGATTCTTCAATTTTCATCCTTTCATTGGCTGTCCATTGAATGGATCGAGCGGGGTTCCGATGGGCGAGCGGTCTATGTCGTTTTGCGCAATCCTTGGGGCAACGACGATGGGGAGGGCAATCCGCCCCGCGAACCGCTCGCTGAAGGCGGCGGACTCGTCCGCATGAAATACGCCGACTTTACGAAGGCGGTCTTTGCGGCCGTCGTCGAGACTTGACGGGCGCTTGTCACGGTTTCGCGTGTGCAAATAACCAATCGACGAGCGTTGGAGCGAAATTCGGGCCCATACCAGGGATGTGCGTGGCATTCTGCATCGTCCACAATTCGGCAGCCCCGCCCGGTTTGCAATTGGCATGCCGCGTGACCAGCGTTTCGGCACCATCGAGCACCGCGTCGATGTCAATGGGCGCCGCTTCTTGTGGCACCGCGTCGCAACCATTCTTTGCTGCCCAAATGGCAGTCGTCTCCATCGCGCTCGGATAACCCACGCCCCCCTGCGCTTCGCCTTCGTACAAAACCGAATCATCTTTCGTGCCGTGAATCTGCAGCACGCTGACCGGCTCCGCCGCCGTGCATTTCGCCGGATCGAGATACGTCGACCCCGCCAAACTCGCGACTGCGGCGATGATGTCGGGTTTGTCGCACGCCAGGCGATGCGACATGAATCCACCATTCGAATGTCCCGTAAAAAATACTCGTTTCGGATCCACCGCGTGATGCTCGCCAATCTCTTTCACGAGGCCCGCGAGATACGCGGCATCGTCGACCATCGTATTTCCGAAATCGCAGCAAGCATCCGTGGCATTCCAAAAACGTTTGCCGTCCGCATCCACCGTACCGTCGGGATGCGCATACAAGAAACCTCGAGCGTCGGATTCGGGTTCGAGGCGAAAAACGAGCTCCTGGACAAACCCAGACGCGCCAAATCCGTGGAGCAAAATCACGAGCGGCGCGGGTTTGGCGGGGTCGAGTCCCGGTGGAACGTGAACGGTGACGGGACGATCCCCGCCAACGACGAAGTCGAGTGTCTCGTCGACATTTTCGCCGCCGCTGCTGCTGCTCTGAGACGAGTCCCCCGAGCTCGACGAACAACCCATGGTCAGGACGAACGTTGTGGATGCGATCGCGAAGGAGCGGTAAATGTGTTGCATGCCGTATAATGTATCGTTTCGGATGATGCGATAAAAGTGCGGCGTCGCGTTGGTGTGACATGCGCAGGTTGAACTTCATCACGGCGGCCTTCGTTTTTGCGCTCGGTTCTCTCGTGGCCCTTTCCGATGCGGCGGCGCAGCCAAAGCCGAACGTCGTGGCGACGCCGGATCAAACGGCGCTTGCCGAAGCGCACAAGCTGACGGTCGAGGCAAGGGCCAAGCTGCGCGAGAAGAAGTTCGACGAAGCGTTGTCGCTCGCAGAGCGAGCGCTTGCGATACACGAAAAAGCGGCGCCGGGTAGCGTTTACGTGACCGTGTCGTTGCGATTCATCGCAGAAGTGCACGAAGAAGCAGGTAATCACGCCCGCGCTGTTCCTCCCTACGAACGTGCGCTTGCCAATGATGAGAAACGCGGCATCAAGGGCTTCGAGCTTCAGGTCAGCGTCGAATATCTGGCACGCGCGTTGAGCAAAGCGGGGATGCATGAACGTGCGGTGAACATGTTTCAGCGTGCTGTCGGCATCGCTCGAGAAGTCGATGGCGGCAAAGATGGCGATCATGCAACGAGCTCGCTGCAGCTCATGGCAGCGTCATACGCGGCGCTTCACCGTTA
This sequence comes from Polyangiaceae bacterium, assembly GCA_016715885.1. Classification (NCBI taxonomy): domain Bacteria; kingdom Pseudomonadati; phylum Myxococcota; order Polyangiales; family Polyangiaceae; species Polyangiaceae bacterium. Next base: position 411,547 of record JADJXL010000016.1, read on the forward strand.
CCAAGACGCCGAATCGGCACTGCTTCGCGCGATCAAGATTGTCGAGGCCGAAGAGCGCCAACGGGGGCTCGATGCACCGCTGCTCGCGCTGGGAAAACTTTATCACGAGCAGGGCTTGTACACGCGCGCCGCGCCTGTGCTCATGCGGGCTCTCGAAGTGCGCGTGAAAGCGATGGGACGGCAGCATGCAACCGAGCACATGCAGAAGGTCGCGTCGACGCTCGTCGCGCTCGAGGAATACGAAGACGCGAGGGTTTTTCTCGACGAACTTTTGGCGTCTGCGAAGATCGAGGGCGAGGACAGCATGCGGTATGCCCTGATGCTGGCGATGCGAGGGGCATTGGATGTTCGTACGGGCGCGTATGATCGCGCCGAACCAATGCTCGACCATTCGCAAAGCATCCTGGACAAACTCGTGGCAAAGCGAGCAAAAGGAGCGGACGCAGCGTCGGTCGCGGTGGGTGGAATGCGCGGGCGTTTGTCATTGCGAAAAGGCGACCTGGTTCGAGCGGAAAAACTCTTGATGACCGAGATGGAGCTCGTCGAGAGAATGTATGGTCCCAAGGACAAGACGCTCGCGGATGCCGCGGCAGAGCTTGCCGATTTGCATCGCAAAGCGGGGCGCCTGGAACGAGCCGACGCTTTTGCTCAGCGGGCGCTTTCGATTCGTGACGAGGCGCTCGCTCCAACGCATCCGGTAAAGGCCGAATCGCGGGCGATTCTGGGGCGCATTCGGGAAGCACGCGGGGACGCAGCAGCCGCAAAAAAGCTTTATGAAGAGGCGCTCGTCATGCGTGAGCAAGCGTTTGGCCCGGAACATCCGCACGTGGGCGCGTCGCTCGTGGACCTGGCGGACTTGGCGCGGCGTCAAGGTCGAGTCGAGCAGGCCGAGGCATCGTACAAGCGGGCCATCACCATTTTTGAAAAAACGTTCGGCCCGGATCACGAAAAGGTTGCCGTGGTGCTCGAAGGTATGGCGGCGCTTCATTCGGCGGCGGACAAAGTGGAGCTCGCGGTGCGTTTGTCCGAACGAGCGGCGGACATTCGGGAAAGGCAAGCGGCGCTGATCATTGCCGGTGGGTCGGACGCCCAAAAGCGTGCGTTCGTCGAATCGCTTCGAGTTGGTACGGATTTCGTCACGAGCCTTCACGCCACGGTTGCGCCACTCGATGAAAAAGCGAAAAGTTTGGCACTCACGACGATTCTTCGGCGCAAAGGCCGAGTGCTCGATGTGATGGCGGGGACGTGGTCGGAGTTTCGCAAGCGGCCTACGCAGGCCGATGAAACGCTCTTCGGCGCGGTTCGAGCGGCCCGTGCGGACGCGGCGCGCCTGGCGATGCGTGGGCCTGCGGGCGCGCCGGTCGACGAATTTCGCAGGGAATTGGCGAAGCGAGAAGAAAAGGCGCGGGCGCTCGAAGAAAAGCTTGGGGGTCAAAGCGATGTTTTTCGCACGGAACGAATTCCGGTGACGATCGAGCGTGTACAAGCTGCCTTGCCCGAGGGAATGGCGCTCGTCGAGCTTTCGGTGTACGTGCCGCGCAATGCGGCAGAACGCGAACGAGCGGCTCGACTCGGCCCGCCGCGAATTGCCGCGTATGTGCTCGATGGTGCAGGAAAAATTGCTTTTGTCGATCTCGGTGAAAGTGGGCCCATCGAACGAGCTGCATATGCGTTTCGGAAGGAGCTGTCGAACCCGAACAGTCAAGGTCATGGAAAGATTGCTCGGGATCTCGACGAAAGGGTGATGCGCAAGGTTCGTCCGCTCTTGGGTGGTAAAACACGGATGCTCATTTCTGCGGACGGCGCATTGTCATTGATCCCTTTTGCAGCGCTCATCGACGAGCATGGTCGATATCTCGTGGAGAACTTCGAGATCACGTACCTCACGAGCGGGCGGGATTTGGTGCGATTGGCAAGGCAGACGAACGTTCAAAGTGGAAGCGCCGTTGTTTTGGCAAATCCCGCGTTTGGTTTGCGAAAGCAGGGTGAAAGTGCGCTGGCGCTGCTCGAGGAAGGTGGCGCTGCACGTGGGCTGGACAAGGCGTATTTCGAGCCGCTCCCGGCGACGGCGGCGGAGGCGCGGCAATTGTCGACGCTCATGCCGAATGCGACCGTGCTCACGGATGTCGACGCAACCGAAGGCGCAATCAAAAAGGTGCGTGCACCGAAGATATTGCACGTGGCAACGCACGGGTTTTTCCTGACGCTCGGGGCAAATGCGACGCGCACGGCAGACGAGGGTGAACGGGGACTCGAGCTCGATGCCACGTCGGATTGGCTTCCAGACGATCCCCTCTTGCGGTCGGGCATTGCGCTTGCCGGAGCGAATTCGAAGAGCGGTGGAGGGGGCGAAGACGGCATTCTGACGGCGCTCGAAGCAAGCTCGCTGGATTTGAACGGAACGAAGCTGGTGGTTTTGTCTGCGTGTGAAACGGGAATAGGGGACGTTTTGCAGGGCGAGGGTATTTATGGATTGCGACGGGCGCTGTTCATTGCAGGTGCGGAAAGTCTCGTGGCGAGCTTGTGGAAAGTCGCGGACGAGGAAACGCAAAACATGATGGTGCACTATTATGCACGCATTTTGCGCGGTGAGGCGCGATCGGGCGCGCTACGCAGCGTGCAGATGTCGATGCTGAAAGTTCCTGCCATGGCACACCCATATTATTGGGCGAGCTTTGGCGTGTTCGGCAGTTCGGGGGCGATTGGCGACGCATCGAGCCTTGGCACGAGCAAATCAGCGAATGCCCCACCTACGGGCAAGGTTTTACCGGGCGCGCGTGGGTGCGCATGTGCGGTTGCGGAAACGTCGCAGGGCGATGCGCCTTTTGCGATCATGGGAGCTCTAGGGCTGCTATTTACGAAATGGCGGCGACGCGTGCGTCATTGAAGGTTACGCATCCGCTACGTGCAACACGATCTTTCCTCGAGCGCGGTTGGATTCGCTGTACCGGTGTGCTTCTTGTACGTCTGCGAGCGGAAAAACCTTGTCGATGGTCGGTTTGATGGCACCCTCGTCGACGAGATCGGCGATTTCCTGGAGCATTCGTCCGTCACAACGTTTGATGACGTGTTTCAAGATGACGAAGTTTTTGAATAGCGGCGCGAGGTGCATCCAAAGAAACGATCCTGCGAGCGTGAAGAGACCGAGCGTCGGGCCGTGACGTTCGACGTGCCCGGGGACGTTGACGGTGATGTTCGCAATGCGCCCGCCTCGGCGCACGATTTTCATATTGGAATCGAATGCAGGCTCGCCGAGCGAATCGAGGATGAGGTCGACATTGGAGACGGCGTCCTCCACGCGGGTCTTCGTGTAATCGACGACTTCGTCGGCCCCGAGCTGCTTGACGAATTCAGCATTGCGCGCGCTGCACGTGGTGATGACGCGTGCGCCGAGATGCTTGGCAATTTGAATGGCGACGCTGCCGACGCCGCCGGCCCCGGCGTGGATGAGCACGGTTTGTCCGGGTTTTAGCTGACCCGCTTCGACGAGGCATTGGTACGCGGTGAGCGCGACGAGGGGCAAGGACGCAGCTTCGTCGTGGCTCGCTGTTTTCGGTTTGAGCGCCACCTCGGATTCGTCGATGCAAACTTCTTCGGCGTACGTTCCTGGCCGCCTGTGCGTCGGGGACGACCATACTTCGTCGCCTTTTTGGAAGCGGGTCACCTTCGGGCCGACTTCGACGACGACACCGGAGACGTCGAGCCCGAGGATCCAAGGCAGCTCGAGCGGGATGATGTTTCGCTGGCCGCCGCTGCGGATTTTCCAATCGACAGGGTTTACCGACGTGGCGCACACGCGGATGCGCACGTCGCGAGGGCCGAGAGCGGGGGATTCGACGTCGTCGAGGCGAAGGACGGAGGCGTCGCCATATTCGTGAATTCGGACGGCTTTCATCGTCGTTTCCGGTTGATTTCGTGGTTCGGCATGAAGCGACGTCGACCGACGCTACCGTGCGGTGCCCGACTGCCGATGCGAGAACTTAGCTCATGTCTGCACCGAGCAGCGCTGGTGTTTGACCATGGTTGTTGGCAGACCCGGCGGAAATTCGCCGAGTTCGACATACATGCGGCGCTTTGCTTGACGTCATCACGTTGCCTTGGGATCCTGCCGCCATGCCCCGCCGATTCAATACGGCTGGCCCGAACGATTCGGCTCGCCACACCACGATTTCTGCGCGCTCGCGCGTTCCCGCCCTGTGGGAAATCATCGAGCAGGGCAGTTTCTTCGTGCTCCATGCGCCTCGGCAGATGGGCAAGACCACGCTGCTGCTCGACTTGGCAGCAGCCATCAATCGTGAAAAGACTCACGTTGCCGCAGTCGTTTCGCTCGAACCAGGTGCTTCGTTTCCTGGAGTGGATGCCGCCGAGCTCGCGATGCTCGACTCGTGGCGGTACGACTTCGCAGCGTATTTGCCCGCGGATGTGCCTGCGCCGCGATGGCCCGATGCTCCGCCTGGCAATCGCATCGGCGCAGCTCTCTCCGCGTTTGCGCAGGAATGCCCGCGTCCGTTGGTTCTGTTCCTCGATGGCCTCGACACGTTGTCTCGTGACGTGCGCGTGTCGGTCATCCGGCAGATTCGAGCGGGAAAGCCGCGACGTCCAAAGGGGTTTCCGTGGTCGATCGGGTTCGCGTCGCTTCGTGATCCACGCGAGCTCGATTCAGCGCAGGGACCGAGCAGCGCAACGAATCCGATAAGCTCCATCTCGCTCGAAGCCGAAGTGATCGCGTTGCCTCCTCTGTCACGCGAACAGGTTGGACAGCTTTGCGAATCGCTTTCGGAGCAGTTGACTCAGCCGGTGCTTTCCACGGCGATGGATCGCATCTTCGACCTGACGCAAGGCGCTCCATTTCTTGTGAACTCGCTCGCGCAACGCATCATCGAATTTCAAGAGACGCGCAAGGGCCCCGTGACCGCCAGCGATGTGGACAAGGCGCGTGAGGTTCTGCTCGAGCGTCGTGGCGGATTGCTCGACGAAGTTGCCGAACGCATGCGAGACGCGCGTTTCAAGACGCTGCTCGAGCAACTCACGGCGGGCACGTTGCGAGACCTTTCGTCCGAAGAAGGGCGGGCCGCGGTGGACTTGGGAATCGCTCGCGAGCTGCCGGATGGCTCGGTGCAGTTTGCCAATCCGATCTGGCGCTTGTTCGCCGCGAAGCAGCTTCCGACTGCCCGAAGCTCGCTGTTCTCGACGGACAAGCCTTCATGGGTTCGTCCCGACGGACGGCTCGATCCTGCCAAGTTGCTCGACACATTTCTCGAGTTCTGGCGAAGGCATGGCGATCAGGTTTTTGCGGGCGCCACGTATGGCGAGCTTTCGCCGCTCGTGCTCACCGCGTTTCTGAACGGCATCGTGAAGAGCGGAGGGCTCATCGAGCGCGAGTACGCGCTCGGGCGAGGGCGCATGGATGTGTGCATTCGTCAGGGCGGGTCGGCGCTCGCGATGGTCGTGAAAGTGCGGCGCGATCGCGACGCCGATCCGGTGGTCGAGGGGCTTACGCAGGTCGATGAATCGCTTGCGCGTCATGGCATCGAAGACGGATGGCTCGTCATCTTCGACAGGCGCAAAGGTCTTCCGCCCGTGTCCCAACGCCTGCGAGCGACTCCAGCCGAGACGCCTGCAGGTCGTCAAATCGTGGTCGTGCGCGTGTGACGTCTACCGCCTGCACGCGACCGTCATTGGTTTGAACCAAAAATAAAATATCGTTCGAGATCATAACGATGTGACGAAGTCGTTTGTCCTCGAACAATTGCCTTGCTGCGCGGACGGCCCTGGATCTCGGCCGAGTGCGAAAGAAGCTATCCACTCGAGGCGCGCGGCGGGCTTCAGGTGCGTAGTGCCCTTCCGAGGTCGGACATTTTCTGTGCGATCTGATGATTGGTCCTTGCTCGGTGCCGCAACGCGTCGTTACGCTGCATTCTTTGCGGAGGCCACGGCGATGAACAAGGCACTACGGCGACGATTCGACTTGAAGAAGAGCCTATTTTTGCTGCCGAACATGATCACGCTGACGAGCATCTTTTGCGGGTTTTACAGCATCGTCACGTCGGCGAGGGCGCAGGGGGAAAGTGATTTTTACCGCGCTGCGTTGCTCATCGTGTTCGCGATGTTTTTCGACACGCTCGATGGACGCGTTGCACGGGCGACGAAGACGCAGAGTGCGTTTGGACTGCAGATCGATTCGCTTGCCGACATCGTTTCGTTCGGCGTGGCGCCATCGCTCCTCGTTTACCAGTGGCAGCTCTTCCGTCTCGATACGCTTGGTCTCGTCGTCTCCTTCTTGTTCACGGCGGCCGGTGCTGTGCGTTTGGCTCGATTCAACGTGCTCAGCATGGGTGATGGCGGCAAACCGTCGAAGCCGTCGAAGTACATCGTGGGTTTGCCCATTCCGGGAGCTGCCGGCGTCCTCGTGGCGATTGTCTTGGCAAACCACTCGGCTGGGGACGTCATCGGTCATGCCGAGCACGCTCCGATGATCCTGGGCGTGACGTTTGGCTTGTCGGTCTTCATGGTGTCGACGATCCGTTTCCGTTCGTTCAAGGAAGTTCGCTTCAACGCGATGACCGCGCTGCTCGTCACGTTCGTCGTGCTCTCCAGCGTGTTTGTCTCGGTGAAGATGCAGCCGGCCTTCGTTCTGCTTTGGCTGCTCGGTTGCTATCTCTTCGTCGGTGTGGTCGAGTCGATTTGGCAGTTGCCTCGTCGCATGCGTTCATCCGCCGTCGCGCGTGATTCGAGCCCCCCGCCCGCAGCGACGGCTTAGTTGATACCGGGCCAGAGTTTGTCCGCTCGCTTCGCGCGCGTGGGACGCGCGCTCCGCGAGGCTAGTTCACGATGGGGGGGCCCGAGGCTCGCCTCCCGGTGCTTTTGCGCTGCGCACAAGAGCACGGCGAGGCTCGGGCCTCCCATACCCCCCCAGGATCGAATGGAGACCTCGTCATTGTGCGTGCTTGTTCGTCGGGCTTTGTCCTAGACTCGTGACCATTCCATGAGAAATCGCGTGTTTTTTCCGCAAGCTGCCCTCGATGAATGGGTTGCGGACGAGCGTGTCGAGCTGCGCAACGAAGAATTGCTGATCAAGAGCGAGAACCGGAAGTACCGCATCGTCGAAGGCATTCGTGTCTTGCGCGAAGTGAGCGGTATGTCGGACGGCCACGAGCTCATCGGCAAGGTCAAGTCCAAGGCGTTTTTGCTCGAGCTTGGCGCGGAGCTACTCGAGACATCCATGATTTTGGGGGACAACGCATACGACGTCGTTCCAGGATTCGTGGGAGCACCCATCGGAGCGATCGCATCGCAACAAGCGCCGACCTCATCTTCACCAGCACCGGTGCCCGTAACGGACGAGGATTTGCTGGCGGCCTTCCTGGCCACGAAACTTTGATGCGACAGGCTCGCAGCTTGTCCGTTCGCCCTGTTGCCTCGCCAGGGACGCGCTACCTTCACGGCCGATGACGCACGTCCTTTCACTGGCCACGTTCCTCGTGGCGGCGCTCCTCTATGGAGTGGCCAGCGTGCTGTTTTTTCTCGATATCGCCCGGAAAAACCTGAGGCCTGGCCCTACGAACGATGGCCGTACGAGCGCGCGATCCTCAGCCGAGCCACGGCTTCCACCCGCGCTCCTCGGCATCGCAGCAGTTTCGCACCTGGCCTACGTCACCTTCGCGGGCATCGTGGCCAAGGTTTGTCCTGTCAACTCAGTGCATTTTTCGCTCTCCCTTGCATCGATCCTCGCAGTGGTCCTGTATCTCCCAGCCAGGAGACGATTTCGTATCGATGCGATCGGCGTGCTCCTGGCCCCACTGGGTCTCGCAACCATCCTCGGTACATTTTTCGTAGGCCAACCGGCCTCCGCCAATTCGTTCGGCGCTCCGTTTCTTGCTCTCCACGTGCTCGCCAACCTCGCTGGCGCGGCGCTGTTCATGCTCGCTGGAGGTTCGTCACTGCTTTATTTGATTCAGGAACGTAGGATCAAACAGAAGCATGCACAGGCTCGGACGCGTCGCCTTCCGCCGCTCGAAGTGCTGGACAAAGCAGGCCATCGTTTTCTCGTGGCGGGTTTTCCCTTGCTCACGCTCGGCATCCTCACGGGGACCATCTGGTCGAACCATCTCGAGTCGGGGACGATCGACGAGATTTTACGCTCGGTGCTCGGCTACACGACGTGGTTTGTCTTTGCCACCGTTTTGCTTCTACGCGCCGCGGCCGGATTTCGTGGCCGGCGAGCCGCATACGGCACGATCACCGGCCTTCTTTGCGTCGCAGCCGTACTTGCCATCTATCTCGTGCGGCCGGCCATCGAGCGGGTTGGAGGCTAAGCGGCGTGATCGTCGTCGTCGGCCTCTCGCACAAGACAGCTCCGATCGCCATTCGCGAACGCCTCGCCGTTGGTCGAGACGAACTTCCGGAGCTCCTCGCACGACTTCGGGCAAACGATGCCGTGAACGAAGCCGTCGTCTTGTCCACGTGTAACCGTGTCGAGATCTTTGCAGCTCCCGCACTCGGCGAGCCGCTCGAAGCGACTCGCAGCGTCGTGCTGACGAAGCTCGTGGCGATGGGCGGTGAGATGGCTCGGCAGCATCTGCATGCCAAGGACGGCAAAGATGCCATCAAGCACCTGTTTCGCGTGGCGTCGTCGCTCGATTCGCTCGTCGTTGGCGAGCCACAGATTCTCGGGCAGTTGAAGGATGCCATCGAGGCAGCGCGCGAAGCGAAGTCGTTAGGACAAACCTTGGGCAAAGCGATGCTTCGCGCCGTGCGCGTAGGCAAGCGTGTCCGTCATGAAACGGCCATTGGTGCTGGGCAAGTGTCGGTTTCGAGCGTGTCGGTGGATCTCGCGCAGGAGATCTTCGGCGAGTTGCGCGGCAGAAAAGCGGCTCTCGTGGGCGCGGGCGAGATGGCCGAAGCAGCAGCACGTTTGCTTGCCAAGGCAGGAGCCAAGATCGTCGTGCTCAACCGCAGCCCTGCTCGGGCAAACCTTTTGGCGCAAGACGTCGGCGGCGAACCTCGAACCATGGCGGATCTCGAACGAACACTGGCCGAAGTCGACATTGCCATCGCGTCGACGTCGAGTCCCACGCACGTGATCACGACGGACTTGATCAAACGCGTGCGCAAAGCGCGCCGTGGCAAGAGCTTGTTTTTGATCGACATCGCCGTACCTCGAGACATCGATCCCGCCGTCCACGAGCTCGATGGGGTGTACCTCTACGACGTCGACGATCTATCGCGCATCGTTGCGGAATCGCTCGAAGGCCGTGCGGTCGAGGCCGTGCGGGCCGAAGAGATCGTCGACGAGGAGACGGCAGCGTTCGAGCAGTGGACGCTCGAGCGCGAGCTCACGCCGACGATTGCCAAGATGTTCGCACGAACGCGCGGTGTGCTCGCGTCCGAGCTCGAGCGCAGTCTTGCTGGTCGTCTGAAGCACCTTGGTCCTGCGGAAAAGGATGCGCTTTTGGCGATGATTGGAGCAGCAACGAACAAGCTACTCCACGGTCCCGTGAGCCGGCTTCGCGAGCTTGCCGGGGACGCGCGCGCGGACATGTATGTCGAAGTGATGCAGGATCTTTTCGAGCTTGCGGAGGTTCAGGTTTCGGCCAAGGAGCAAGCCGAAGCGGAATCCGTGGCGATGGCCGAACCTCGTCTTCTTCGCAAAATCGACGACGAAATCCCCCTGCACGAAAGTCTCGGCCCACGTACTTCGGTGCGTGATGTCGTGGATGCAAAGGACCTCCGATGACGACTCGGTTGATTCTCGCCACGCGTCGTTCTGCGTTGGCACTGGCCCAATCTCGAGCCTTCGCGCGTGCACTGATGCAGGCATCTCCAGGGCTCGAGATCGAGGAGCTCGAGGTGGTGACGAAGGGTGATCGGATCACCGACAGACCGCTTGTCGACGTGGGTGGCAAAGGGCTGTTCATCAAGGAGCTCGAGGAAGCGCTGCTCGAAGGAAGAGCGCACATCGCGGTGCATTCTTTCAAAGACGTTCCGGCCGAGATCGCGCCCGAATTTGCGATCGCATGCGTACCCTTGCGCGAAGATCCGCGGGATGTGCTCGTTTCGGCGAGCGGCGCAAAACTCGCGGATCTGCCGCACGCAGCCCGCGTTGGAACGTCGAGCCTTCGGCGAGCTGTGGCCTTGCGGCTCGTTCGTCCGGACTTGGTGATCGTTCCGTTGCGAGGCAACGTCGACACGCGTTTGCGGAAGCTCGAGGAAGGGCAGGCCGAGGCGATCGTGCTTGCGCGCGCAGGGCTCGTTCGCTTGGGGATCGCGCATCGAGCGACCGAAGTGCTGGAACCGGAAGTGATGCTACCGGCGATCGGGCAGGGCGCGCTTGCCGTGGAGATTCGCGCATCGGATACGGAAACGCGTGAGCTTCTGTTGCCGCTCGTGCATCGAGAGACCGAAGTTTGTGTTGCGGCAGAACGAGGCGTGATGGCATCGCTCGGGGCCGATTGTCGCACGCCGGTTGCAGCACATGCCGTGAGGCGTGGTGACGTGTTGTGGCTTCGAGCGATGGCGGCCGATGCGGATGGAAGCAACGTACGAACCGGGGAGCGACGAACTCCGTGGCCTGTCGACGTTGCCGACGCGCGGCGTGTCGGCTTGGATCTTGGGCAAGAGCTCGTGCGGGGTCAGGCGAGCTGACGGCTCGTGCGATCGATGAGTGGCTCGGTAGCGATTGTTTTGCACGCGCACTTGCCATGGGTGCGCAGTCCCGAGCATCCACGATCGCTCGAGGAGCGGTGGCTTTACGAGGCGCTTTGGGAATCGTACCTGCCGCTCGTCGACGTCTTCGAAAGGCTCGTGGACGACGGCGTTTTGGCGCCCGTGACGGTGTCGCTATCGCCACCGCTCATGGCGATGCTCGGCGACTCGCTTCTGCGCCAGCGGTTCGTCGCGCAGCTCGATCGTCTCGACGAACTTGTTGCGCGCGAATCGATCCGGACGCGTGCGCTTCCGGATGTGGCGCACGTCGTCGAGTTTTACCGCGAGCGGCTGGCTCGTACGCGCGCGACGTGGGCGCGTATCGGTGGAGACCTCGTGGGGGCTTTCGTGCGTCTCGAGCGTGCGGGGGCGATCGAGCTTGTGACGACGTGCGCGACGCACGCCTACTTACCGGCGCTCACGCCGGCATCGGTGCGAGCGCAAATCGAGATAGGGCTGCGAGCGTTCGAGGTGTTTGCGGGGCATCGACCGCGAGGGATGTGGCTACCCGAATGCGGGTACGATCCTTCGATCTCGAACGAGATTGTCCGGGCAAACGTGCGTTACACGGTGCTCGATGCGCATGGTATCGAGCTTGCGCAGCCGCGACCTCCGGCTGCGATTTTCGAGCCCATCGTTGCGCCTTTTGGTGTGGCGTTTTTCGGTCGCGATCCGTGGGCATCGCGTGACGTGTGGTCGCGTGAGGTGGGTTATCCCGGCCATCCCGATTATCGCGACTTTTACCGTGATATCGGCTTCGACTTGCCCGAATCGATGCTCACCGGGGAGGTTGGTCCGGATGGAACGAGGCTCATGACGGGGTTGAAGTACCATCGGGTGACGGGGCGCGGTGTCGACAAGGAGGTTTGGAATCCCGAACGTGCGGACCAGCAAGCGCGGATCGATGCCGAGCATTTCGTGCAGGGGCGCGTTGCAGCGCTAGCGGCACGAGGTGACACGCGAGATCAAGCGATCGTGGTTGCGCCGTTCGATGCCGAGCTGTTTGGGCACTGGTGGTTCGAGGGGCCGGTCTTTCTCGAACACGTTCTGCGCACGCTCCACGCGTCGAAGGGCGAGACGGGCGTCGCTGCGATCACGCTGGGCGGCTATCTTGCGAAACAGCCGGAACTAGCGGTTGCCGAGCCTATGGCGTCGTCGTGGGGCGAGGGAGGATTTGGTGACGCTTGGCTGGGTCGATCGCTCGATGGGACAAGCCAAGCAGGCATGTCACCCGCGCACTTGATTCGACACATGCGCCATGCGGAGAGGACCGTGCGGCGAGTCGTTGCGACGCGTCGGCATGCCGACGGCGTAGTAGGTCAGGCGATTGATCAGGCGATCGTGGAGCTGTTGCTTCTCGAGTCGAGTGATTGGGGGTTCATGCTTCGACGTGGCGACATGTCGCGCTACGCGACGAGTCGCGTGCAGGCGCATGCGAGCCGCGTGGAGCGCTTGTGTAGGCTCGTCGATCGCGGATGGATCAATGCCGAAGACGAGCGATGGATCGTGCGCTTGCGTGAGCACAATCCTTTTCTTGCGCAGCTTGGTGGTGAACGTCTTCGCGACGTGTTCGACGCGACGAGTTGACGACCGCTCAGAACGTTGCGCGCAGAGCGGCTGAGGACGGGCCTACGACAAGCTCGAGGCTCGTCTTTGGTGCATCTGGTGCAGGTGTGGACGGGGGTTGATCCGCGGGCGTGTCTTTGACGGGCACGCGTTTGCCCCCGATGACCCACAGCGGAATTCCGACGCCGATTGCCGCGAGGCCTGCGACGAGCACCCCGATGCCGACGCCGAGTTGCGTTTCGTCCGCGCGCGTTTCGCAGACTTCTGGGCCAAACCCTCGGTTGCAGTAGATCGGGATCTGGTCGGATGCCGTCGTTGCGACTGCGGATCCGATGAGCACGCCGAGGATGCCGCCGGTCGTCAGAAGCACGCCGCCCACCATCATGCCAGCGTTGTGACGTTCGAACTTCGGCGGCGGAGGACCTGCGGGAGGCCCGTAATACGGGCCGTAATACGGCGGGTAACCTGGTGGATAGGGAGCATAGCCCGGAGGGGTTTGTCCGTACTCACTCGGAGGCGCGTATCCAGGCGGAGGCGCGTATCCAGGCGGAGGTCCGTACCCTGGTTGAGGCGCATAACCTGGAGGCGGCGCGTATCCAGGCGGAGGCCCATATCCAGGTTGCGGCGCGTATCCAGGTGGAGGCGTTGGCGTTCCCGCGGGTGGTTGCGCCGTTGGCGGTGGTTGTGGCGGTGGTGGCAGCGCAGTCGTGGGCGCCGCCGCATCCGGCGCAGCTCCGGGCGGTGGAGGCGGTGGGGGTTGCGCTTGGGCAAACCCGATCGTGTTCACGAGCAGCACTGACGACAAGCTCACGCACGCAAGGGCGGCGCGTGTGCGGGAGAGATGTGCCGAGCGGGGCGGCGCGTTTGGGGCTGGCGTGAGCATCGACGTGTGTCCTTTCGATCGAACGTTGCGCGACGGATGTGCTCGCTCGTGCGCACGCTGCAGGATAGCGGAAAGAGTGGCGAGCGGGCTACAGCGAGTGCTCGACGCGTTGGAGCAGTGATTCATTCGTAGTCGTCGCTCGGAGAAGGCGCGGGCTTTGGCGGTGCAGGTTTGCTTGGTTGTTTGACCGTCGCGATGGGCTTCGTTGCGGGAGCGGTCGTGGTGGGTTTGTCGCTTGTCTTTTTCGCCGGAGGCTCTTCCTTCGCCGGAGGTTCTTCCTTCGGCTCGGGTTTGTCCGCGGGAATCGCCGAAGCGATTGGTTCGGGCGCGATCGCGGATGCAGGCGCTTGCGGCTCGGCGACGACCGGTGGCGGAAGAGGTGGTGCTGCGGCGGGTTTCGGCGCTTCCGTGCGTGCCGGTTCCGAGCGTTGTTCCGTCGCTGTCGTCTGGGGTTTGTCTTCCGAAACCAGCGCGGGAGAAGGCTTGCGCGTTGCGAAATATGCGATCAGGGCGGCAACGGCGAGGAGTGCGCCGAAGGCGAAGATAGCGAGTTCGCGGCTTGGCTTTTTCTTGGCACGAGCTGGTGCGGGAGTCGGTGATGATTCGCGCGGCTTTTCCGTCGTCGTGGGTTCGGATGCTTTGACGGCGGATTTTGCAGCGGTGCGTTTGGGACGCTGGGGCGCGGTTTTTTTCGGAGCGCTCGGTGCCGCGGCGGCTGCGGGCGGACTGCTCGGTGCCGGGTTTTTCTCGGCAGGCGTAGGGTTTTGCGGAACGGACGGAGTGCGATTGCGAGCACTGCGGGCACGCATTTCCTTGCGCTGGGCACGGGTCGGCTTTTTACTCACGATCCGACGGTACTCGAAGCGCGTTCGATCTGGCAAAACCCCTGCGCTTTGGGGTGGGAAACGAGGGCTGTGGCAAAAGTCGCGCCCACCAGCTTGACACGGCACCTTCCCCGAGTATCTTCCGCGTCCCCTTTCCGGGTTAGAACGATCCACCATGCCGACCATTAGCCAGCTCATTCGATACGGCCGTGAAGCCGCTCGTTACAAGACGGCCTCTCCGGCGCTCAAGTCTTGCCCCCAACGCCGTGGTGTCTGCGTTCGTGTGTACACGACGACGCCCAAGAAGCCGAACTCGGCCTTGCGCAAAGTTTGTCGCGTGCGCCTCACGAACCAGATGGAGGTCACGAGCTACATCCCGGGCGAGGGGCACAACCTGCAAGAGCACTCCGTCGTGCTCATCCGCGGCGGCCGCGTGAAGGACCTGCCGGGCGTGCGTTATCACGTCGTGCGCGGTACCTTGGACGCGTCTGGTGCGGCAGGGCCGAGCTCCACCAACAAGGCGACCCGCAACCGCAAGCGTTCGAAGTACGGCGTCAAGCGCCCGAAGCGCTGATCGCGTCGCGAGCGTCATCGATTTTCAATTCGTGATCTGAGGAAGCACCCATGCCTCGTCGACGTGAAGTTCCGAAGCGCAGAATCATTCCGGACCCGAAGTTCAAGGACAAGCTCGTCGCCAAGTTCACCAACTCGCTCATGCTGAGCGGGAAGAAAGCGACGGCGGAGAGCATCTTGTACGGCGCGTTCGATGTCATTCGCGACCGTTTCAAGGAGGAGCCCATCGAGGTCTTCCGCAAAGCTCTCGACAACGTCAAGCCGAAGCTCGAGGTCAAGAGCCGACGCGTCGGCGGTGCGACGTATCAGGTGCCCGTCGAGGTTCGTCCGGAACGACGCGTGGCGCTGGCCATGCGTTGGCTCGTGACGTACTCGCGCTCGCGTGGCGAAAAGACGATGCGTGAGCGCCTTGCGGCGGAGTTCATCGATGCCGCTCAGAATCGCGGCAACGCGGTGAAGAAGAAGGACGACACGCACAAGATGGCGGAAGCCAACAAGGCTTTCGCGCACTACCGCTGGTGACCTTCGCGTCGCAAGCTGAGGTTTGGGGCGAAGGACGCAGAAGGCGATCCCAAGCCCCAAACGTTCGAGCTAGGTGAAGCCGAGCGCGACTTTGCCTCTGGGACCAACGAAGCAGGGAGACACATCGACCGAGATGGCACAGGCGACATAAGGATCGGGTTACGTAGCTCGAACAATAGGCAGCGCTCGTGTTGAACAGCGCCGCCGGCGAACGTACCCCGACACCCTCTCCAGGTTTCTCGAAGCTCACCGAATGGAGGTGAGCAGGGCTGGAGAGGGTGTCGTGCGTTTGGAGTTCGATACGACAAACTGGACCGAAAGACGCTGAAGGCCGCATCGAGCGAAAGGCCGACCGGACGGAGGAACCAAATGGCGCGCGACTACAGCTTGGAACGCACGAGAAACATCGGGATCATGGCCCACATCGACGCGGGCAAGACCACGGTGACCGAGCGGATCCTCTATTACACCGGCGTCAACTACAAGCTCGGCGAAGTGCACGAAGGCGCTGCGACGATGGACTGGATGGTCCAGGAGCAGGAGCGCGGCATCACCATCACGGCGGCCGCGACGAACTGTTTCTGGGAGCCGGAAGAAGGTCCCTACAAGGGGATCCGGCATCGCGTGAACATCATCGACACGCCGGGTCACGTCGACTTCACCATCGAGGTCGAGCGAAGCCTGCGCGTGCTCGATGGGGCCGTTGCGGTGTTCGATGGGGGCAATGGCGTCGAGCCGCAGAGCGAGACGGTTTGGCGTCAAGCGGACAAGTACAAGGTCCCGCGCATCGCGTTCATCAACAAGATGGACAAGGTCGGTGCGGACTTCGAGATGTGTGTCGATTCGATGAAAGACCGTCTCGGAGCCAATGCCGTCGCGGTG